>DASSGB010000201.1:0-19714 GCA_035693825.1 Anaerolineales bacterium
CCTCGCGGCCAACGCATCCAGCTGACCCACGTAATGCTCGAGCAGATCGTGGCGATAGGTTGTCAGCAGATCAGAGGCAGGCGACAAGGCTCGGTTCAACCTCGCGCAGGTCCGCCCGGAACGTCTGCGGGCGGAAGCACTGGGCTATCTCAGCCGCGGCACGAGCTTGCGGATGTGTTCGGTGTGATCGCGTTCATGCCACAGGCAACGGCGCAGCGCCTTGCGGGCGTTCCATGTCTCGCCGGAGAGGGTGACGACGCCGGTGCGGCTGGCCAAGGCCGAAAGGCTCGCCCGCAGATGATCGCGCACCTGAGCCAGAGCGCGAAGCGGATCCTCGAGAAGGTCCGCCCTGGGAAACCCCAAACCGATTCGGTCCAGATACCACAGTTCCGACCGAGCCACGTGATGGATGATCCCGCCAACGGGCCAACGTTCGCCCGGCAGCAACTTATCCATCTGTTCCGGCGTGAGTGGGTCCACCAGGCCCAGCAGGTCTTTCTGGGCCGCGCTCAGCAGCAGATCGTACTCGGGAAGCTCTTCGGCGGTCACCGGAGGCCTGTCGGAGGCGAAGAACGCGTTGACCTCGTAGTCGTCTTCATACATCCAGGACCGGATGACCTCGCTGACGATCATCGGGGCCGAGAGGCCCGAAATGCGAAGGCCGTGCGTCCCGGCCCAGGCGACATACGCCTCGACCGCCTGGGGTACGCCGGCAATGGCGGCATCACGCTCTTTGTGGGCGCTGAAGCAACCCGGCAGGTCCGGCACATGGGCGATCCACTGGCCGTCCATCTCCTCGGCCGACACGATGTACGGCATTCAGCACATCACCTTTCCGCCGTCGACGTTAAACGCCTGACCGGTGATATACGCGGCCTCGTCCGAGCACAGAAAGATCACGAGGGGGACAACGTCGTCGGGGGAGCCGAGCCTGCCCTGAGGGATGTCGCTCAGCCAACGGGCCATCATCGCCGGATCCTGGCGCAAGGCGGCGGTCATCTCCGTCTCGATCACGCCGGGGCACACGGCGTTGACGCGAATATTATACGTCGCCAGGTCGCGCGCCGCCTCGCGCGTCAACCCGAGCAGCCCGGTCTTGCTGGCGACGTACGCCGCGCGGTCCTTGAGGCCGTGGGCGCGGCCGGCGATCGAGGCCATATTGACGATGACCCCGCCCCCCTGCTCCGCCATCCTCCGCCCGACAGCCTGGGTGAGCAGGAAGGGGCCTTTGAGGTTGACCGCCAGGGTCCGGTCCCAGTCGTATTCGTCGAGCTCGAGCAAGGGCGCGTGCGGTTCGACCCCGGCGTTGTTGACCAGGATATCGATCCGACCGAAGCGTTCGACGATCGATTCGACCATCGCCCGCACGGCCAGGCTGTTGGCCACATCCGCCACGAACGCCTCGGCCGTGCCTCCGGCCTCCCGAATGGAGGCCACCGCAGGCTCCAGATCGATGGGCGTGACGTCGTTGGCGGCGACAACGGCCCCGCGGCCCGCCAGCGATTGGGCCACGGCCCGCCCGAGGCCGCGGGCCGCACCGGTCACCAGCGCCACGCGACCGCCGAAAGCCGTCATGCTCCCACTCCTTGTCCAACCGCAGTCGCCTCCGGGCAGACGGCCAGTCCATCGCCCAGCCGCGACGCATCCACCTCGAAACCGATGTAGGGGGATGGATCGAGGGTGTTGGGAAATTCCAGTTCGTTGCGGAAACGGCCGCGGCCGTCGTCGAGCACGATCGAGAAATGCAGGTGCATGCCCACGGGATTCATGGGATCGGCCGAGTAGTTGCCCTGATACCCGAGCAACGTCCCCGCCCGTACAAAGACCTCGCTCGTCCCCGGGGGAAAGGCCGCGGCGATGTAGGAGTTGCCCAGGGCATCCGCCATATGCGTGTAGTACGTCCAGATCTGTCGGCCCGGCCGCAACGGGTCGTCGGGGACTCTCACGATGACGGCCGACCGCCATTCCGGCAGGCGAGTTAGATAGCCGTCATAGGCCGCAACGACCGGAGTCGTGCCGATCTCGCCCGGCCCGAAGATATCGAGGCCCTGGTGATGACGTCCCGGGCGAAAGGAATCCCCCCAGACGAAACCCACCAGGCCGTCCGTCGGCATGAGGAAGGGCGCCTGGCCGCATCGGTCGCCCGCCTGAATCGCCCAGTCGGCATGCAAGACGGGATTCGATCGATAGGCGCGCAGTCGAGCCAGTCTGGCGGTCGCAGGTCGAAATTGGACATAGGCGAGCGCGGCGATGGTCACCGCCGCGAGGGCGACCGCGGCCAGGATCACAAGGCGTCGATTCGGGGATCGAGTCGCAAGTGAAAGTCGTTTCACGCAGAAGAACCGCCGCCGCGCAGGTCCATCTCCATGTGTTCGGCGAAACACAGGCTGGCTTCGGAGGCAGCGAAGGCCATGAGGGCCTGGCCGGCCCGCTGCCCTTCGGGAGAGGTCATCGCCGACTGCACCGAAACGAGGTCGTCAAAGAAGAACTCATGCACCATGTGAAGATCGAGATCGGCCGAGAGGCTTCCGGCCATTCGACTCAGCGTGACCCGCCGCAGCCCCGGCATGCGTTCCGCCAGCGGTACAAATTCCCTGCTCCAGCGTTCGTCGAACGCCGCCGGGTCGGCCGGTCGTCGAATGAGGACCATCAACTTGTGCATGCGAATCTCCCGCACCGCTTGCTGGCCCGAGGGTGCTATTGCGGGCTGAGACGGAACGCCTATACTGAGGGCGGATTTATCCAGGTCGATTATCGACCGAGGGCATTTATGAATTTGACGAGCGTGAGAGGCCAGGGCCTGGTCGAGTACGCATTATTGATTTTGCTGGTGGGCCTGGCCGTCATCCTGATGCTGACGCTGTTTGGCGCCGGCGTCGGGAATATGTTCAGCACCATCGTCGCCCAGCTTTAAGCCACCGGGCTCGCCCCTGCGGCCAGCGACGCCGACGGCGCCGTCATCCGGCGTTCGGCGTACGCGGCCAGCAGCCGCGCCACGGCGCGGCCGGCATCGGGCCGTGCCGCGGCCTGCGCCGCCTGCGCCGCGCGGGCCACCTCCTCCGGGCGCGCCAGCCAGGCCCGAACCGCGGCGGCCGTCGCCTCCGGGCCCGGCGCCCAGATCCCGGCCCCGATGTCGACCACGTATCCGGCGTTGCCCTCTTCCTGGCCCGGAAGATAGCTGTAGAGGACCATCGGCAGACCGGCGTTCAAGGCCTCGGCGATGGTTCCCGGCCCGGCCTTCGTCACCAAAAAGCGCGCCGCCCGCATCATCTCCGGCATGCGCCGCTCGAATCCGTAGATCGTCGTCGGCACGTCCCAGGCGGCCGCCTCCATCCGCCGTCGAAGATTCTCATTTCGGCCGGCGATGACCGCCAGGGCGAAGCGGCCTCCGCCCTGGGCGATGGCGCGGGCGGTTTCGAACAGGGGGCCCATCCCCTCCCCACCCCCGACAACGAGCACGGTGGGTCGATCCACCGGCCACCCCAGCTCCCGGCACAGCGCGTCCCGCTCGCCCTGCGGCACGCAGAAACGATGGGCAACCGGCAGGCCCACCAGCTGCACTTGCTCCGGCCGCATCCCGAAGGCGATCGCTCGATCGAAGGCGATCTGAGTCGGAACACAGCACTGGTCTTCCTGATGGTGGTACCACAGGGCATGCGTCGACACGAGGTCCGTCACGACCGCGACGAAAGGCGGCCGCCGGGGCCCGAGGGCTTTCAGCACCGGCGCAATGAACAATGGATGAACGGCGACGAAGACGTCCGCCGTGACTTCGCTGACCAAACGCTGCGCGGCACGACGCACGTAGGGCCACGAGATGGCGGTGAGGACTCGGCCTCGCTGGTGACCGTTCGACAGGCGGTAGGCCAGACCCCACGTTTGCGGCCGCCGCATGATCTCGGGGTACAGCGCCGGAGTCTGGTTGAGCGGGGTCGGTGCGTACTTCTTGAACACGTCCACCAGCTCGACCTGGAACCGCGAGGGGAACTCGAGCTCGACGGCTTCGGCGATGGCCTCGCCGGCCGATCGATGGCCGCCGCCCGTGTCCGAGAAGAGAACCACAATGCGCCGAGGTTCAGGCATGGGGTTCGGTCTTTTTCACATAGCCTTTCATCCGGCGGGCGACATCCCGCCGGGGCAACAGAATGCGCCGCCCACACCCGAGACACTTCAATCCGATGTCGGCCCCCAGCCGCACGACGACCCAATCGGTGCTGCCGCAGGGATGCGGCTTCCGCAGCCGCACGACATCTTCCATCTGCATTTCGGTCAGCATGGAGATCAGCCGTTGGGAATTCGCATTATATCAGACGGCGCGATGGTATAATGCCGGCCTCATGCTCGGCCTTTCCCCGGCAGTACTCCTCACCCGCGCCATTACGCTCATCATCGCCTTTACCGTTCACGAGTTCTCCCATGCCTGGACCGCCACCGCCCTCGGGGATGACACCCCGCGCGCCAACGGCCGTCTGACGCTCAATCCGCTGGCGCATCTCGACCCGCTGGGATCCATCCTGCTGCTCATCAGCGGCTTCGGTTGGGCCCGCCCGGTGCCGGTCGATCCGTACGCGCTGCAGCGGCGGACGCCGGCGGGCATGATGCTGGTCTCGGCCGCGGGCCCGTTCTCGAATCTCATCTTGGCGATCCTGGCCGCGTTGCCTCTGCAGATCGGGCTTGTTTCCCTCGCCCAGCTTGGCGTCCGCTCCGCCTGGCTGCCCAGCCCGGTGGAGTTCTTCGCTGAATTCATCTTCATCAACCTCATCCTGTTCTTCTTCAACCTGATCCCCCTGGCTCCCCTGGACGGCGAGAAAGTCCTGGCCTACTTCCTGCCGCGCGCCGGTCAGGAAACGATGATGAGGATTCGCCCCTACGGACCGTTGATCCTTCTCGGGTTGCTCTTCGTGGGGCCACGCCTCGGGCTGGACGTCTTCCAATGGCTCGTCGGCGTGCCGGCCTCGGCGATCTTCAGCCTGTTGATTTCCTGAGCTTGTGGTCTCTCGCCACGGCGTTCTCCAGCCGAGGCGTTTCAGGACCCTCCCCAGTCCCGGATCCCGATGACCCCCACGTTCTCCGGCATCATCGAAACGATCCCGATCCTTCGGCGGCGCCGCTGCTCGCCGCCCTGCGTTGGGCCGACCAGCCCAGCTGAGGTGCACCATGGCCGCTGACATTCTGATCATCGGGCTGGGCGAAACCGGCGCTTCGATCGGCCTGGCCCTGGCTCGATCCGGCGGAGACTTTCGCCGCACGGGGTACGATCCCAACCTGGAGACGGCCCGCGCCGCGCAGAAATCGGGCGCGGTCGATCGCCTGACGTCCAACCCGCGCCTCACCGCCAGTCAGGCCGACCTCATCATCCACAGCCTCAACCCCGCCGCCCTCGGCCCGGGCCTCGAGAACCTGGTCGAGGATATGAAGCCCGACGCCTTGCTAGTGGACACCACGTCCCTGAAACAATCCATTCTGAGCACGATCCCGGCGCGTTTGAAGCCGGGCGCGTCCTTCGTCGGCGCCGTGCCCATCCTCGGGGCGGAGAAAGTCTTCCACGTTGGAGCCATCGAACCGAGCGCCGATCTGTACGCCGGAGGTTTGCTGGCGCTCGTCCTGCCTCCAGGCACGCCCTCATCCGCCGTCGAGGTCTGCACAGACCTGGCCACTCTGCTCGGCGCCACGCCCTTCTTCCTCGAGGCGGCCGAGCTCGACGCGGCCGTAGCCGCGGCGGAGACTCTGCCCGTGGTTGTGGCGGCGGCCTACTTGCGCAGCCTGGCGGCCAGCCCCGGTTGGCGCGATCAAGGCCAGCTGGCGGCGCGGGCGTTCAACCATCTCACCCGTCTGGCGGCCTCGCGGCCCGCAGCGGAGATAGCCGAGGATCTGGCGGCCAACCGATCGAACATCATCCGCTGGATCGACAGCTTGCTGTCGGAACTGGAAGCCATTCGGGGTATCGTCGCTCGGGCCGACGCGCAGGATCTCAGCCGGCGCTTCGAGGAGGCGCTCACCACCTACGAAACCTGGCAGGTGCAGCGCCGCCGAGGCCCGGCCGAGTTTGCCGCGCCCATGCCGGAGGGGTCCACCGGCAGCGCCTTCGCCCGACTGCTCGGCCTTCGCCGCCCGCGAAAACCAGGGGCCGAGAAGACTCGCTGAGTCTCTCGAAGCGCGCAACCCCTCGGAACTGGCCGCGCCCTTCGGCACGCTCAGGACGCGGCCGTCGGTTCGCTCGCCGGGGCGGCGTATAATCCGGCCGTGCCCGAGTACTTCTGCTATATCCTCGAGTGCAGCGACGGCACGTTCTACACCGGCTGGACGACGAATCCCGAGCGCCGCTGGAATGAGCATTCACACGGGCGCGGCGGGCGCTACACCCGCTCCCATCCCCCCAGCCGCCTTGCCTTCCTCGAACCTCAGCCCAGCCGCTCCGCCGCCATGCGGCGGGAACGCGCCCTCAAGGCCCTGCCGCGCGCCCGCAAGCAAGCCCTGATCGACGCATACAGCGAGGCCTCGCCATGACACCGGAGCCAAGCATGACCACCACCAAGACGCATTGGATCGCCGAGGAGCTGTCCAACCTGCGACAAGGCGGGCTGTTCAACACCATCCGCACCATCGGCTCTCCGCAGGGCGCCTGGTTGACCGTCGACGGCAAACGCGTCCTCAATTTCTGCTCGAACAACTATCTCGGACTGGCCAACCATCCCCGGCTGGTCGAAGCCGCGCGCCAGGCCCTCGAGCGCTTCGGCGTGGGCCCGGCCGCGGTCCGCTCGATCGCCGGGACGATGGAGATTCACCTCGAACTCGAGCGAAGGCTGGCCGCGTTCAAGGGCGTGGAAGCCGCCATCTCGTTCCAGTCCGGTTTCAACGCCAATCTGGCCACGATTCCGGCGCTCGTCGGCAAGGAAGACGTCATCTATTCCGACGAGCTCAACCACGCCAGCATCATCGACGGTTCGCGGCTTTCCGGCGCGAGCATCGTCCGCTATGCCCACGCCGATGCGGACGACCTTCGACGGGTCATTCAGGACAACCGAAGCGCCGGCTACCGTCGCAGCCTGATCGTGAGCGATGGCGTGTTCAGCATGGACGGCGATGTGGCCCCGCTCGAGGCTCTGTGCGAGGTCGCTCGCGACCACGACTTTCTTCTGATGGTGGACGACGCGCACGGCGAAGGTGTGCTTGGACGCGGAGGTCGCGGCATCGTCGATCACTTTGGGCTGCACGGGAAGGTGGACGTCGAGATCGGGACGCTGTCGAAGGCTTTCGGCGTGGTCGGAGGCCTGGTCGCCGGCCGGCGCGAGATCATCGACTGGCTCCGGCAGAGGGCGCGCCCGTTTCTGTTCTCTTCGGCCATGACCGTGCCGGATGTGGCCGCCTGTCTGGCGGCGGTCGACTTGCTCGAGGAATCCGACGAGCTCGTTCGCCGCTTGTGGGAGAACACCGAATACTTCAAGGCTCAGGTGCGGGCGCTGGGATTCGACACCGGAAAGAGCGCAACGCCCATTACGCCGATCATGCTGGGCGAGGCGCCCTTGGCCCAGGCGTTCAGCCGTGAACTCTTCGACGAAGGCGTGTTCGCCATGGCCATCGGGTTTCCCACCGTGCCGCGCGGCAAGGCTCGCATTCGCGTGATGATCTCGGCCGCCCACTCCCGTGAGGACTTGGATGCAGGATTGGCGGCTTTCGAAAAGGTCGGGCGGAACCTGAAGGTGATCTGAGGACCGACCCGCCAATTCTGCTAGTTCCGGTTGCTCCGTTTGTGGAGCAGGGGCGGCTCGCGAGCCGCCCCTGTTTTCTTGGCAAAAGGGGCATGAGGTCGTTGCTCCAAAATGCGCCGTCCCCGTGGCGAAGCACGGGGACGGCTCGAACCCGACTCCATTGGAGGAGAGAGTCAGCCCCGAGACGCGGGGCGGGATTCGTCAGGCAAACGGATCGAACCCGGGCAGGGTTCCTGCCCACTGGCAAGCCGGCCGATCCAGTGCGTTGCAGCTCACTCCGTTCGAACAGCGGTGCGCCAGGACCCGAGGCGCTTGATCGGGAAGCAGGTCGGCGGGCCAGACCAACTGGACCTCGAGCGTCACGTCCTGGCCCACGTGACCGCAGACGGCCGTCTCTTGCTGAACCCAGGCTCGCACCGCCATGGCCACCTTCCTGCTTCTACTTTACCCGGACACTCCTTGTCGACTTAGTGTGGAGTGTCATTGCCAACCCCGGACGGAAAGCCTCCGGCGCCCCCATTAATGAAGACGACGCTCCTTGTTCGGAGCGCCCGTCGATAAGGCAAGCCCTGGCCTGGGGGCATTGTCCAGCGGCATCAATGGAGCAGCGATGTGCGGTGGGCCAGGGCAACTACCATTCTAGGGCCACTTGTGAAGGCCGTCACAGTGACGTTTGTCGCCTTTCGGAGGTGACCTGGCCGGCACTGCCGTCCCGCCCAGAGGTCATGCCGTGTAGGGCCGAAGCACCGTTCGCCTGCGCCGCAACAAGCGCAGCGCAGGCCGTCTCGCCCCGGCGGGCCCAAGCCCTCCGAACAGACTATGGGTCTCGCGGCACGCCGCTGCGCCCTACCCGGCAACCCAGGGCCACTAGTACTGGAAGTGCGTGCGGCAGGAGACGATGCGGCGAGTGTAGTTGACGACGAAGTCCTGCAACCTGGCCTCGAGCTCCTGGAAACGGCTCGAAGCCAGGATCTCTTCCAGGCTCTCTCGATCGGGAGCCACGAAGCCGGCCAGACGGAGGGGATGGGCGCCGTACGCGGTGTGCCAGGCCTCCGACATGGTCAGCCCGAGATGCTCCATGGCCGGCACAAACTCGCCCAAAACGTAGTTGAAGTAGGCCTCGCGTTTGTCGGGGATCGGATCGTAGGCCAGCAGCAGTTTGACGCGACCGTTTCGGGAGGGATCCGGGCGGGAAGCCATGCGTCCCCTGGAGCCTGCTCGCTACCGCACGCGACGAGGCACGCGAACAAACAAATCCGCCTCAGCCCCGAGGCGGACATGTCCTGGATCCGAAGTCCACGTGCCCGGAATGGAGGTCCCACAGCGCGGGCACGTGCCGGACGCGGTCAGATGATAGCCAAGGATGACGTAGCCCAGGCGTTGGACGAGAACCGTCCCGCAGGCAGGGCAAGTCGTGTCCTCGTACGAACCCACCTGCCCCGGGAGATTGCCGGCATAGACGTAGCGCAGCCCGGCTTCCTGGCCGATCTCCGCCGCGCGAATCAGCGCGGAGGCGGTCGTGTTATCCGGGTCGGGCATCTTGTAGTCTTTGTGGAACGCGGTCACATGCCAGGGAATGTCCGGCGACACCGACACCAGAAATCGGGCGGCGTCCATCAGTTCCTCGGTGCTGTCGTTGAAGCCGGGCACGATCAACGTCACGACTTCGACCCAGAAGCCGGCGGCGTGCGCCATGCGAATGGTCTCCAGCACGTGGTCCAACACGCCTCCCAGGCGGCGATAGGCCGCGTCGCGCATCGTCTTCAGGTCAACCTTGTAGGCACGGACCCACGGACGCAAGTACTCGAGGACTTCGGGCGTGGCATTGCCGTTGGACACGTAGGCGCAGATCAAACCGGCGCGGCGCGCTTCCTCGAAGATGGCGCGCGACCATTCGGAGGTGATGAGCGGCTCGTTGTAGGAGGAAGCGATGACCTGGGCGCCCATGGCCACGCCGCCCGCCACCAGATCGGCCGGCGTCACGCGGCGCGGCGCCGCGCCCGCAGCTTCCGAGGCCGGGTCGCGCAGCGCCTGCGAGGTGACCCAGTTTTGACAGTACGGGCAGTGAAAGTCGCACCCCAGCATGCCGAAGGTCAGCGTGTCGGAGCCGGGGAGAAGATGGAAGAAGGGCTTCTTTTCGGTGGGGTCGCACTGCAGGGCGCCGACATACCCCCACGGAACCCGAAGCACCCCGCCTTCGTTGAAGCGCACCTTGCAGATTCCCCGCCGTCCGGGCCGGATCAGACACCGGTGCCCGCAGGCGAAGCATTCCACCGCGCCGTCTTCGCGGCGCCGGTAGAGCTCACCCTCGACGGTCATCGCGTCGAGGACATCCGCCAACACACTCATACCGCCTCTTGAGTCATTATACCAAGGCCGCGAGCCGGGCCCGACGGTACAATCCAGTCATGGTCACGCTCGCTGTCCAGGCCGGCGGTCTCTCACGGCGCATGGGCACGGACAAGGGCCTGGTGCTCCTGGCGGGACGGCCCCTGGTCGTGCACGTCCTCGATCGGCTGAAGCCTTTGGCCGACGAGTCGCTCGTCACCACCAATCATCCGGAGGGCTACGCCTTTCTCGGATTGCGCATGGCGAGCGATGCCGAGCCCGGGGCCGGCGCGCTGGCCGGCCTGGCAACGGCGCTGGAGGCGGCGAGCGGCGAGCGCGTCATCCTCGTGGCGTGTGACATGCCGTTCGTGCAGCCGAAGCTGGTGCGCCGCCTGCTGGAGCTGGCCGAAGACCACGACGCCGTCGTCCCGCGTCGCGCCGGCGAATTCGAACCGCTGCTGGCCGTTTATCGCCGCCGATGCCTGGAACCGATTCGCGAAGCGCTGGCCGCAGGAAAGAACCGCGTCATCAGCTTCTTCCCGTCCGTGCGCCTGCGACCGGTGGACGAAGCCGAATGGTCGCCGCTGGATCCGGCCGCACGCAGCTTCTTCAATGTCAACACCCCTGAGGATGTAGCCATCGCCGAACGTATGCTGGCCGAAGACGGCGGCTCGCCCGAGGCCAAGCCACCCCAAGGAGACAAGCCGTGATGCTTGGCGACATCAACGAACTGCGACAACGCTTCCCCGCCTTGAAGAGCGGCGCGGTCTTCTTCGACAGCCCGGGCGGCACCCAGGTTCCCCAGCAGGTCATCGACCGCGTCGCCGGCTATCTGACGCACACCAATGCCAACCGCGACGGCGCGTTCGCTGCCAGCCGCGCCTCCGATGAGATCATCGAGAGCGCCCGCCGCGCCATGGCCGGCTTTCTCAACGCAGCTCACCCCGAGGAAATCGTGTTCGGGCCGAACATGACCACGCTGACCTTCGGCCTGAGCCGGGCGATGGGCCGGACGCTTCTCCCCGGCGATGAGATCATCGTCACCCATCTCGACCACGACGCCAACATCTCTCCCTGGCTGCACGTCGCCGAGGATCGAGGCTGCGTCGTGCGCTGGCTCGATTTCGACGTGGAAGACTGCACCCTGCGCCTGGACCAGCTCGACAGCCTGCTTGGCCCGCGCACCCGGCTGGTCGCCGTAGGTTACGCCTCCAACGCCGTCGGCACCATCAATCCGGTGGCGGAAATCGTCCGCCGCGCGCACGCGGCCGGCGCCCTGTGCTTTGTGGACGCCGTCCAATACGCGCCGCACGGCTCCATCGATGTTCAGGCCCTCGACTGCGACTTCCTCGCCGTCTCGGCGTACAAGTTCTTCGGCCCGCATCTGGGCGCGCTGTACGGCAAACTGGAGCATCTGAGTCGCCTGCGCGCTTACAAAGTCCGTCCCGCGTCGAACGTCCCTCCGGGGAAGTTCGAAACCGGCACGGGTCTTCACGAGAACATCGCCGGGACGCTGGGCGCGCTCGAATATCTGGCCTCGTTGGGCGGCGGAGCGGCGCACGATCGAGCCGCCCTGGTCCGAGGGCTGCAGGCGATCGGCGCCTACGAGGCGTCTCTAACACGGGCCTTGATCGACTGCCTGGAAGGGATCCCGGGAGCGCACATCTGGGGACTGACGGACCGGGCGCGGATCAGCGAACGCGTCCCGACGGTGTCTTTCACGCGTGACGGTGTGGCCCCACGGGCCGTAGCGGAGCATCTGGCGGCAGCGGACATCTCCGTCTGGGATGGCAACTTCTACGCCCTGGCCGTCACTGAACGCCTGGGGATTGAATCGCGGGGCGGTCTGGTGCGAGTCGGGCTGGTGCACTACAACACCCTTGAGGAAATCGACCGGCTGGGGCGGGCGCTCGCCTCAGAGTGAGGGCAGGAAAAAGCACAGGCAGACATCTAGGTGAGGGGGGCACCCAGACGTCCGCCTGTTGCGGAACAGTATACCTGATGCTCTTCGCCCGTCAAGGGGTGCGTGCCGGAAGTCACAAACGTGTCGGGCTTCCCGAAGCGGGTGACGGTTGTCGTCTGGACAGGGACGGATGATACTGCTGAGGCGGGATTCCGGAACCTAGACTGAATTATCCTGGTTCCGGGTCCTCGCCTTGTTAGCTGCAGACACTCTCCAATCCCTTCCATTCTTCGCCGGCCTGAAGAAGGCCGAGATTGATCTCTTGAGCACGCGCTTCCAGGCGGAGGAACGCCCGGCGGGCTATGTGTTCTTCAACCAGGGCGAGCATGCCGACCGGCTGTACCTGGTGGTCTCCGGCAAGGTGGGCATCCGCTACAAGCCCTACGACGGAGATGTGCTGCCCGTGGCGGACATCGGGCCGGGAGGGGTCTTCGGTTGGTCCTCGGCTCTCGGCCGGCGGGCGTATACTTCCTCGGCCGTGGGCCTCGAGGCCTCCAGCACCCTCAGCATCCGCGGGGCGGTGCTGCGCCGGCTGTGCGAGACCAATCCGGAGACGGGCGTCGTCCTGCTCGAAAGGCTGGCGGAAGTGATCGCCGAGCGACTGCGCAACACGCATGAACACGTCATCGACATGCTGCGAAAGAACCTGCAACCCTCCTGCGAGATGTGAGGCTCGCCGTCCTCATGGCCGCCGCTAACCACAGCCACAAGACCGACATCCCTGCGCGCGAACAGATGCGCGCCTTGCTCGAGCATCTATCGTCGTACATCGAGCAGTACCACGGCGGCTGGGTGCGCCTCGTCGATTTCGACGGAAAGATCCTGCGGGTCCAGATGGGCGGAGCGTGCCAGGGATGCCATCTGTCCTCCACCACGCTGCAAGGCTGGGTGGCCGGGACCGTGCGCCAATTCTTCCCGGACCTCGAGCGGATCGAGCTCGCCTGAGTTCACTGCCTCCCAACCGAACCGGCCGTCCTTCGACAGGCTCAGGACGGCCGGCGCATTTGCGCGATGGGCCCTCACCTCTGCCCCTCTCCCGCTGCGCGGGAGAGGGGCAGAGACATCTCAATAGAACTCACCTAACCGAAAGCCGTACAGCACCAGCACGGCGACGGTGATGGCGGCGGAAAGCAAGGCTCCGACGATGGTTTGCGACAGGGTATGGCCCCGGGCGCGGACGCGGGCCCACATCGTCAGGGGGATCAGCGCGATCAGCGGCGTGGCGATCAGGCCATACAGGTAAATCAGCGCGCTGACGGGGCCGGCCACACCGGCGGCATGTCCGCTGGCCTTGAAGAAGAGGTTGACCAGGATCAGGCCCAGCACGACCACGACATACGTCAGCAGCACCGCCTCGAACACCTGTGGGGCCCGGATCACCTTGAGCACGGCGAAGCCGACCGGATAGCTGACGGCCATGAAGACGAAGCTCATCACCCGCTGCCGGCGTTCGGTCGAGGCCCAGGGCTCGTTGCGTCTGGGGATGTAGAAGAACAGACTCATCGCCGGCACAACCGTCAAGAACGTGAGGGACACGCCCCATCCCAGAAGGCGCTGAGGCACTTCGGGTCGCAGGCTGAAGAGCAGCAGCGTGATGGCCGCTCCGGCGATAAAGGGCACGTTGAGAATCTGGGATAGAACGAAGCCCGCGATCCGCAACGTCTTCTGGATCCGTTCGGTCATTGGATCTCCTGAGGGCTTGCGGAAGGGCGCGGCCTAGGACGCGCCTTCCGCCTTCAAGATCACCACCGGCACGGGGCTCAGCCGCCGGAAGGTTTCAGCGTCCTCGGCCGTGCCTGCTACACCCGCACCGTAGTGCATCGGCACCGCAACTTTCGGACGGATCTTCCCGGCCGCGCCGGCGGCCTCCTCGGCGGTCATGGTGTAGGTGCCGCTCACGGGCAGCAGCGCGACGTCGCAGGTGATGGTTTCCATCTCCGGGATCGCATCCGTGTCTCCGGCGAAGTACAGCCGCTCACCGGCGATTTCCAGGACGAAGCCGAGATGGCCTTCTTCCTTGGGATGGAACTTCTTGTTGACGTTGTAGGCCGGCACACCTCGCACCCGAACACCCGCCACATCCATCTCTTTGCCGACGCTCAGGACGCGCACCGGCGACTTGAGTTTCGCCGCGGCCGAGGCGTTTCCCACCACCAGCGTCGTTTCGCGGCGGATGTTCTCGACGTCTTCCGGCGAGCAGTGGTCGTAATGATGATGGCTGACGAGAATCAGATCCGCTTTGGGACTGCCCGGCGGCAGATTCCACGGATCGATGTAGGTGACGATGGGGCGGTCGATGCGATAACTGTCGTGACCCAGCCAGTGAAGGTGCTGGAGCAGCGCAGGTGTCGACGTGGACATGTCAACCTCCTCGTGCGTCGGCGCGGCGGCGACCGCCTACCGCGCCACTCCCGCCAGGAAGGTGTCGACCAGATCGAGGGCCTCCGGGATGTCGTGGTAATCGCGCACGACCAGCCCTTCGTGATCGTTGCCGGTGATCATCTTCGACACGCGCGCCCCGCGGCGGTAGCAGCACAGAACCGGCTTGCCCCTGGCCAGCGCGTAGGCGATCTCATAGCCCACCCCGTGGGAGGGCGTGCTGACTTCCGCCACCAGGGCGTCGCAGCCCAGGATCCAGGCGATGTCCCGGGCGTACACCTCGGCCGGCTCGACCACCGTCTCCAGGTCCATCACGGTCGATTCGGCCAGGTGCGCCGTAGGCACCTCGTGGCCGGACTTCACAAGATGGCTCACGATGGCCGCATACACTTCCTCGTCCTGCCGGCCTCCCGTCAGGGAGCATGAGAAATAGACGTTCACGTCGAATTCGGCCCGGTGGATTCTTGATGCAAATCATAGCACGCGGGAAGGGCAGTGGTCAGGGGCCAGTGACTGAGATTCAGCCTGCCCTCACCCCATCCCCTCTCCCGCTGAGCGGGAGAGGGGTGCAGGGGTGAGGGTCGGAGATGCTCTCGCCCGACGGCCTCAGGGATGCGAACCTAGTTCCAAGTCCCCGGTAGGGCAAAAGGGAAGGAAGGTGCCTGCCGCTTGACGACGCCTGGCTCGCGTGATACGATGCCCTTCGTGCACGACGCAGGATAAGCACGCCGCAACGCGACCGCCCGGCAACGGCCAGGCGGTTTTACGTTTCCCGTTCGCGGCGCCTGCGGGCCCGTGCTCAAGGAGGCCTGAAGGTCATGTCCGATCGGTTCCGAGGTACGGTCAAGTGGTTCAATGCGGTCAAGGGCTATGGCTTTATTGGCCGCGACGACGGAGAGGACGTTTTCGTCCATTACTCCGCAATCAAAATGGAGGGTTATCGCAAGCTCGAAGAAGGCCAGCAGGTCGAGTTCAGCGTAGAGACCGGACCCAAGGGCCTTCAGGCTGCCGACGTTACAGTCGTCTAGACATCTCGTGACAATTCCAAGAACGCCCCGCTCTGCGGGGCGTTTCCTTTTCATGGCGCTATCGTCGCCCACGGTCCTGTGCTACAGTCGTGGCATGGGCCTCCGATCCGACACCAACCCCATGCACATGCTGCAGCTCGAGGTGGCGCGGCTCAAGGACGAAAACCGCGGGCTGCGCGATGAGATTGCCCTGCTGCACTCTTCCATCCGGGCCCTCAGCGCGCTGCAGGATCTGATCGAACGCCTCTCCCCCAAGACGCCCATCATCGATCTGCTGGATGACCTGCTGAGGTCCGTCCTGATGGTCGTGGGCGCCAGCGCAGGTTCCCTGTTGCTGGTGGATGAGGATACCGGCGAGCTGGTATTCGCCGTCGTCCACGGGCCGGCGCGGGAACGGTTGACGGGCTACCGCCTGCCCAGGGGTCAGGGGATCGCCGGCTGGGTGGTCTCCCACCGTCAGCCGCAGGTGGTCCACGACGTGCGCACCGATCCGCAGTTCTCCCCGCTGGTGGACGAGACCTTCGATTTTCAGACGCGTTCGCTGGCCGCCCTGCCTCTGCTCGACGGCGATCGAGTGCTGGGGGTCATCGAGGCCCTCAACAAGAGCTCCGACCGCGAGTTCACCCAGGTCGACAACGACCTGCTCAAGGTCGTCGCTCAGCTGGCGGCGGCCGCGCTGGTTCGGGCGGAGGCATTGACCTCGGCCAGCCCGGCCGAAGCCGGATCTGCCGGCTAGCTCCGCAGTTTGGCCCCCAGCTCTTTCTCCAGGTGGGCAACGACGCCCGCCCGAACGCGGGCGATCTCTTCGTCGGTGAGGGTGCGATCCGGAGCCTGATAGACGAGGGAGTACGCCAGGCTCTTTTTCCCTTCCCCGATCTGATCGCCGCGATAGACGTCGAACAGCTGCAGCCGGGTCAGCAGATCTCCGCCCGCCTGGCGCAGCGCCGCCTCGACCGTTCCCGCCGCGACCGACTCGCTCACGATGATGGCCAGGTCCTCCAGCACGGGAGGATAAGCCGGGACGGCCGTCACGGGCGCGTTCGCCGGAGACGACTCGAGCAGGGCGCGCAGATCGAGCACGGCGGCCATCACCGGCGCCTCTCCCAGTTCATAACGACTTCGAAGCGTCGGGTGGAGTTCCCCCAGACGGCCCAGCCTGCGCCCGGCAGCGAACACCTCGGCGCTCTTCCCGGGGTGGAAGGAGGCGTGCTCGGCCGGCTTCCAGTCCACCGGCGACACGTGCATGGCCTCCAGCACCTGGGCCAGCAGTCCCTTGAGGTCGAAGAAGTCCATCGGGCCTTCGTCGGCTTCCTGCCAGCCGCGGTGCTGCCGCGGGCCGGTGAGGACGATCACCAGTTGGGGGATCTCCTCGGGAAGCGCGGCGCCTTCGACCGGCTGGTAGACGGGACCGATTTCGAAGACGGCGATACGATTACGCAGCCGCAGATTGCGCTCGACGATTTCCAACACACTCGACAGCACGCTTCGACGCATGACGGTTCGGTCGCTGGCAATCGGGTTGGCGATGTGCACGCGCGCCGCCGAAAGTTCGACCTCGCCGGCGGCAGCGTCGCGCTCGGGGGTCGTCATCCGATAGCCGATGACCTCCTGCAGGCCCAGGCCAACCAGTACATCCGCTAGAGCCGCCTCCCTTTCCTGCAAAGGGTAGTTGCGCTGAACGGGCAGATTGTCCGCCAGCAGCGACTCCGGGATTCGGTCGTAGCCGTAGATACGGGCGACCTCTTCCACCAGGTCGGCCACGCCCGTCAGGCCCGTGCCGATGTCCAATCGGTGGGGCGGCGTGGTGACGCGCAACGCGTTGCCCTTGGTCTCGACTTTGAACTCCAGCCGGCGAAGGATCTGCGCCACCTCATCGCCCGCCAGCCGAAGGCCGAGGGCGCGTTCGACATCCTGCGCCTCGAGATCCACGATCACCTCCGGCGCGGGCCGCGGGTAGACGTCGACCAGATCCGCGGCGATGTCGCCACCGGCCAGGCGCTGCATCAGCGCCAGGCCGTGCCGCACGCCCGTCTCGGCCAGGGCCGGGTGGACGCCGCGCGAGAAACGGTAGGCGGCTTCCGAAGACAATCGCTGGGCGGCCGAGGTTCGTCGGATGTTGATGAAGTCCCACGCCGCCCCCTCCAGGAGGACATTGCGCGTCTGCGGCCCGACCTCCGTCTCGGCTCCCCCCATGACTCCGGCGATGGACAGCGCACCCGCCTCATCGCAGACGAGGACCGTGAAGTCGTCCAAGATCCGCTCGACGCCGTCGAGGGTGGTCAGGCGCTCGCCCGGCTGGGCCGTGCGCGTGTGGATCCGGGGCACGCCGCCTTTCGCCCGCTTCACCAGGGCATCGAAGTCGAAGGCGTGCAGGGGCTGGCCCACCTCGAGCATCACGTAGTTGGTGGCGTCGACGATATTGTTGATCGGGCGCATGCCCGCCAGGCGCAGCCGTAGTTGAATGGGGTACGGACTCGGCCCCATGCCCACGCCCTCGATCAGACCGAGGACGAAACGCGGATTCAGCTCCGGCTGGCGAATCTCCAGGCGGACGCGGCCTTTCAAGGACTTTCCCTTCCACTGGCCGCCGGCCTCGGCCAGCCGCAGGGTCTGGCCCGTGAGCGCGGCCACCTCCCGCGCCACCCCCACGACGCACGCATTGCGCGCCATGTTCGGCGTGAGCGCGATATCGAAGACCACATCCCCCATATACTCCGCCAGCGGGCGGCCGACGGGTGCGTCGTCATCCAGGACGATCACGCCCTCATGGTCGTCCGAGATGCCGAGCTCCTTCTCGGAGCAGGCCATCGAATACGACTCGACCCCGCGAATCTTGGCTCGCCGCAGCGTCATCACGTTTTGACCCGGCTGGTGCCCGTCGTAGATCCGGGCTCCCTCACGGGCGTAGGCGACCTTGACCGGAGTCTCCAGGGGCCCCTTACCTTTGTAAGGGAAGAGATTCGGCGCACCGGTGAGGACCACGTGCTCCTGCTGCCCGTCCTCCAGACGACACAAGACAAGCCGGTCTGCGTTGGGATGGGGCATGACCTCCCGGATCGCCCCCACGACGATCTTGTCCGGATCCCAGGCCAGGCCGGTGACCTTGGCGTGCGACGCCAGGCCGGAGGCCTGAGGATCGAAGGCCAGCCCGACGTAACGCAGGGCCTCGACTTCGAGGCCGGCCAGGGTCAGCCGATGGGCCAACTCGGCCGGAGGCAGGTCGACATCGACGAATTCGCGCAGCCAGGACAGTGGGATCAACATCGGCTCACCCTTTGGGTCCGTTCGACCCAGGCGCGGGACCAGGCCGCTCGGTCCGGTCGCTGCGCCAGGCGGAAGCCGCCCGCTCTAATTCGCGGTTGATGGCCTGCAGGGCGCTCACGATGTCCTGGCGGACCCGCGCCTCCAGCTCTCCGGAGCGGGCGCGCTGGCCCAGCTCGCGCAGCTCGTCGCGGATCCGCTGCCCGGCGGGAGTGTCGGAGAAGTCCCTGGCCGCGCCCCGAATGGCGTCGGCCGCGGCGCCGAGACCGCTTTCGATATCGTGTTCGAGCCGGCGGCGCTCCTCGCTGTCCCAGCCCGCGCGCAGGGCTTCTTTCAGGTTCTCTCCCAGGCGCCGGAATTCGGAAGCGAGGTCGGTGGGGGAATCAGGTTGATGGGTCATGGTAGATCTCCGGTGGTTGAGATAAGTGATAGGTGATTAGTGATTCGGCGTCTTCTGCTCTGCAGGGCTGGCTCTGCGATGAGCTTGATGCAAATACCTGATGTAACCATTCAACAGTGCCAGAGTCTTCCGGCCGAGAAGCTGACATTCTGCGAACAGCTCGTCCGGAGGGTATTGAAGCCTGTGCGCGAGACTAAGTTGACTGAGACTCTCCTCCAGGGATCCTCGGGCGACATAGCAGAACCGGCCGGCATCCTGATAATGATGCCGCCCGTGAGCTTCGGCGATGTTAGCGGGCACGCTTTGCACGGACCTGCGCAGCTGGCGCCCCAGCGCGCAGCGCTCCTGCTCGGGAAGGCACGGCAATACTTTCCGATGTACGAGAACAGCCAGATTCATCGCGGCTTTCCACACATCTAGTTCTTCGAATCCCTTCGCCATTTTCAATCCCCCTTGGCTTGGCCAATCACGAATCACGGATCACGTGTCTCAGAACTGCTCCAAAAACCTCATATCATTCGCCCAGAAGTACCGGATGTCGTCGATGCGCCGCTGCAGCATGCAGATGCGTTCGGGGCCCATGCCGAAGGCGTAGCCGCTGAACTGCGCCGGATCGTAGCCGCCGTTGGATAACACCGCCGGGTGG
>DASSGB010000202.1:0-2631 GCA_035693825.1 Anaerolineales bacterium
AGCCGCATCAATCCTGCCGTCCCGCCGATCTTGGAGCAGATCATCCTCAAGGTCTTGTCCAAGGAGCCCTCCGCCCGGTATCGCACGGCGGACCAGCTGGCGCGAGTCCTCACGACGTTCGTCGCCGGCCCGCCGCGCGTCGAGCCCACCGTTCCGCCCGACTCCGCCCTGCCCCGTTCCGATCCCGAGGCGCATACCTCGACCATGCCACGGCCCCTCGACGGCGTCGACTGGGTCGCCGTCGCCCTGGGTCTGCTTGCATTTCTGGCGGTCGGAGGGCTTGTGCCTGTGTGGCTGTGGGCCTGCTTGCTGTACCCGAGTTGCCCGTTGAGATAGTCGTCAGTCGTCAGTCATCCATCATCAGTCAGAGCCTCGTCATCCGCTCACTAGCCTCTAATGTTGGCGGCGCCTCGAACGTCCATTCCAGTGCGGTATAATCCCCCGCGCCGGCGGCTCAGCACGAAACGCAGCCGGCCATGTGGGAGGTTTGGGTGAGTTCGCCTCGGGGACGTAACACGATCGTTCTGATCATTCTCCTGGTGATTGTCGCGGCCCTCGTGCTGCAGTTCCGCTCGTCGCAGGGCCAGCCGCCCAGGATCAGCTTCAATGAATTCGCCGACGCCGTCAAGAATGGCGAAGTCAAGTCCGTGCTTGTGGACGAGAACGAGCTCGAAGTCGAGTTCCGCGACGGCTCGGTCAAGTACACACGCAAGGAGCCCGACACCGACGCCATCACTCAACTCATCAACCTCGGCGTCCAGCCGGCCAGCCTGGCCTCGGACCGGATCATCTGGGAAAACAAGCCTCCCAGCGACTGGAACACGGTCATCAGCCTGGTGACGTACCTGCTGCCGGGCCTGCTGGTCGTCGGCTTGATCTTCTTGATGTTGCGCCAGGCGCAAGGCACGAACAATCAGGCCCTTTCCTTCGGCAAGAGCCGGGCGCGTATGTTCACCGGCGACCAACCCACGGTGACGTTCGTCGACGTCGCCGGAGTGGACGAGGCGAAAGAGGAACTCCGCGAGGTGGTTGAGTTTCTCAAGGAGCCCGAAAAGTTCATCGCTCTCGGCGCGCGCATCCCCAAGGGCGTGCTGCTCATCGGCCAGCCTGGGACGGGGAAGACCCTGCTGGCGAAAGCCGTGTCCGGCGAGGCCGGGGTGCCTTTCTTCTCGATCTCGGGTTCGGAGTTCGTCGAGATGTTCGTCGGGGTGGGCGCCAGCCGGGTGCGCGACCTGTTCGATCAGGCCAAGCGCCATTCTCCGTGCATCGTCTTCGTGGATGAGATCGACGCCGTGGGACGACAGCGCGGCGCCGGCCTGGGTGGAAGCCACGACGAGCGCGAACAAACGCTCAACCAGCTCCTGGTCGAAATGGACGGCTTCAACACCGACACCAACGTCATCATCATGGCCGCCACCAACCGGCCCGACGTGCTCGATCCAGCCCTGCTGCGCCCGGGCCGCTTCGATCGTCGCGTCATTCTCGATCGCCCGGACATGCGCGGGCGCGAGCAGATCCTGCGCGTGCACATCAAAGGCAAACCCATCGATCCCGAGGTCAAGCTCGACCGGGTGGCCAAGGTCACGCCGGGATTCGTCGGCGCCGACCTCGAGAATCTGGTGAACGAGGCGGCCATCCTGGCGGCGCGCCGGGACAAGAAGAGCATCGGCCAGAGTGAGTTCCAGGAGGCGATCGAGCGCGTCATCGCCGGCCCGGAGCGAAAGAGCCGCCTGATCTCGGAAGAAGAGAAACGCATCGTCGCCTATCACGAAGCCGGCCACGCCATCGTCACACACGTCATTCCCGACGCCGACCCGGTGCACAAGGTCAGCATCATCGCCCGCGGCATGATGGGCGGTTTCACCATGGCCTTGCCCGAGGACGACCGCATCCTCATGTCGAGCAACAAACTCAAGGCGGAGATGGCCTCCCTGCTGGGCGGGCGGGCGGCCGAAGAGATCGCCTTCGACGACATCACCTCGGGCGCATCCCAGGACCTCGAGCGGGTCACCAAGCTGGCCCGCACCATGGTGACACGCCTGGGCATGAGTCAGGAGCTCGGGCCGCTGGTCTACGGGCAGAAGGAAGAGCTGATCTTCCTCGGCCGCGAGATCTCCGAGCAGCGAGATTACTCGGAGACGGTGGCCGAGCGGATCGATAGCGCCGTGCGCCGCCTGGTGGACGAGGCCTACGGCCGGACGAAGGAAATCTTGATGCAGTATCGGCCGCAGCTGGATCGTATCGCCAAGAAACTGATCGAAGTCGAGACCATCGACGGCGACGAGTTCACCCGGCTGTTCGAGATCTCCGTCGAGCCCAAGGTCAGCGGGACGCCGCTACCGATGCCGCAGCCGACCGCGGCCTAGGAACAGTGGTCAGTGGTGGGTGGTGAGTGGTCAGTGACCTGTAGTCGGCCATGACCACAAGCGAACAGTCAAAGAAACGGAAGGGGCGGCTCGTGAGCCGCCCCTTATCCTTTCGGGAGACCCCAAACCCGTTTTGGCGGACGGCCCTTGGGTGAGCAAGGGGCCGTCCGCCAAAACGGGTTTGGGTTTGAAGGATGGGACGTGTTGATCCAGCCGGTGGTCAGTGCTGGCTACTGACCACCGGCCACTGTCCACTTTTCGCCTA
>DASSGB010000203.1:0-2330 GCA_035693825.1 Anaerolineales bacterium
GCCCACGAACTGAAGTTCCTGTAGTAGGGGCGGGAAGCCCTTCCGTTCGGTGTAGGGGCGAAGCATGCCGTCTCGCACCCCGTTCGCCTGCGCCGCACCGAGCGGAGCGCAGGTGCAGGCGGTCCGTGAGCCCCATGATCCGATCGGAGGGCATGGGCCCGCCGGGGCGAGACGGCCGGCGTGCCGCCGGGCTTCGCGGCACGAACGGTGCTTCGCCCCTACAAGATTCGCGCGCGCTCAGCTTCCTTGGCTGGGGGCTGGACCGTCTTACGCCGCGACCAGCTGCTGCTGCGCCATCGCCGCCCCGCGGCGAAGGGCCTCGAGATTGGCCGGCACCGACTTGCGCCTGTGCTCGGCGATGTGATTCGCCAGGGCCGTCCCAACCGCCTCGAGGCTGAAGATCGGCTCGGCCTGGAGGTAGGCGCCGAGCAGAACCATGTTGGCCATGCGTTTTTCACCCAGGGACTCGGCCGTCTCGGTGGCGGGAATCATCAGGCTTCGCACGTCGGCACGCTGCGGGGCGCGGTCAACCAGCGAGGCATTGACCACCAGCACACCGCCGGCCCTCACCAGCGGCTCATAACGTTCGAGGGAGGGGATATTCAGCACGATGGCCGCCGACGGATTTCGGACGATCGGCGAGCCGATTTGTTCGTCGCTGACGATCACCGTGCAGTGAGCCGTTCCACCCCGCATCTCGGGCCCGTACGATGGGATCCAGGTCACGTGCTTGCCCGCCTCAAGGGCGGTGAAGGCCAACACCTGTCCGGCGAAGAGCGCCCCTTGCCCTCCAAAGCCGGAAAGAACGACTTCCGCCTGCATCGTCAGCCTGCCTCGGTGATGGATGAGTGGACTTTGTAGTCGCCCAATGGAAACGCCGGGATCATATGATCCTCGATGAAGGTCAGGGCGTCCTGGGGGGCGATGCCCCAGTTGGTCGGGCAGCTCGACAGCAGTTCCACCATCGAAAAGCCCATACCCTTGCGCTGGACCTCGAACGCCTGCCGCAGCGCTTTCTTCGCCTTGCGAATGTTGGCCACGTCGTGCAGGCTGCGGCGCACAATATAGGCGGCGCCGTCCATCTGCGACAGGACCTCGCACATCCTCATTGGGAAGCCGTGAATCTCGACGTCGCGACCCAAGGGCGTGGACGTCGTGCGCTGCCCCGGAAGAGTCGTGGGCGCCATCTGGCCGCCGGTCATGCCGTAGATGGCGTTGTTGATGAAGACCACGGTGATGTTCTCCCCGCGCCCGGCCACATGCAGGATCTCAGCCGCACCGATGGAGGCCAGGTCGCCGTCGCCCTGATAGGTGAAAACGATCTTGTCGGGGCTGACGCGCTTGAGGCCGGTGGCCATGGCCGGGGCCCGGCCGTGAGCCGCCTCGGCGAAATCCAGGTTGAAGTAGTTGTACGCGAACACGGAACATCCGACGGGCGCGACGCCGATGGTTTCCTCGCGCACGCCCATCTCGTCCAGCACTTCGGCCACCAGTCGATGCGCGATGCCGTGGGTGCAGCCGGGGCAGTAGTGCGTGTGGATGTGTTGGAGGCTGTCCGGACGGGTGTAGACGGCCTGCTCGACCAGGTCCATAGGGAAGGCTCCTCCGCCTCGACTCAGGCCGGGATCTTCAATCCGGCATGCAGCTTGCGAATCTCGTCCAGCACTTCGTCCGGCATGGGGGTCATACCGCCCATCCGGCCGTAGAAGTGCACCGGCACGCGTCCGAGAGCCCCCAGCCGGACGTCTTCGATCATCTGGCCGGCGTTCATCTCGACCACCAGGATCGATTTCACGCGCTCGGCCATCTTGCGAACTTCGTCGTAGGGAAACGGATACAGCGAAATCGGACGCAGCAATCCGACGCGGATGCCTTCGGCGCGGGCTGCCTGGATCGCCGAAAACGCGATTCGTCCCGCGGTTCCGAAGGCCACCACACCGATCTCGGCGTCCTCCAGCCGAAGCTGAACGGAGCGAACCATGTCGGCTTCGATCTGGCGCATCTTTTCTTGCAGTTTGCGATTGAAGATTTCTTCTTTGACCGGATCGATGTAGATCGAAGAAATGATGTTGGGCTTTCGCCCGCGCGCCCCGGTCAGGGCCCACGCCGGCCGTTCCTCCTGCTTTCGCACCGGGCGCATGGGAGGCAGCTCTGCCGGCTCCATCATCTGGCCGAGATTTCCATCCGTCAGCACCACCACAATCCAGCGGTACTTTTCGGCAAGATCGAAGGCCTCGTAGGTGAGGTCGATCAGCTCCTGGACCGTGGCCGGCGCCAGGACGATCGGGCGGTAATCGCCGTGCCCCCCGCCCTTGACGATCTGGTTGTAG
>DASSGB010000204.1:0-6340 GCA_035693825.1 Anaerolineales bacterium
GCCGATGAGGTCGGCCAGGTCGAGGACATTCTCCTGCGATACGATCCGGGCCAGACGACCGAGATCGCAAACGTCACCTGCCCCCAGGCGACCATCATGGGGCAGGGGCTCGTCATGGGACAGTGGCATACCTTCTTCTTGGGGACGCACATCGAGGAAATCTACATGGCCGAAAGCGGAGCCGAGAGCGGGCTCAATATGGCCAACCCCGTCAGCATGCTGGGCTTCTCCTTCCTCGCCACCGGGTGGGACGTCGCCGGCGGTGAATTGTTCGCCGAGCTGGCTTGGGATCGGAGCGTCGGGGGAATCAACGAAGAAGGGTCCTTCAAGCTCTACCATCGTCCGCAGTAGCGGCTCGCCAACCTTCTCAGGATGAGGTTCGCTCGAAGACAATCGCCGGCCCCGAAAGGGGCCGGCGATTGTCGGTGTCCCGGCTGGCAGACGAGGGCGGAATAGAGTACAATGAAGGCAAGTCATCCCGGACATTGGGTCCGGGTCCGTGTTTCTCTATGATTGGCACCGTAGAGGTGCCAATTCTTGTTGATGTGGGCTGAGGGTGCGACTTGGCTCTACATTCCCCCTGCGGGGACGGCGAAGCGCCGCAGCCAAGGAGTGCTTTCAGTGAGTTTCGAATCGTTTTCTCTGGATGCCCGCGTGCGCGCCGGCATCCAATCGGCGGGCTACACCCAGCCCACCCCCATCCAACTGCAGTCCATTCCACCGATCCTGGCCGGGCGTGATCTGCTGGGCATCGCCCAGACCGGCACCGGCAAGACGGCGGCCTTCATGCTGCCGATCCTGCAACGCCTGCTCGCGCATCCAGGCCGTGGTGTCAGAGCGCTGATTCTGGCGCCGACCCGCGAACTGGCCGAGCAGATCCACCAGGCGGCGCGCGTCTACGGCAAGCGCACCGGCGTTCGCAGCGCGGCGATCTACGGCGGGGTCGGCAAGAAACCGCAGCTGGACGCGCTGCGCCGCGGCGCCGACATCGTCGTCGCCTGCCCCGGCCGCCTGCTCGACCTGGCCGGCGAGCGCAGCCTCGACCTGTCGAAGGTCGAAGTGCTGGTGCTGGACGAGGCCGACCGCATGTGCGACATGGGCTTCCTGCCGGACATCAAGCGCATCCTCAAACTGGTGCCGACTCAGCGGCAGACGCTGTTCTTTTCGGCCACGATGCCCGACGAGATCCGCCTCCTGGCCGACGGCATTCTGCACGATCCGGTCACCGTTCAGATCGGCCTGACCGCCCCGCCCAAGTCGATTTCGCATGCGCTGTATCCGGTGTCCGGCGGGTTGAAGAAATCGCTGCTGCTGGCCATGCTGAAGCGTCGGACCGGAGGGCGGGCCTTGATCTTCACCCGCACCAAGCATCGGGCGCGGACGCTGGCGCGCGACCTGGACAAGCAGGGCTATCGCGTCGAAGCGCTGCAGGGCAACATGACCCAGAACCGGCGCCAGGCGGCGATCGACGGATTCCGCGGCAACCGCTACGACATCCTGGTGGCCACGGACGTCGCCTCGCGCGGCATCGACGTGGCCGGCATCGCCCACGTGATCAACTACGACGTGCCGGACACGGCCGACGCCTACACTCACCGCGTCGGGCGCACCGGCCGGGTCGACCAGACCGGCGAGGCACTGACCCTGGCGCAGCCGGAGGACGAGCCGATCGTGCGTCAGATCGAGCGCGTGCTCGGTCAACCCATCGAACGCCGCCGGTTGGAACAATTCAACTACGGCGACTTCAATCCCGAGAGCCGTCCCAACAACGGCCATGGCCCAACGGCCTCAAGGCGATCATCGAATGGAAACGGCCATCGGCCGGGCGCGGCTCGCCCCCGGGCTGGCTCGGGCCGACCCTCGGGCAATCGCCCGGGCCGCAGTCGTCTTCCTCGCCGCTAGTGTGACCCGAATCTGAAAGACGGAAAGCAGCCCCCGGGACCGGGGCTGCTTTCACCAGGTCAAAGCAGGCGCGCGGAAGATCGTGACCGCCGGAAACCGAATCACAACTCCAACCTTTTCCGCCGTCGCCCCGTCTTTGGTCTACGGCATGAGACTCCGGTCCTGCTGGTCCGGTGAACGAGTTGGGATAAGATAACGTCCGCGCCGGGCGGTGAGGTCCGGCGCGCTCGCATCATCCAAACTCAACTTCCTTGGAGGGGCACGATCGTGTCACGCACGCGGATTCTTCCCGGCCTGATTCTCTTCGCGCTGACCAGTGCGGCTTGCGGTGGGGCCTCTCCCACACCGGGGCCGGGCCTGACGCCGTTGGCGTCGTCGCCGACGGCGACCGCGGAGGCTGTAGCGCCGATCGCATTGTCACTGTCGGAGGCGGTGTTGGCAGGGGCGGAGGCCGGCCAGTGGTCGGAGGCGGAGGGCCTCATCCGCGGCTTGCGCTACCTGGTGGGTGAGCTCTCGCATACCGAGGCCTTCGATGGGGCACCGCTTCTAAACGGTGAAGGAACCGGAGTGATCCGTCTCGCCCAGGCAGGTCTGGCGAAGGGCGAGTTGGACGAAGCCGATCGGGAGGAGATCGAGCGTTTGCTGGCGATTCTGCTCCCCTCACGCGAGACGCTCGAGCGGCTTTCGCAACCGGCGGCGAGTTCCAGGCCCGCGTCCGGGATGGCGGCGCCTGCGCCGCGACCCTCGCGGGTCGACTGCCAGGAGCTCTGGGCCTCCGGGTTCAGCCTGCCCTTTCCAGTTCGATGCCTCGAGTTCGAGGAATTGGCCGTGGGCGGCCGGACATACCGCGTCTACTATCCGTCGTACTGGGCGGAAGGGGACGAGCGACGCGGGCTGCTGGCCCCGGCCTTCGAGGCGCTCGAGGCTTCCATCGGTGCCTATAACGGCTATGGCCCCGAACCGGTGTTCTCCACCGACATCGTCTTCACGGAGCTGGAGTCACTCGCCTTCGATAGCCGCACCGGAGAGGTGGAACGAGACCCGGACACCGGCCTCCCCTACCGGGATCCGGATGTCTACGCCGCCGCCATCACCGCGCCGGAGGGAAATCGTTGTCTCGTGGGTGTCTTCCCGGCCGCCGTCGATCTGGCCCTTGCAGGCGGGGAGGGTGCTTTCCAGCAGACGATCGCCCACGAACTGTTCCACTGCTACCAGTACACCAACCTGAGCGAGGAAGAGAGCGGACCGGCCCGCGCCGCCACCGAGTGGTGGGTCGAGGGTTCGGCCGAGTTCTTCGGCGCAGTGATCTACCCGGGAGCCAACAACGAATTCCAGTACCTCGAGGGATTTCGCAATCGTTCGACAAGGCACTCGCTGCTGACACTCTCGTATCACGCCTACCCCTTCTTTCAATACCTGGCCGTGCAAAACGGACTTGGGCCGGACGGGGTCATCCAGGTCCTGCGCGCCATGCCGGAGGCCGGCGGGCTGGAGGATCAGCAGACCGCCCTGGCCGGCCTGTCGGGGATCGAAGATGCCTTTCACGAGTTCGGCCGCGCCTATCTGGACCGACAGCTGCAGGACTACGGCGGCGGCACGTTGCCGCTCGAGCCAGGCGAAGGGGCACTGGCGTCCTTCGGCATCGGAGAGGGAGAAGGTTACTTCTCCGCCGTCGGGCCGTTCCAACTCAAGCACTACCGGATGCGCTTTGCCGAGAATGCCCGGTTCCGAAACAACCCGACGATCGAGGGCACGGGGAAAGTCGGCGCCCGCGCCGCGAGCGCGGTGGGCGCCTGGGGCCAGGTCCCAACGGACCTCAACACAGCCTGCGGCGAGCCCGAGTATGTCCTGCTGGTGACGGGCGCCGTTCCACCAGGAACCGATCCGGTCGTGCTGACCCTGGCGACGCTGGGCGAAGAGGTCGACGAGGAGATCGGCTGCGACGAATGCGTCGTCGGCACGTGGCAGCTGAGCAACGCTTCCTACCTTCGCCACATGGGCGGCTTGTGGCCGACGGTCGTGGGCATGATGCCGGCGTATGGGCTTTCGACCGAGGGAGCCGAGGTCCATCCGACGGAAGTCTTCGGCAGCATGACGCTCACCTTCAAGCCGGACGGGACGGCCGAGGGCCAGCAGTTTGGGTGGGGCATCGCCGGCGAGGGCACGCGTGACGGGACGACGGTCGAAGCCCGGGTGGCGTATGAGGGCTGGGGCGAGGCGGCCTGGCACATCGAGACCAACCCGAGCACGCTGGAGGACTACCTGCTCTTCGAGGGGGGAGAGTTCGACATCCTCAGCCAGATGGTGTTCATGGGCTTCACGCTCGACCCGCGCCCCACCGGCGGGAGCAACGACACGATCTTTCTTTCCAGCCCGCAACCGTTCTTGTGTGATGTTGCGACGCTGACCTATTCCCCCGAGGATCCGAACGGGCCGATTGTGTTTCTGCGCGTCCCACCGGAGGCCGCCGGGCCCTGAGGCCCGGCCCGCCGGCCCAAGCGGCATGAGTCAATGCCCACCGCGGAACGCGGCCAGGGCGTTTGAGCCGGCCTTTCGCCTCAATTCTCCCTTTTCTCTTTCTGGCCCCCCCATGCCCCCCTCCGATGGCTTGAGGGCGCGGCCATGAGGGGGCAGTTCTCGCGCGCGACGTTGACTTGCGTTCGGCCTCATTGAGGCGGGGAAGACCCGGGGGCCGCACATGTCGATCGCAGGTCCTCCGGCAAACGCAGGGCATTCTGCGATGGCAAGGCTCCGCATTGTCGCCCTGTGGGAGATCAAAGAGGGTAATCGCGGGAACCGCACCGTCCGGGACGGCGTCTCTGCTGGTAGGCAGGCAACCTGGCCGAGCATCAGCGCGGTGACCAGGGGCGGCTCGCGAGCCGCCTTTACCGAAAGTGTTCCGCGCAGCGGAGGTCCCCGATGTTCACACACGCCCCATCCCTCTTGCTTCTGGCCTCGATGTCTCTAAGCGCGCTCGGCGCCGCGGCGCCGGTCGGCTTGGCCGAGCCGCGCGGGCCGACGTGCCCTTCCGATCCGGAGTACGCCGAGGCCATCCAGCGCACCGCCGACATGGTGTGGGATGAAGACGCGCTCCGGCTGGCCCAGAACCACGGCCTGGACCTGATCAACCTGACGTGGGAAGACACCGGCCGCTACTACGGCTCGTCCGTCGGGCCGAACATCTCCGACCTGACCATCCAGGTGCAGCATCAACTTGAGGGCTCGCGCGACTGCGCTCTCACGCTCATGCCGGTCATCCGTTACCCGAACTTCAGCGATCTGACGGCCGACATCGACCCCGACAGGTTCTACCTGCTGGTGGGCAACGAACGCGGCGACGATCTCGAGCGCGTCAGCCTCAGCGAATACCTGCGCCACTTCCGCCGCTATCTGAGCGAGCCCGACTCGTGGGCCTCGCGCGAAGACTCACTCCTCGTCGGACGCGACACGCACGTCCTGGTCAGCGCTCAGGCGGCTTTCCTGCCGGTGCCGAAACAGGGTATTGCCGAGTTCAATCCGGTCATCTTCAACTACCAGTCCTACCAGGGCGATCCTGCCGTGCTGACGATTGTCGCCACCCGCGAGGGCACCAGCGCCACGGTCATCGACAACGTGCGCGACGCGTTCCCGGTGGGCTGGTCCTGGGGTCAGCGGTTGTTCTTCAACCAGAACGGCGAACGGGCCTCGTTCACCGGCGAGCGGTTGAGCGATTTCGTCTCCACGCGCCCGGTGGACCTCGACACGCCGGAGGCCGCCGGGGAATCGGGCCTGAACATGGTGCTCATCATCCAGGTGCCGCTGCGCCAGAAGGTATCTTTCGAGGATCTGCTCCCGCAGGCCGGGTCGATGGCACCTATGGAGGAATTGGCGGCGAAATCGGATGTCGAAGCGGCGGTCATCGGCCACGGCGACGTCGAGGGTCCCTTCACCGAAATTGATGGTCTGGTCATCCAGCGCGACCGGAGATTCCCCATCCGGGTCACGGTTCAGTTCTACAAAGCGACGAGCGACGGCGTTGTGACCGAGGCGGACATCGAGGCCATCGCCGAGCAGATCGACCGTGTGTACGAGGACGGCGACTATGTCGGCAGCCTGGTGGTCGACGGCCCTTCCGATCGCCCGACCGAATATGACGGGCCGAAGGACGAGCCGCCGGGCTGGTGGGAGGCCTTCTGGTCGCGGTTCGAGGACAACGTCGGGCTCGACCGCCAGGATGCGATGGATCTGCTGCGCAGGCTGGGGGCGGTGGCGTGGCGGTGGGTTGAGAGGCTGCGGGGGGAGTAAAGACTCCCCCTGCACTTCCGGCTCTGTGGAGAGCCCGTCGCACCCTACTTCTACTGCAACTCTATCTCCTTTTCTTTCTCCCCCCTGCAGTCCCCCCGATGGGGGGACTGTGGGGGGAATGAGTCCCTCCGCTCCGCTACCGCGAAGCGTCCCT
>DASSGB010000205.1:0-4759 GCA_035693825.1 Anaerolineales bacterium
TTGGTGATGAGGCCTGAAGACACACCAAGGAGGAAATGAGATGGCTACGGTGGGGGAGAAGGTCAGGACGATCGTTCTGGGCAACCTGCACGAACTGCTGGACAAGACCATCGATCTGAACTCGACGGGCGCCATCAAGCAGCACATCCGCGACCTGGAGACGGCGCGGGACAAGATCACCGACGAGGCGGCCATCGCCAAGGGCCGCCTGCTGACGCTGCAGTCCGAGATCCGCGACCTGGAGGTCCAGATCAGCACCACGAACGAGAACATCGAGCTCTTCATCAACGACGGTGATCCCTCCAACGACCACTTGGCTGAGACGCTGGAGGCCCGGCTCATCGGATTCGAGAGGAAACTGGCCGAGAAGAAGGACGCTCTTGCGGTTGAGACGACGACCTCGACGGCCTTGGAGGAAGCGTCGGGCCGTCTGCGGGCGAAGCACGCCGAGATGGTCGAGACGCTCCGGAAGCTGGAGTCGATCGAGCGCACGACGAAGGCCAAGGAGACCGCCGCGGCGGCGCTGCGCCAGGCCAGCAAGACGGGCGAGGTCTCCGTGGACAACGTGACGCAGCGGCTGAGGGAGCGCGAGACGGTCGCGAACGCCAGGTTCGAGCGGGCGCTCGGGGACATGGCCGACAAGGTCGACGCCGACGTCGTCGCCGAGCAGGCCCGGAAGCGAATCGCCGCGCGGAGGGCGAAGGCGCAAGGCTAGGACGATCAAGACGGAAGTAGACGGAGGAGGACACCATGGACACGCAGCCCGCGCTATACGCCGCCCGCCTGGAGATCGACTATCCCGAGACGCTTGACCGGCTGACCACGTTCTTCCGGGTGATCTGGATCATCCCGATCGGCGTCATCCTGAGCCTGCTCACCGCAACCGGGAATGCGGCCGTGGTCACGCAGACCGGCGACCGGGTGGTTAGGAGCGGTGGGGGGATCTCCGCCGGCCTCTGGCTCGCGACGATGCTGATGATCGTGTTCCGGCAGCTGTACCCACGCTGGTGGTTCGACTTCGCCCGGGAGCTGGCGCGTTTTGAGGCGCGGGTCGTTGCCTACCTCGCCTTGCTCACGGATCGATACCCATCGACCGTCGAGGAGCAGTCGGTGCATCTCGGGGTCGACTATCCCGACGTCGAGCGGGATCTCAATCGCTGGCTGCCGCTGGTCAAGTGGCTGCTGGCGATTCCGCACTACCTTGTGCTCGCGGTGCTGTGGCTCGCCGCGATCGTGGCGGTCGTCGTAGCCTGGTTCGCGATTCTCTTCACCGGCCGCTACCCGCGGGGCCTCTTTGACTTTGTGGTGGGCGTGGGCCGGTGGACCCTGCGGGTTAGCGCGTACGCATTCCTGCTGGTGACCGATCGCTATCCGCCCTTCAGCCTGAGCTGATCGGGCGGAAGCGCGCGTTGCGATGCACGGGAAAAGACGTCCCTCTCGACCTCCCCTCATCAGACTTCCGCCCGATTGTCGGATGGTGGGTCCGGGAGTACGTTCGGGACGGAAGCCCTGCTGAAGGGAGAACGTCATGGAATCCGAGAGAAAGTCGAGGGTCGTCGTCAATACGGCGGGCCCCATCTGGTTCATCGGATGGCTCTTCACGATTGGGTTTGCGAAGCTAACCCTCTGGCCCGCCGTCCTGGCGATCGTGATCTGGCCGTTCTACCTGGGCGTGGTCCTCCGATAGCCGGGCAACCAAGCGATGAGCCGGCTCAAGGTACTGCTGATCGGCTACAGCGGGCCTACAACACCGAGGCCGAGGCGCTGTTGCAGGCCGACATCGCGGATCTGCGCGCGGTCCTGGGGGATGATGCCCTTCTCACAATCCCCGCGCTGAAGGATCCGGCGAACCTGCGCCGCTATCTCCGGGAGAGCGACCAGAGCGTTGCCTCAGCCAAATCATATGCGCGCCTGATGCCGCATTCTCGCCTCCCCGCGTAGACTCAGCACAGCCGACCGGGAAAACCGTGCGGGTGGTCCGTGGAGGTGGCTCCAATGCGTCTGCGCGCCCCCCTGCTGTGGTTCGTGGCAGCCGCGCTCGTGATCTCGCTTGGCTTCATCCTTGTGCCCCGCCTCCGTGGTCCCGGGCCCCTCGCGCCGCCGACCTACTGGCCGACCCAGGGCTGGCAACGTGCAACGCCTGAGGAGATGGGATTCGACTCTGCTCGACTGGCCGGCATGCTGCTGGCCATCCGGGACAAGAACATCAAGGTCCATAGCCTGCTGGTGATCCGCCGCGGCTACGCCTTCGTGGATGCGACGTTCTACCCGTACGACGGAACGACCCCGCATGACGTGGCCTCCGTCACCAAGAGCATCACGACGACGCTCATCGGCATCGCCGCCGATCGGGGCAAGTTGAGCCTCGACCAGCCGATGGTGTCGTTCTTCTCCGACCGTCCCATCGCCAGCCGCGACGCCCTCAAGGAACGGATCACCGTCAGGCAGCTGACCAACATGGCCTCTGGTCTGGACTGCACGCCCGAGCGCGACGAAGCGACGCTCAAGGAGATGTGGACCACGGCCGACTGGGTCCAGTTCGTTCTCGACCGGCCGGTGAGGTGGGAGCCCGGGACGCAGTTCGTCTACTGCAGCCCCGGGTCGCATCTGCTCTCCGCCATCCTGCAGCAGGCGACGGGGATGACGGCGCTGGAGTTCGCCCGGCAGAATCTGTTCGAGCCACTCGGGATCAAGAACGTCATCTGGCCGGCCGACCCCCAGGGCGTGACGCGCGGGTGGGGCGACATCCGCCTCCTCCCGGCCGACATGGCCAAGCTCGGCTTCCTGTGGCGCAATCGGGGGAAGTGGGACGGCAGGCAGATCGTGTCCAGCGGGTGGGTGGTCGATTCGGTCAAGCCGCACATCAGCACGGGTGACGACGACTACGGCTACGGGTGGTGGATCTCCACTGCCAAAGAGAAGGGCGAGTACAGCTCGTACCGTGCCGACGGTCGTGGAGGGCAGTACGTCATCGTCGTCCCGTCGCTGGATGTCATCATCGCGACGACGGGGGGTGGCTTCGGCATCGACGAGATCGCCCCTCTGCTGGTCCAGGCCATCGGCGACGTGAGCAAACCGCTGCCGGTCAACCCCGCGGGGGTCGCCCGGCTGGAGGCGGCCGTGCGCACCGTTGCCCAGGCGCCGGCCCCCAGGGCGGTGGCGCCGCTGCCGCAGATCGCCAGGGTTATCTCGGGCAAGACCTTCGTCTTTGAGCCCAATCCACTGATGAAAGCTTTGCGGGTGGATTTCGATGCCTCGGCCACGGCCATCGCGTACGTGACGCTGCCCGAGAGTTCGCGTTCCGAGCGCTGGCCGGTCGGTCTGGACGGCGTCTATCGCATGTCCAAAGGGGCCTATGGCGCTCCGCTGGGCCTGCGGGGATACTGGGCCGATGCGCGGACATTCGTCTGGGAGTACGCAGGGATCACCAGCAATGATCACTACACGTTCCGGATGCGCTTCGAGGGCGACGACGTCATCGTCAACGCCCAGGAGACAGCCCACGAGTTCGGCGCGACGTTCAAGGGCCGCCTGCGGCGTCCGTAGCAGGCATCCCGGTACCCACACCGGATGGCATGGCTCGGGAGAGGGGGGGCACCGTGCGTAGCGCCAGGCAGATCACGCTGGCCGGAATGGGCGCGATCATGGCGATGGCTGGCTTCGAGCACGGGCTCGGCGAAGCGCTGCAGGGCAACGTGGCACCCGGGGGACTGGTGATCGAGTCATGGCCGCACTCGGAGTTCTATCGCTCCTTAGCCGGTGAACCGGCGATGACGCTTATTCCGAACCTCCTGGTGTCGGGCGTGCTGACGATGCTGCTGTCGCTGGCATTGTTGGTCTGGATGCTTAGGTTCGTGGGCAGGCCAGACAGCGCTCTGATCATCGCCGCGCTGTCGATCCCTCTGTTGCTCGTCGGCGGGGGATTCGGCCCGCCGGTCCTTGGCCTGATTCTGGCGGCGGCGACGAAGGTGAACTCCCCATCGACGCGGTGGCACTCCAAGCTGCCGCGTGGGGCCAGGCAGGTTCTCGCGGCGTCCTGGCCGATTCTCTTCGCTAGCTGCATCATGGCCTGGCTTCTGATGCTTCTGGGACTCCCGGCGCTCGGGTACTTCTCCGTCCTAGAGAGCGATGCCGTGGTGCTCGGCGTCCTGGTCCTCGCCTTCTTCCTGCTCGCCCTTGCGCTCTTCTCGAGCTTTGCCCGTGACGTCGAGAGCGGGGCCATCCGCACGGATGCCGGACTTGCTTGGTGAGAAGCAGGATTCGGTCCACGAACTTCTCACGAACCTGATTCCTAGAGGCGAGATAGACGTTCTTCTCCACGGTGTCCATCGAAGGTGGCATGAGGCGGCACCCCTGCGAAGGTGCCGAGTTGACAGAAGCGGGAGGTAGGCGCATGTGGTGGCGTATTCTGCCTGGCTTGTTCTTCCTGGCGCATGGATTCGTCCACGCCCGCTGGCGTCTGTGGTGGCCTGGGGGCGGACCGCGCGTATCGTGGCTGCTGGGCAATGCAGGGGAGGGCACAATTCGCGGGCTTAGCTCCATACTATTTGTCCTTGTGGCCGTAGGCTTCTTTGCCACAGGGGCGGCAGTGGTCATCCAGCAAGGCTGGTGGCGGCCGCTGGCGGTCGGTTCCTCGGGTTGTTCTGGTATCGCGGTCTGGTTGTCGGCATCCGAGCTCGATCCCTGCGCTGCGGTCGCGCTGAGCCCCCAGGGTGCACCCTCCAGGCTTATCGGGGCTTCGACCGAGATGCAAATCGAG
>DASSGB010000206.1:0-8807 GCA_035693825.1 Anaerolineales bacterium
GCCGCGGCGAGGAAGAGTCTTGCGTCCGTTCGGCGACCTGCGCTCGGCATGGTTGGCGAGGGCCTCAACGATTCAATCGCAGACCACCGTGCGACCGCGAAGCTCGCGGCCCTTATGGTCGCGAGGCCAAGCCAAATTAGAGGGCACGGGGACAGGCAAGGGCTTGCGCCCTTAATTGGCCGTGGTGGAGTGATTTGGACTAGTCTTCGTGCTTCTCAGCGGCATCGCTGAGGCCGTCTGCTTGACGGCCGCGGAAACTGTCCTAGAATCGAAATGCCACCGATCGACAACCAGGCTCATTGGATAGTCCTCAGCGGCCATCCGCGTTGCTGGATGGTCGCGCGTGCCAGGTCGACGCTGAACGACGGAAAGTGGTCCTTTCCGTCGACGGGGTGCAGGCGGGTCGGTAGCGCTCATCCGGGGGAGCCCTGGCCGGCAAGGCGTGGCGTGTGCCCGCCGCATCGAACCGGCAAGCGGCCCTGATACCCAAGAAAGGAGGCAGGCCGATAGCCTGACCGGGGGGGCCGGTTTCACGACGTCTCGAGTTTTCAGGAGGGAGGCTCAAAGTGCACGCGTCACGCAGATGGATGCGGGTTCTGAGTATGGTGTCGGTGCTGGTGCTCCTGCTGGCGATGGCGCCGTCTGCGGCCGCCGACAAGCCGGAGTCGGTCGAGGTGCAGATTCTGGCGGTCAACGATTTCCATGGGGCTCTCGATCCGAGTCTGACGAAGCCCGGCAACACAACCGACCAGACACGCTGGTACTACCGCGGCGGGGCGGAGTACCTGGCCAACTTCGTCAACTCCAACGCCGCCTTGAACCCGAACACGGTCAAGGTTTCGGCCGGCGACATGGTGGGCGCTACGCCGTTGCTATCGGCGCTCTTCCATGACGAGCCGACCGTCATGGCCTTCAATCTGATGGGGTGGGATCTCAGCAACACCGGCAATCACGAGTACGACGAGGGTTGGGGTGAGCTGCTCCGCCTGGACGTGGGCGGCTGTCATATCCTGGACGGCTGCTACGAAGGCGTGCCTGCCTTCACGGGGGCCGAGTTCGACTACCTGGCCGCCAACGTCATCCGGCTGGACACCGGGGAGACCCTCTTCCCGGCGACCGCAGTGCGCGAATTCGACGGGGTGAAGGTGGGCTTCATCGGCATCGCATTGGAGACCACGCCCACCATCGTCGTGTCCTCGTCCGTGGCGGGCCTGGAATTCCAGTCGGAAGTGGAGGTCATCAATCACTACGTCAAGCAGCTCAAGGACGCCGAGGGGCTGAAGGCGATCGTTGTCATCCTGCACGACGGAGCCGGGCCGGCGGCGAACCCCAACGCCTGCAACGCCTCGGATCCGTTCTTCGCCAACGTGATCCAGGGCCTCGATCCCGAGGTCGACGTGGTGATTACCGGGCACACGCACAACGCCTACAACTGCAGCGTCGCGGTGAAGAAGAACTTCGATCCGATCCTGGTCACCAGCGCCGGCTCCAACGGACGCTATCTGACCAGCGTCAACCTGACCATCGCCGGGACCAACGGCCAGGTCATCGAACGGACGGCGACGAACATCCCTGTGGAGACTCCTTACCTGGGCGCCGTCCCGGACGCGGCGATGAAGGCGCTGCTCGACCAGTACCGGGCGGCGTCGGCACCGTTGGCCAATCAGATCATCGGCTCGATCACGGCGGACATCACGCGCACTCAGAACGCAGCCGGCGAGTCGGCCCTGGGGGATGTGATCACCGACGCGCAGCTCGCCGCGACCGGTCCGGGTTATGGCGAGGCGGTCATCGCCATCACCAATCCTGGAGGCATTCGCGTCGACCTGCTGTACAACCAGATCAGCGGCGGGGAGGCGCCGGGCCAAGTGACCTTCGCCGAGGCCTTCGCCGTCCAGCCGTTCAGCAACAGCCTGGTGACGATGACGCTCACCGGGGGCCAGCTGAAGGCCGTGCTCGAGCAGCAGTGGGTGGCCAACCGCATCCTGCAAGTTTCGGCCAGCCTGACCTACTCGTACAGCGCCTCGGCCCCCGTCGGCAGCAAGGTGACCGATCTCAAGGTGAACGGCGTCCCGGTCGATCCCGCCGCCACCTACCGCGTCACGGTCAACAACTACCTGGCCGGCGGCGGTGATGGATTCAGCGTCTTCACCGAAGGCACAAACATGCTGACGGGAATGATCGACCTGGATGCGTTCGTGGCCTACTTCGAGACGCACTCGCCCGTCGCTCCCGGGCCGCAGAACCGCATCACGTTGCTCCCGTAGCCGAGCCGGTCTCAGAGGTTGAGCCACCCCGTGAGGGGTGGCTCTGCTTTTGTTTCGCCGGGAAATGTAGAATCATGGTTCCAGCGCCCGGCAGAGGGATCGGGCGCTCGGTGGGGGCCCATGGCCGTCGACGCAAAAGCTCCAGGTGTGGGGACCGTGCTCGAAGACCGCTACCGGCTGCTGTCGGAGATCGGCCGCGGCGGGATGGGCACGATCTACCGCGCCCACGACCAGGCGCTCGAGCGCGACGTGGCGGTCAAGGTCGTCAGCCCGTCGGAGCTGGGCTCGGCCGGACGAACGCGCCTGATTCATGAAGCCCGAGCGGCGGCGCAGCTCAATCACCCCAACATCGTCACCGTCCACGACGTCGGCCAGGTCGACGGCGCACCGTTCATCGTCATGGAGCTGGTGGAGGGCGCCTCGCTCCACGAGCGCCCCCCCGATTCCACCCGTGAACTGGTGCGGGTCGCGATCCAGGTGTGCGCCGCGCTCGACCACGCGCACGGCCACGGCGTCGTCCACCGCGACCTCAAGCCCGAGAACATTCTCATCGCCCCCGACGGCACGGCCAAGCTGACCGACTTCGGCCTGGCGCTCTCGGTCGCCTCGCGTGTCACGAGCGAGGGCGCCTTCACCGGCACGGTCTTCTACCTGGCCCCGGAGCAGGCCCTGGGACAGCCGGTCGACGGCCGGGCGGATCTGTATGCCCTGGGAGTCATCCTGTACGAACTGAGCGCCGGGCGGCTGCCGTTCGTCGCCGATGAACCGCTGGCGGTGATCTCGCAGCACCTGTACACGCCGGTGGTGCCGCCGTCTACCTTTAATGAGGCGGTCCCGGCGGATCTGGAGCGGGTCATCTTGCAGCTGGTGGCCAAGCGACCGGAAGATCGCCCGGCCTCGGCGCGCGAGCTCAGCCGCCTCCTGGAAGCGATGGACCTCACACCGGGCCGGCCGGGCCGCGCGGCCCAGGTGCCTCTGCTCGAACGCATCGCGCGCGGCCGGCTGGTGGGGCGCGAGCGGGAGCTGCAGGAAGCTCGCACCTTGTGGCAGCGCGCGGCCGCCGGTCAGAGTCAGGTGCTGCTCATCAGCGGCGAGCCGGGCGTGGGCAAGACGCGCCTGACGCGCGAGCTGGCGGCGCAGGCGGCCGTCGGTGGAGGCGCAGTCCTGACGGGCGAGTGCTTCGCCTCGGCCGGCGCGCCCTACGCGCCCATCTCGCAGATCCTGACGCAGGCGCTCGACGGGCACAAACCGGACGACCTCGAGCTGCCCGGCTTCGTCGTGGCCGATCTGATCACGCTCGCCCCGATGCTGCGCACCCATCATCCCAACGTCGCGCCCAATCCGCCGGCCGAGCCGCAGGCGGAGCAGCAGCGCATCTCGGAAAGCGTCATCCAGCTGCTGGCGGCGCTGTCCAAACGCGGTCCGGTGTTGCTGGCCGTCGAGGACGCTCACTGGGCCGATGGCGGCAGCCTGGCGCTCATCCGCTACCTGGCGCAGCGCATCCGCCGGCCGGACCTGCGCCTGATGATCGTCCTCACCTACCGCGAGGTGGAGCTGGACGAAGCCCGCGCCCTGAGCGACGTGCTGGTCGATCTGCACCGCGAGCATCTGGCGACGCGTATCAAGCTGACGCGCCTGACGCGGGAGCAGACCGGCGAGATGTTGGGCGTGCTGTTCCAGGAGGAGATCACGCCCGAGTTCCTCGACGGCATCTACCGCGAGACGGAAGGCAACCCGTTCTTCATCGAAGAGGTGTGCAAGACGCTCATCGAGGACGGCGTGCTGACGCGCGCCGGCGGGCACTGGCGCCGGCCTGACATGCGCGAGGTGCGTGTCCCGCAGAGCGTGCGCCTGGCGATCCAGGCGCGGCTGGCGCGGCTGCCGGAGGCAGCGCAGGAAGTGCTACGGAGGGCGTCGATCCTGGGGCGTGAGTTCGACGTCGACCTGCTGCAGGCGGTATGCGATGTGGATGAGGATGGGCTGATCGAAGCCCTCGAGACGGCCGAGCGGGCCCAGTTGATCGAAGAAATGCGCGAGGCGCGCGCCGCATCGCCGCGTTTCACTTTCGTCCATGCCCTCGTCCCGCACACGCTGGCGGAAAGCGTCAGCGGGCTGAGGCGCCAGCGCCTGCACCGCCGGGTGGCGGAAGCCATGGAGAAGCTGGAAGGCGACCGGCTGGACGAGCTGGCGCCGATCATCGGGCGCCACTTTGCCGAGGCCGGTGATTGGGACAAGGCGGCCGACTACCTGCTGCGCGCCGGCGATCAGGCCCAGCGCTTGTACGCGTATCAGGAGGCGATCGCCGATTACGAGGAGGCGTTGGCCGTGTTGCGCGAGCGCAAGGAGCTGGAGCGCGAGGCGCGCACGCTGTTGAAGCTCGGGTCGCTCTATCACGCAACGTTCGACTTCGCGCGCTCGCGCCGCACCTACCAGGAGGGTTTTGCCGCGTGGCAAAGCGCCGGCCTGGCGCAACCGGCGGCGGCCATGCAGCCGGCGTCGCGTCCGTTTCGGACCGTGTGGGGCCGCGCCGATTCGTTGGACCCCATGCGGGCCGAACGGGTCTACGACAATGCCGTCGTCGAGCAGCTCTTCGGCGGTCTGGTCGAACGGACGCCGGAGATGGACATCGTGCCGAACATTGCCCGCGCCTGGGAAATCCATGAAGGCGGGCTCTCCTACGTCTTTCGGCTGCGCCCCGATGTGCGCTGGACCGACGGTATGCCGGTGACCGCCCGGGATTTCGAGGTGGCCTGGAAACGCATCCTCGACCCGGCGTTCGCCTCCAGCAACGCTCGATTTCTGAATGACATCAAGGGCGCCAGGGCATTCCACACCGGCGAGCTGTCGTCGCCCGAGGGGATCGGCGTGCGGGCCATCGACCCCCTGACGCTGAGCGTCGAGCTGGAATCGCCGTCGGGCGCCTTTCTGCATGTGCTCACCATTCCCGGTCTGTCGGGAATCCCGGCTCACGTCCTGGACAAACACGGCGAGGCGTGGACCGATCCTGCGCACCTGGTCAGCAACGGACCTTTCCTGGTGGAGGCCTGGCACCCCGGCGAGCGGGTGGTTCTGGTGCGCAACCCCGACTATCGCGGCCGGTCGAGCGGTAACGTGCAGCGGCTGGAATTGGAGTTCATCGAGGAGCTGGATTACGATGACCTGCTCCGCCGCTACGAGAACAACGAGCTGGAATTCATCCCCATCGGGGAATGGAAGGTGGAAGAGTTCCGCCATCGGCACGCCGACGAGTACGTCACGGGTCCGCAAGCGCACACCGAGTGGATCTGGATGCGATGGAACCATCCACCTTTTGAGGATCGGAGGGTACGACAGGCCTTTGTCCACGCCTGCGATCGCGAGGCGATGGTGGTGCAGCGCCTGCGCGGTTTGGATCCGCCGGGGACGGGTGGGCTGGTGCCGTTGGGAATGCCGGGGCACCAACCGGGAATCGGGCTGCCGTTCGATCCGGATCGGGCGCGGCGGCTGCTGGCGGAGGCCGGTTATCCCGGCGGGAGAGGGTTGCCTGAAATCGAATTCATGGCGCTGGCGGTGATGGGCGAGTCGCCCCACCTGAGTTATCTGTGCGAGCAGTGGAAAGACGTCCTGGGCGTCGAGGTCCGTCGATCGGCGGTCAGCTTCCCCGAGTATCTGCGCCGCAACCGGGAGGCGCCGCCGGCCCTCTCCCGCCACGCGTGGCTGGCGGACTATCCGGACCCGGACAACTTCCTGCGGGTGGGTCTGTCCTATGCCGGTGACGTGCGCTGGAGCGAGGAGTATGCGGGGCTGGTGGAGGCGGCCGGGCGGAGCTCGGATCAGCGCCAACGAATGGCGTTGTATGCGCGGGCGGATCGCCTGCTGGTGCAGGAGGCGGTGGTCATGCCGCTGACCTATGGACGGTTCGACATCCTGATCAAGCCCTGGGTGCGGCGCTATCCCTTCTCGCCGGTGGGCTTCTGGTTTTGGAAGGATGTGGTGATGGAGGAGGGGGGATGAGGGGAGCCATCACGGGCTGGCCCCCACCTCAACCCCTCTCTCCCCTTCGGGGACCTTCGGCCACCGGAGCGGCGGAGGGGCGGCTCTTAGCCCCCCGTCTGCCATCTGAGAACCCTCGCGAAGCATTCACAAGCACCTCTTTGGGAAGCGGACCGACGACTCTCAAAGCTCATTTAACGCCGGCAGATTCTTCTCAGGGGACTGGGGGAGGGGAACTGCTTTCCCCTCCCCCTTGTCCCCTGAACCCCTAACCCCCACCCTCATAAGCGGCGCAGAGGCCGATTGATTTCCTAGGGCACGAAGGCGCCGCAGCGCCTGACGTGGAGGGTCGGTCGATCTAGCTGAAAATCGCGATCGCCTCACCGCCGGAAGCAGTCTTCCCAAGGTGGTGGCCAAGCTCGCGTCGCGGCGGAAACCTTTGCGACTGCACTCGCGCGGCGCCTCCCCAAGCTGCGAACGCAAGACTCCGATACGCGCCGCTTAGTAGGGGATGGGTTTGGGGGGAGTGGGGGGCAGAGGGAAGGGGGAAACTCATTCCCCCTTCCCTGCCCCCCACGAAAGAACTCCAACAACCGCCGCTTGCAGGGGAGAGGTAAGCGGGATATGGGGGGCCCACCCCTACGCTTTGCTCCGGGGTGCTCCGCGAAGGGGAGGGAGCTGCAAGGCGCCTTCCCTGTCCCCCCCATCAGGCTCTCGCCGGCTCCCGCTGCGGGATGCAGCGCGGCGCCATTGGCCGGACCCACACCTCTTGGTGACGGCCCTTGGAGGCTTCCGTCCCCTCCTGCGGGACGGGCCGCGTCAGGAATCGCACATTCCGAGGCAAGTCACGCCTTCCGATGACAGGTCGGGATCGACGGCCCAGACGGTCAACCGGCCGTCCGTTTCCTGGATCGCAAGGCGCAGGTCGGTGGGGTCGAAGACGGCGGCGGTCACGTCCCAGGCCAGGAGCCAGCTCAACGTTGACTCGGCTCCGGGAGCATCGTAGGGAAGCAGGGCGACGTCGGCGGATTTGGCCATCGGGTCCCACAGACCCGGACCGCTGGCGAAGATCCCGGATCCGTCATCGACCGAGGCCTGGATCAGGAGGCGGCCGTCCGACGACTGGGCGAAGAAGGGGCTGATGATTCCTTCCTGACCCATCGGCTGCAACAGATCCTCGGGCTCGGACCGCAGCAGGCTCTCGCCGCTGGCGGCGTCGATCACCTCCAATCCGTAGGAGCTCATCGCGGTGAGGCGCGAACCGTCCGGCGCGTAGCGGATGTGGGAAGGTCCGTTGCGCCAATCGAGGCGGAAAGCGCGGAAGGCGCTCGGGTTGTCGAGGGGGTAGACACGAGCTTCGGTGTGCGACCCGTCGCTGCTCCAGAACAGGGTCGCCAGGCTGCCGCCGGCCGGGTTCATCGAGAAGTCGGTCACGTTTTCGATGACCCCGGCGGGGAGGCCGCGCGCCCATTGCCACAGCTGAAGCTTCGAGTCGCCGGCGGAGACCAGGAACTCGCCGTCGGGCGAGAACGCCAGGCCGTCGACGCCGGTCCGTGTCGAGGAATGCAGGAGCGTCTGGACCTTGTCCGTGGCGGCCAGGTCCCAGATCTCGATGCTGCGGTGGGCCATGCCGGCGGCGAGGTGCGTGCCGTCCGGGTGGAAAGCCAGCGAGAGGGGGAAGTCGCCGACGGTGAGGGATTGCGCGAGGTCGCCGCTGCCGGCGTCATAGAGGCGGACCTCGGACGGCCCGTCGCAGGTGTAGCGGTAGTGGCGAGGGTTGGTGGTGTTCTCGGTGGGGTCGACGGTGCAGACGCCGACGGCCAGGGTCGCGCCGTCGGGGCTGAAGGCGAGGCCGCCGAGGCGAGTGGGCATCCAACACAGGACGTCCTGGCATCCCGATTCGGCGCGCGGGTTGCCCGGTTCCTCGATCGACCAGACAGGGCGCAGCTGAGCGAGGGTGTCCGGGGAGATCGGCAGGGCGGCGGGCGGGGCTTCGGTCGGTGTGGCCGTGGGCGCCGGCGTTTCGGTGGGGGCAGGGGTTGGAGTGGAGGTGGCGGGCTCGGTGGGCGTGCGGGAGGGAGCGGTGGTGGGCGAGGGGGAGGCCTCGGGGCTGGGCGCCGGCCCGGCGCAACTCGCGAGAGTCAGCACGATGAGGAGGGCGAGGGCAGGCGAGGAGCGTAGGGAGCGATGGGGCATGGCGGCCTCCGGGAAGGATGGATTCTTACCACAGGAGGGAGGCCCTCGGGTGGGTGGCCCTCCCCCAGCCCCTCCCCCCAAAGGGGCCTCCGGCCGCCGCAGGACTGGGGGAGGGGAAGGAGTCGATGGCCCTCACCCCAGCCCCTCCCCCGCGTAGCGGGGGAGGGGCGCGAGCTGAAGCTCACTCCCCCTTGCCCCTCGCGAAGCACCCCCGGAGCGAAGCGGAGGGGGCTGAGAACCCCTCGCGAGACATCCCGGAGCTTCCCGAAAGAGTCGACGCGCTCGATCCATCTCGTCGCCGGATATCCAAGTTGGTGGGGCCAACCTCGCGGCGGGCGCGACGACTCGCCGCGGTACTCGCGCGGCGGTCCA
>DASSGB010000207.1:0-65484 GCA_035693825.1 Anaerolineales bacterium
CGCCTCTTCGCCGACCACCTCCCTCAAAGCGCCCGTCTCGAAACCGACCACGGGCAGGCCGCACGCCAGGGCTTCGATCACCGCGTTGGGACAGGCCGGATGGAGATCCGAGGCGAACAGCACGTCCGCCGAGCGATTCAGGGCGGGAATGTCCTCCGGCGGAATGAGTCCGAGCCACGTGATGGGATCAGCCGCGAGTTCATCTCGAAGTTTCCCTGCGACCCGCCCCGCAACGGCCAGCTCCAGCGGGCGCTCGATGGCCTGCCGCACCCTGCGCGCCAGGTCGGCCGCCCACATCAAACCGATCTCGTAGCCGCCCGCCAGGTTGGCCTCGACCACGACGATTCGCACGCCCGGTCCACGTGAGAGCCGCGGCCCCTCGGGCGCATACACGTCGAGCGGCACGCCGTTGTGGATGACCAGCGCCGCGCCGTTCGCCGGTCCATGGGCTCGCTCCCACCAGTCACGAACGAATTGGCTCTGATACACCACGACGTCCGCCGCCCGACGCGTGGCGCGCAGCAGCAGGTTGTTGATTTCGGCTCGAAGAAAGTGACGCAGACCCGTGCGGGCACGGCGATGGATCCAGTTCATGCCGTCCAGGCGCTGCACGACGCGAATCCCGTTCTTCTGGGCCCGGCGCACCGCGGATAGCTGACGCGTGCCACCGCTGATCAGGATGGCGTCGTAGGGGAGATCTTCGAGGCGCCGCGTGACATCGTGGCCGCGCTTCTCAACCCCTGCGACGAAGCGGCGTTGAAAGCCGGCCGGGCCGGCCACGCCTTCCCGCGGACCCAGAAGACACAGTCGGTGACTCATGTTGGGATCACCGCAGAGGTCTTCCGTTAAGCTGCAGCGAGCAGCGCCTCGATGATCCGCTCGGCGGCATGCCCGTCGCCGAAGGGATTGACGGCGCGGGCCATGGCGGCATAGGCCTCCGAATCGTCGAGAAGGCGGCGGGTTTCACGCACGATCGCCTCAGGGTCGGTGCCCACGAGTTTCGCCGTACCGGCCTCAACGGCTTCGGGCCGTTCGGTGACGCGGCGCATCACGAGCACGGGTTTGCCCAGCGCCGGCGCCTCCTCCTGCAGGCCCCCGGAATCGGTCAGCACCAGCGTGCTGGCCTGAAGCAGATGCACCATGGGAAGGTAGTCGAGCGGCGCGGTCAGGCTGATGTTCGACGTTCGACCCAGCCTGGCGCGCGCCGGCTCGCGGACATTGGGATTGAGGTGCACGGGATACACCAGGTGGACGTCGCCGGCATAGATCGAGGCCAGCTCGCCCAACGCGGCAAAGATGTCCTCCAGCGGTTTGCCGAAGTTCTCCCGTCGATGGGCCGTCACGAGAATCAGCCGACGGTCGCGCGGGACGTCGGCCAAGGGGCCGCTGCTCCAGTCGTAGGGCCGGCGAGCGATACCCTGCAGAGCGTCGATCACCGGATTCCCGGTCACGACAACCCGGTCGGGCGGGGTGCCCTCGCGCAGCAGATTGTCCCTCGCCCAATTCGTCGGCGCGAAGTGAAGATCGGCGACAACGCCGGCGATCCGCCGGTTGATTTCCTCCGGGAAGGGCTGCCACTTGTCGCCCGTGCGAAGACCCGCCTCGACGTGGGCGACTTTGCAGCGGTGGTAGTAGGCCGACAGCGAGGCCGCCATGACGGTGGTCGTGTCGCCCTGCACCAAGACCCAATCCGGCCGTTCGTCGCGCAGCACACCGTCCAGGGCGCGAAACAAGGAGGCCGTCAGGTCGCCCAGGGATTGGTCGGACTGCATCAAGTCGAGGTCGATGTCGGGGGAGATTCCGAACAGACTCAAGACCTGGTCGAGCATCTCGCGATGCTGGGCGGTCACACACACTCGAGATGTGACGCCCGGCGTCCACTGCAGGCGCTCGACCACCGGGGCCATCTTGACCGCCTCCGGCCGCGTCCCGAAGACGCTCAACACCTTCAACGGGCGATCAGGCATTCGCCTCGCCTGCTCCCAGGACATGCAGACGGAACCCGGCCGCTTTCCAGGCGCGGCGCGAGAGTGCGCCGCGCGCGTCGAAAGCCAGCCGTCCCTTCATCGATCGGGCAACGGCGGCGGCGTCCATCGAGCGCAGCTCCCGATGGTCCACGAGCAAGACGAAGGCCTCCGCTCCGGCCAGCGCTTCCTCCAGCGTCTCGGCCGCCTCCGCCCCCTCGACCTTCGCCCCCCTCGCCATAGGCTCGTAGGTCCTCACCCTTGCGCCTCGCGCCACCAGCTGCCTCACGACTTCGATGGCCGGGCTCTCGCGCAGATCGTCCACGTCTTGTTTATAAGCCAGCCCCAACGCGGCGATCGTCTTTCCCTGCAGGCCCCCCAGAGCCTGCTGCATGCGATCGACCCACCATGCCGGCTGGCCGTCGTTGACCATCCGCGCCTGGCGAATGAGCGGCGACGCCTCCGGGGCCGCCTCCACCAGGAACCACGGGTCCACGCTGATGCAGTGCCCTCCAACGCCCGGCCCCGGGCGAAGGACCGAAACGCGAGGATGACGGTTGGCCAGGTCGATCGCTTCCCAAACATCGATCCCCAGGCGCTCCGATAATCGGGCAAATTCATTGGCCAGGGCGATGTTGGTGTCGCGATAGGTGTTTTCCATCAACTTGACGAACTCGGCCGTGGTGGCGTCGGTCAGCAGGATCTCGCCCTTGACGAACACGGCATACAGATCGCGCCCGGCCTCGGCCGAGGCGCGATTGATTCCGCCGATCACCCGGGCGTTGTCGATCAGCTCGCGCAGGATCTGCCCCGGCAGGACTCGCTCGGGTGTGTACGCCAGATAGAAATCCTCGCCGGCGCGCAGACCCGATTCTTCGAGGATGGGCGCCAGGACGTCGACCGTGGTGCGCGGCGGCGAGGTCGATTCCAGGACGACAAGACATCCCCGGCGCAGATGAGGCACGATGGACGAGGCTGCGGCGCGAACGTAGGTGAGATCCGCCGTCTGCTGGGCGGTGATGGGTGTGGGGACGGCCAGAATGAAGGCCTCCGACGGCTCGGGCGCATCGAGGATGCGAAGATGGCCCGAACGAAAAGCGGCCTGCACGAGCGTGCGCAGGCCCGGTTCCTGAATGTGGATCTCGCCGTTGCGGAGGACATCGACCACACGCTGATTGACGTCCACCCCGACGACGCGCAGCCCGTGCGTGGCGAAAGTGCTGGCGGTGGGCAGCCCGATGTAGCCCAGGCCGAGCACACACAGCGAATGGAATTCCACGTGAACCTCGGAATCGCCGGGTCATTATCGCACATTCGTCGAATCGACCGCGGTCTATAATCCCCCGACCGCTCCGGAGGACGCATGAGCTACGCCGGTCGTTCTATGTGGAATCGGACGACTCTGCTCGCCTTGGCCCTTCCGACCCTCGTCGTCACCATGGGCCTGCAGCTGCTGCGGGTTTACTCCCCCAGCCTGGCATGGTATCTGCGCGATACCGTCGGCGTCGGTTCGGCGACGTTGGGCGGGGTGGCCTTCGCCGCATTCCTTCCGGGCTTCTTTGCGCCGCTGATCCGGCGGGCGTTCGGCTCGCGCGGCAGCCTATGGTTCGCCGCCGGCGGCGTGGCGCTTCTCCGCCTTGCAGAGCAGATCTCGAGGAGTCCGGCGGCCGATCTGTGGTTCAGCCTGACCGGCACCACGTGCTTCGTTCTGTTCGTTTCGCTTTTCATCGCCCATGCGCGATCCCTGGGCGGGGATCCTGGCTACCGGTGGGCCGGCGGCTTTCTGCTGGGGATCGCCCTCGACAGCATGATCAAAGGTGCCGCACGTTCCCTGGACCTGAGTTGGATTCCCGGCCCCGCCCCGATCGTGATCATGGCCGTGCTGGTGGTGCTGGTCTTCCTGCTTCTGCGCGGCGAGCCCGCTCCGGATCGCGGCGCCCATTCGGATGTGACCTGGGGAGAAGCCATACCCCTCCTCATGCCGGGATCGATCATTCTCCTGGGTTCCATGCTCCTGCAAAACCAGGGCTGGATCTCCCAGGTGTCGGGGCTTTCAGGGTCGATGGCTTTCGTGGTGATCCTTCTCGGGAACCTTGCGGCCCTGGCGGGATTCCTGGCAGCGCAAGCCTGGCCGCGATGGTTCCGCCCGGTATCGGTCCTGGCGGCGGCCGCGGTCGTCGTGTTCGTCACCCTCGTCGCCATTGCCGCGGGCAGTCTGTTCCCCCTGGCGGTCCTCGTCGCGCAGGCGCTCCTGGGCTGGGGGCTGAGGTTGGTCTCCCTGGCATCTCAAGCTTCGCGGCCGGGGGTTGGCCGGACGTCGGCGATGGTGACGACCGGGCTCATCCTGTATCTGTTGCTGTCCTTCATCTACTACGTTTCCCTCGACCTTCCTCTCCCCATGCCGCGGGAGGCCGTCCTGCCGGCGGCGGCGCTGGTTGCGGGCCTGGCGATGCTCGTCGCCACGAAGGGCGCCCAACGGGCCAACGCTGTGTACGATCGAACGCTTCTCACGCCGGGACTCGTCCTCGCTCTCCTGGGCGCGGCGGTGGCCCTCCTGGGCGGCCGGGCTGCAGAAAACCGCGCCGACGACGGACGCCTGCTGGTGATGACCTACAACATTCACTCTTCCGTCGATACCCAAGGCCGCCTCGATCCGGAAGCCATCGCCCAGGTGATCGAGGCCAGCGGCGCCGACATCGTTGCCCTGCAGGAGATCTCGCGCGGCTGGCTGATCGATGGCGCCACGGATATGGTCGATTGGCTCTCCCGCCGGCTGGGAATGCAGATCTTCTTCGTCGGCACGGCCGATCCGATCTGGGGCAATGCCTTGCTCAGCCGCCGCGGCTTCCTCGAGACGGGCTCGTCGCCGCTGCCTCTCGCCGGAACGCTCCTCCCGCGCGGGTTCGTCTGGGCCCGCATCCCTGTCGACGCCGGAGAACCCTGGCTTGTGGTGGGCACCCATTTGCATCACATCGACCAAGAACCCGGGCCGCGTCTCGAGCAGCTCGAGGTCATCCTCGAGTTCCTCGAAGGGAACCCGCGCACCCTGCTGCTGGGCGACCTCAACTCGGAGCCGACCTGGCCCGAAATGGATCTCCCGCGGGAGGCTGGGCTGATCGACGCCTGGGCCGAGGCCGGGGAGGGTCCCGGCCTCACATGGCCGGCGGACACGCCCATTCAGCGACTCGACTACATCTTGCACACGTCCGATCTGCACGTGCTTTCCGTCGAGATCCTGGATGCGACCGCGTCCGATCACAAACCCGTACTGGCCGAATTCAGTCTCCCTTGAGACGTCCTTCATTTGACGCCTAGGTAGGCGCCGGAGCCAGTGGTCAGTGGTTAGTGGTCAGTGGTCAGAATTCGTCCCAGTGCTGGAGGCGGAAGAACTGAACGCCGAAAGCTGAACGCTGAAAGCTGAAGACTGATGCCTGATGACTGATGGCTGCCCAAGGTACAATACATCCTCGTTCTCCCCTCCCTGAGCGGAGTTCCATGAGGTCGCAAGTGCAAAGCGCCTGGCGCGTTCTCGTCGCCGACGGGATGACGGACGATGCCCTGAGACGGCTGCGGCAGGAGGCTCAGGTGATCGAAGCCGGGCTGGAAGCCGCCACCGACGTCGATGCCATCATCGTGCGCGGAGGCTCGCGGGTCACGGCCGAGGTCATCTCGCGGGCGGGGCCCCGCCTTCGAGTTGTTGGGCGCGCCGGCGTGGGCGTCGACAATATCGACCTCGAAGCCGCCCGCCGGGCCGGCGTGGCCGTGGTGAATGCGCCTCTGTCGTCGACCCTGTCGGTCGCCGAGCACGTGTTGGCGCTGATGTTCGCCCTGGCTCGCAGGATCCCGGCCGGCGATGCCAGCCTGCGTCGAGGCGAGTGGCGCAAGGCGGAGCTCGAAGGCAGCGAGCTCTTCGACAAGACTCTGGGCGTCCTCGGCCTGGGACGGATCGGACGGGCGGTGGCGCAGCGGGCGGCCGCCCTGGGCATGCGCGTCGTGGGCCATGATCCGCTGATCTCCGCCGAGGCCATTCGGCAGGCAGGCGCCACGCCGGTCGATTTCGACACGCTGCTCGAAGAATCCGATTACATCAGCCTGCATGTGCCGCTCGACGAGCAGACCCGCGGGCTGTTGGGAGCCGACGAGTTGCAGAAGATGAAGCCCGGAGCTCGCGTGATTTCCACCTCACGCGGAGGAATTGTCGACGAGACAGCCCTGCTCCAGGCACTGGAGAGCGGGCGTCTCGCCGGCGCTGCCCTGGATGTCTTCGAACGCGAACCGCCGGGAGCCAGCCCGCTTCTGCAGCACCCGGCGGTCGTCGTGACGCCGCATATCGCCGCCCAGACAGCCGAGGCCCAGACGCGTGCATCGGCAGACATCGCCGCCGAAGTCCTGGCGGCCTTGCGGGGCGAACCTTTGCGCTGGCGCGTCGTCTGACGCCCGCGCCGACAACGAGGCTTGCATGGGAAAACACTTGGAACAACTACGCCAGTTGCTGGGAGAGGTGTTCGACCTGAGAGCGGCCTCCGCCGTCCTGCAGTGGGATCAACAGGTCAACATGCCCTCCGGCGGGGCGGCCAACCGCGCTTCGCAGCTCGCCACGCTGGAAGGCTTGGCCCATACCAAGTTCACCTCGGATGAGTTGGGCCAGGCTCTGGAGGCGGCTCAAGGCGAAGCCGCTTCCCTCGACCCGGATGCGGACGATCCGCGCCTCGTCCGCAAGGTGCGCCGGGACTACGACAAGGCGCGCAAGGTGCCGACGGATTTCGTCGCCGAGTTCGCCCGCGTCTCCGCCCTGGCCCAGGAAACCTGGACGCGGGCTCGTCCGGCCAACGACTACGCTTCCTTCCGGCCGCATCTCCAGCGCGTTTTCGAGATGCGCCGGCAGTACGCCGATTTCTTCGCGCCCTTCGATCACCGTTACGACGCCATGCTCGATGACTTCGAACCGGGCCTCAAGTCGGCCCAGGTCAGGGCTGTCTTCGATGAGCTGCGGCCGCGCCAGGTGGCTCTGGTGCGCGCCATTCAGGAGCGGGGCCGTCCGGTGGATGACGCCTTCCTGCACCTCGAATACGACGTTCAGAAGCAGTGGGACTTCGGAATGGAAGTCGCCCGCGCCTACGGATACGACTTCGAGCGCGGGCGCCAGGACAAATCCGCCCATCCTTTCACCACCACCTTCGGCCTGGGCGACGTTCGTATCACAACCCGCTTCTACCCGAACCTGCTGACGTCGTCCATCTTCAGCACGATGCACGAGACCGGCCATGCCCTCTACGATCAGGGCTCGCGGCCCGAGCTGGATCGCACGCCACTCCTCGGCGGTACCTCGCTGGCGATTCACGAGTCGCAGTCACGCATGTGGGAAAACTTCGTCGGTCGCAGCCGCTCCTTCTGGACCGCCTTCCTGCCGCGCCTCAAGACCTACTTCCCCACCCAGCTCGGCTCGGTCGATCTGGACGCCTTCTACCGCGCCATCAACAAGGTCGAACCCTCCCTCATCCGTGTCGAAGCGGACGAAGCCACCTACAACCTGCACATCATGCTGCGCTTCGATCTCGAGCTGGCTCTGGCCGAAGGCAACCTGGACGTGCGTGATCTGCCCGAGCAGTGGAACGCCAAGATGCGCGAGTATCTGGGCTTGACCCCGCCCAACGACTCGCAGGGCGTGATGCAGGACGTGCACTGGTCCACCGGCCTGATGGGCTACTTCCCCACCTACGCCCTGGGCAACCTTGTCGCCGCCCAGCTGTGGGAACGCATCCACGCCGACCTGCCCCGGCTCAAGGACGAGATCGCTCGGGGCCAGTTCGGCTCGCTGCTGGCCTGGCTGCGCGAACACATCCACCAGCACGGAGGCAAGTTCGAACCGGTCGAGTTGCTGCAGCGAGTCGTCGGATCCGGGCTGTCCGCCCAGCCGTATCTGCGCTATCTCGAAACCAAGTTCAGCGAAATCTACGGACTGAGCTGAGCTCTCGCTCAACCCCTCTCCCGCGGAGCGGCCGAAGGTCCCCGAAGGGGGGAGAGGGGTTGGGGTGAGGGCAACATTGCCGACTGATACAATCCGCGCCACGCCGATGCCGACTCTCGAAATCCTCCACGCCCGCCTGGCCGACAGCCTTCTCATCTTCATGGCCATAGCCGGTCTCTGGTGTCTGATCGCCGCCTTGCGCGGGCAAGGCATCAGCTCACAAACGTGGGGCATCCTGGCAATCGGCGCGCTCCTGGCTCTGGCGCAGGCGGCCCTGGGCCTGATGCTCTACCTCGGCGGAGATCGACCGGCACGCGGCATCCACATCCTGTATGGAGCCGTCGCCGTCCTCGGTTTACCGGCGTACTATGCGCTGAGTCATGGCCGCGATGACCGTCGCGCGGCCTGGACGTACGCCCTGCTGTGTCTGTTTCTTGCCGGCATCAGCCTGCGGGCCGCGACCACGGCCTAGCTCCCCATGCCCGGTCCCGTGAACGAGGCTGCCTCACCGACCATCGTCGTCCTCGAGGGTGATCAAACCGGCCAGGAGTTGCTCATCGAGGCTCTGCGCGTCCTCGACCCCTCCGTGGTTCGCGTGCCGCTGCGCTTCGAGCATTTCGATCTGAGCCTCGAGAATCGCCGCCGAACAGGCAATGCGGTCATCCTCGAAGCGGCCGAGGCCGTCCGCCGCACCGGCCTGGGGCTCAAAGCGGCCACGATCACCCCCGCCCCGTCGAATGGAAGCGCGCGAGGCGGAAGCGACCCCGACGACGTCGGAAGCCCCAACGCCATCCTGCGCGAAGCCATTGACGGCACGGTCATCTTGCGCACGGGGCGAAGGTTGCCCAACATCCGCCCCGTCGGCGGAGTCCATGCCCCGATCTCCGTCGTACGCATGGCCGTGGGCGACGCGTACGGGGCGAAGGAGGCCCGGCGGCCGACGCCGGACGGCGACGAGATCGCCGAACGGACCGAGCGCATCAGCCGATCGGTCTGCCGGTCGGTGGCGGAGTTTTCCTTCCAGCATGCCGAGCGCACCGGCGCCAAGGTTTTCGGCGGCCCCAAATTCACCGTGAGTCCGGTGTACGAGGGCATGTTCAAGGAAGAGTTGGATGCTGCAGCCGCCCGGCATCCCACAGTGCCCTACGAACCTCAACTCATCGACGCCACCTACGCCCTCTTGCTGCGCTCCTCCGGCGAAGCCATGGTCATCCCGGCCCTCAACCGCGATGGAGATTGCCTGTCGGATCTGGTGTTACAGATGTACGGCTCCATCGCCGGGTCCGAATCCCTTATCCTGGCCTTCGATGCCGAAGCCCTGCGAGTCGATACGGTGGTGGCCGAAGCGCCGCATGGCACGGCCCCCGCCCTGCAAGGCAAGAACATCGCCAATCCCATGGCGATGATCCTCGCCGGCGCGGCGCTTCTGACGTACTGGAGGAGGCCTCACGCCGATCGCGCCGCACGCGCCATCTACGAGTCGGTCTTCGAGTGCGTGTATCAGGGAGTGGCCACGCCCGACCTCGGCGGTCAGACGGGCACGTCGCAGTTCACCGACGAGGTCATCCGGCGTGTGACCACCAAGCTGGACGTGTGGACGACCCTCGCCTGACGCCGTGCGTCGTGCGCAACCGGAGCGGCCGCTGGCAGGCGGCGGTTCTGGCCGCGATCCTCAGCGCCTGCGCGGCTCCGCCCGCAAGCCCAACGCCGACGAGCGTTGCCCTGCCGACGCTTCCCCCGCCGCCTACCGCCACCATCCCTGCAGGATCGGAGTGGCTGCCGCTGGTCGATCTCACCCCATCGCTCATTCTCGAACCTCCGGAGTTCGTTCCCAGCGCCACCCCGACGCTGCTCTCGCTGCCCCTGCCCCCGGAGAAACTGATCCTCGAGGCTCCCGGGCCCGGTTCGCAATCCGGCACGCCGGTGCGTGTCGTCGGCTATGCCGGGCCCGCGGCTCGCGATCTTGTGACTCTGCGACTGTTGGGCGAGGACGGCCGGGAGCTGTCGCTTGTGCGAACCTACCTCCTGGTGCCCTCCGGGCGCGCCGGCCGCTTCGTGGCCGACCTGAGCTTCCAGATTCCCACCGTCGCCGAGGCGGCGATCGTCGAGGCCAGCTACCAGAACCCGTTCACCGGCCGATTGGACCATCTCGCGACGCGGCGACTCATCCTGCTGACCACCGGCCGGCCGCTCCTTCGATCCGGCATGGTCGGCGCAGAGAAGCTGTCGATCTTCACTCCGCGAGAGGACCAGGTGATCGAGGGCGGCTCGGTCCATATTCGCGGCGCGGCGTGGCTGGACGAGGATGTGCCTCTCCTGGTCGAGCTCATCGACCGGCAGGGGAATCTTCTTTCTTATACCGAGACGATGCCTGCAGCTCCCAAGCCGGGGGAACTGGGCACGTTCGAGGTCACGCTGCCCTACACCGTCCCGTATCCACAGTACGGCTGGGTGGCGGTCTCGGAGCGCGGTCTCGATCCCCCCACGCTCCTGCACTACACCAGCCTCAGGGTGTACCTCAAGTAACGGGTGCTGAGTCTTCAGCGTTCAGCGCTCAGCTTTCCGCTTCCGGACACCGAGATGAATTCTGACCACCGACCACTGACAACTGACCACTGATATAATGCCCGGCCGGTCATAGCCCGATGAACCTGTCTCGTTCGCTCCTCCGCCCATCGATCGAGCCGTCGACATTGGTCGTGCGTCTTCTCAGCGCGTCCCTTGCCGCCGGTCTCGCGTTCGTTCTGGCGTTTTTCAGCTTCCTGGTGCTGACGCGACTGGCCTACGGCGGTCGCGCGCTGCCCGGCGTGCGCGTGGGCCACGTCGATGTCAGTGGACAGACCGAACCCGAGATCGCCACGACGCTCGGTGAGAAGATGACCTACCCGCAATCCGGAAGGCTCGTGCTGCGCGACGCCGATCATGTGTGGACGGCCGCGCCAGCCGAGCTGGGCGTGGTTCTGGATGTCCCCACCATGACCGCGCAGGCGCTGGCCGTCGGCCGGCGCGGCAGTCTCATGGAGCGACTGGGCGATCAGATGCAGGCCTGGTTCCGCGGGCGGGCCCTGTCCCCCATCGTGTTGATCGATGGGCGCGTGGCCTCGGCCTACTTCGCCCGCCTGTCGGCCGAGATCGATCGCCCGGTGGTCGAGGCCAGCCTGTCCGTCGACGGCCTCGAGGTCGAGGTCCAGCCGGGTCAGATCGGCCGGCATCTCGATACCACGGCCAGCCTGGCTTCGGTGGCTTCCGCCGCGGCCTCCCTGCGTGACGCGTCGATCGACCTGGCCGTGGTCGAGTCGTCGCCGCAGGTGCTGGATGTCAGCCAGCAGGCGGCCCAGGCCAGAGCCATTCTCAGCGCGCCGCTGACCCTGACGGCCGAGGGCGCCGGCCCATGGACCTTCGAGCCTCGCGAGCTGGCGCAAATGATGCGCTTCAATCGGGTCAATGACGAAAGCGGCTCGCGCTACGTTGTCGGACTCGACCCGGTCGTCCTGACCGAGTTTCTGACCGGCCTGGCTCCCGATCTGGAACGCAAGCCCGAGAACGCACGCTTCATCTTCAACGATGACACGCGTCAGCTCGATCTGCTGCAGTCGGCGGTCATCGGCCGCAGCCTCGACATTCCCGCCGCGGTGGAGGCCGTCAACGAGGGCCTGGCGCGCGGCACGCATGACATCCCGCTGGTGTTCGTCACCACCGATCCCGCCGTGGGGGACACGGCGACCGCCGAACAGTTGGGCATCACCGAAAACATCCTGGTGGCTTCCTACGGCACGCAAGGCGCCACCAGCTACTTCGCCGGCTCGAGCCCGGAGCGCGTTCAGAACATCAAGACCGCTTCCGCCGTCTTCCACGGCCTGCTCATCGCCCCCGGCCAGACTTTCTCCATGGGAGACTACCTCGGCGACATCAGCCTCGACACGGGTTACGCCGAGGCGCTCATCATTCTGGGCAACCGCACCATCAAGGGCGTCGGCGGCGGGGTGTGCCAGGTCAGCACGACTCTCTTCCGGGCCGCGTTCTACGCAGGATTCCCGATCGTCGAGCGCCATCCGCATGCCTATCGCGTCGGCTACTACGAGCAGGGGACCGGATCGCCGGGCCCCGGCCTCGACGCGACCGTCTTCCTGCCGCTGGTCGACTTCAAGTTCACCAACGACACGCCTTACTGGCTGCTGATGGAAACGTACATCTACGGCAACCAGCTGCTGTGGAAGTTCTATTCCACCTCCGACGGCCGCACCGTCGAATGGAGCAAGGACACCTCCAACAAGGTCGACGCGCCCGAGGCGATCTATCGCGAGAATGAGGATCTGCCCGAAGGCAAGATCGAACAGGTCGACTGGGAGGCCGACGGCCTGGACGTGGTCGTCTACCGGACGGTGACCCGCAACGGCGAGGTTCTGTACGAGGACCGCATCAAGACCCACTACCTCCCCTGGCGGGCGATCTACGAATTCGGCCCCGGCACGGATCTGCCCGACGATGCCAACGTCGAGGATAAAGACGACTGACGCCCGGATGCCCGGCGCGACCCTCGATGATAGAATGAGCCACCGCGGAGCGCCGCCATGATCAGCCCCGACCTGCTCGAAATCCTGCGCTGTCCGCATTGCGTGCGCGACAAAGACGGCCTGCTGGTCCTGGTCAGGGAAAGCTGGCTGGTCTGTCAGGAACCGGATTGTCGTCGCAAGTACCCCATCCGCGACGACATCCCGGTGATGTTGATCGACGAGGGGACCAAGTGGATCAACGTCGCCGAGGCGAATCTACCGATCCCACCGCCGGGAGATTGACCTGCACGTGACCGATCTGGCCGGCACGATCCGGCAGCTTCTTGGTGGGGATGAAGCCCGGGCCGAGGCCGCCGCCAGCCTCCTGCCACCCTTCGGTCCCCCAGCCCTGCAGAAGCTCCTCGAACTCACCGGCGCCTCCGAGGCGGACACGCGTTGGTGGGCGGCGCGCGCCCTGGCCGGTTTTGCCGAAGCGGCCACGCGGGAAGCCCTGCTTCGACTCTTGAAGGACGACGACAGCGCCGTGCGCCAGTGCGCCGCGCTTGGATTGCGCCTCCATCCTTCGAGCGATTCATTGCCGGCGCTCCTCCAGGCCATGGCCGACGATGACCCCCTGGTCGCTCGCCTCGCGGCTGACGCCGTGACCGCCTGCGGGCCTGAGGCCGTGCCGCATCTCGAGAGTGCCCTCCGCTCGGAGCACCCTCGGGTCCGGATCGAAGCCGCGCGGGCCCTGGCCGAGCTGCGCCATCCCAGCGCGATCCCCGCCTTGTATTTCGCGCTGCGCGACCCCACGCCTCTGGTCGAGCATTGGGCCACGCGCGGGCTCGAGGTCCTGGGGCAGGGAATGGTGTACTTCAAGCCATAGAAACCGAAAACCCGGCTTGCCCGGCAAACCGGGTTTCGCATCTCCGCACCTCAGACCGTCTGATTACCCCGCCAGGACCCATCCCACCCAGGCCGCTGCCATCAGCAACGCCAGGCCCAGTTTCACGCCCATCGAGGCCCCGCAGCCCAGGGCCATGCCGACCGCCCCGCGCAGGGCCTGCCGGGCATCGCGCAGCCGGAGATACTCCGCCAGGAAGGTGCCGGCCAACAAGCCGATGACCGCGCCGACGACAGAGAAGAACACGAATCCGATCAGCCCCAGCACGAGCCCGCCGAGAATCGCCCAACCGGAGGCGCCGCCCAGGCGCGCACCGGCCGAGCTCACCCAGACCTCGGCCACCAGGCCCGCCAGAGCCGCCAGCGTCATCAAACCGAACAGCCACGGCCCCCAGGTTCCCCAACCCACGACGACGCCGTAGATCAAACCTGCAACCCACATCATCACCAAATCGGGAAGCGCCGGAACCACGGCGCCCACCACCCCGAGCAGCATCACCAAGGCGATGACAATCGTGACCGCGTCCGCGTTCACGTCGTCTCCGGTTCGATCAGCTCGAGCCCGCCCATCCACGGCCGAAGCACTTCGGGAATGTGCACGGTTCCATCGGCCTGCTGGAAATTCTCCAGCACGGCGATCATCGTGCGGGGCAATCCCAGGCCCGAGCCGTTGAGGGTGTGCAGCGGGCGCGGCTTACCGCCGTCGGCGGGCCGATAGCGAGCGTTCGCCCGGCGCGCCTGGAAATCGCCGCAGTTGGACACCGATGAGACCTCCAGCCATTCCTCGATCCCTGGCGCCCAGACCTCGACGTCGAAAGTCTTGCGCGCCGTGAAGCCCAGGTCGCCGGTGCACAGCAGCCGTACTCGATGCGTCAGCCCAAGGTCGACGCACGTAGCCTCGGCATCCGCCAGCATGCGCTCAAGCTCTCGGTCCGATTCTTCGGGCAGGCAGAAGGCATACATTTCCACTTTGTCGAACTGATGCCCGCGTTTGATGCCCCGCACGTCGCGCCCGGCCGACATCTTTTCACGGCGGAAGCAGGGCGTGTAGGCGGTGTAACGCCGCGGCAGCGAGTCGGCGTCGAGGATCTCGTCCATGTGCAGCCCGGTCAGGGGCACCTCGGCGGTGGGCACGAGCCACAGGTCTTCCTCGTGGTCCCGGTATAGATTGTCGGCAAACTTCGGCAGCTGACCGGCGGCGAACAGAGTCTCACCACGCACCAGGAACGGCGGGTAATACTCGGTGTAGCCCTGTCGCCGGTGAAGGTCGAGCATCCAGGCGATCAGGGCGCGCTGCAAACGCGCCCCGGCTCCGCGCAGCACGTAGAAGCGCGAGCCGGTGATCTTCACCCCGCGCTCGAAGTCCAGGATCCCAAGGCCCGGCCCCAGATCCCAATGCGGGCGCGCGGCAAAGGGCAGGTGCCGAGGCTCAGCCGCCGTGCGGACGACAACATTGGCGCTTTCGTCGGGGCCGTCGGGAACATCCTCGGCCGGGAGGTTGGGAAGGCCCGCCAGCAGTTCGTGCAAGCTTTGATCGACCTGGCGCACTTCGCCGTCGAGGCCGTCGATGCGGTCGCCGATCAGGCGCATCTCGTCGATGCGCGCCTGGCGAGCCGCGGCGTCCTTCATGGCCCCGATCTCTTTGGAGACGCGGTTGCGCTCGGCCTTGAGCGATTCCACCTCGCTCAGCAGGCGGCGCCGCCGGCCGTCGAGGTCGAGCGCCTCGTCCAGCGGAGGTTCGAAGCCGCGCCGCCGGAGTCCGGCGCGCACGATCTCCGGGTGATCACGGACGTACTGAATGTCGAGCATCGGCCCTCCCCGACGGCGAGCCCCCATGATAGCAGTGGACAGTGGACAGTAGTGGGTGGTCAGCTGGAATGCGTACGGACCACCGGCCACTCACCCTGCGCTTCGTCTTGCGGAAGTAAGGTAAGCGCAGGGGTCACCCCTGCGCTTCGTCTTGCGGAAGCAAGGTAAGCGCAGGGGTCACCACTGACCACTGATCTAGCCCCGGCTGGCCTCTGTTTCCTTCAGCCCATCGAGAAGCTGTTGGAGCAGACGCAGCAAGGCCAGCTGGTCGGACCGATTCATTCCGCGCAGCGCCCTTCGCCAGCGAAGATCGAGTCGCCGCGGCACCGCTCGCAGCAGGGCCCGGCCGCGAAGCGTCAAACGCACCGCCACCCGCCGACGATCGCTCGACGAGCGGCGCCGGGCGACCCAGCCGCGCCGCACGAGCAGGTCGACGATGGCCGTCATCGTGGCCGGGTCCTGCAGGCTGGCCTGCGCCAGCTCGGCCATCCCCACCTCGCGCCGGGCCGTCGCCAGGTAGACCAGCGGCACGTATTGGGCCACCGTCAGTCGGAACGGGTCCAGATCCTCGGCCAACTCCCGCCGCACCCGCCACCATAGGTGGAGCGCCAGAGGCAGAAGGGAGCGCGCTTCCAGCGAAGTTTCGGTTCGTGCCATAGATTATTTGTATCACGAAACGAAATTGCCTATCGACAGACAGCCGAACAGCAATTGACAAACCTCCGGGGCGCGCCGTATGCTTGACACACAGTTTCCGAGTCTCCGTTCCTCCTGGATGTAAGCGACCATGACCGCATCGAATCTGTCGTCCGCCTCCGCCGCCCCGGCGAAGGCACCCCTGGATATCTTCGCCAAGTGCGGCGAATTCACCGACGCGCGTTTGGCGCAGGCCGCCGGCCTGTACCCCTACTTTCTTCCCCTGGAAGACACCGAGGGGACCGAGGTCGTGGTCAACGGCCGCCGCATTTTGATGATCGGCTCGAACAATTATCTCGGGCTGACCCAGGACCCGCGCGTGCGCAAGGCCTCCATGGAGGCCGTCGAGCGCTACGGCACGTCGTGCACCGGCTCGCGCTTTCTGAATGGGACCCTCAAGCTCCACCAGGAACTCGAGGCGCGGCTGGCTGCCTTCGTGGCCAAGCCGGCCGCCCTGGTCTTCAGCACCGGTTACCAGGTCAACGTGGGCACGATCTCATGTCTCGTCGGCCGGGGCGATGTCGTCATCGCCGACAAGGACGATCACGCGTCGATCGTCGACGGCTGCATGCTGGCGCTGGGCGAGCTGCGGCGCTTCAACCACAATGACCTGCCCCATCTGCAACGCGTCCTGGCGGGCCTCGACGACAAGGTCGGCCGCCTGGTGGTCGTCGACGGGGTGTATTCGATGGGCGGGGATCTGGCGCCGCTGCCCGAGCTCGTTCCGATGTGCCACCGATACGGCGCCCGGATCATGGTCGACGACGCCCACAGCCTGGGAGTCATGGGTCGCGGGCGCGGCACGGCGGCGCACTTCGGCCTCACCGACCAGGTCGATCTGATCATGGGCACGTTCAGCAAGTCATTCGCCTCGCTGGGCGGGTTCATCGCCGGAGACGACGACGTCGTTCACTACATCCAGCACCACGCCCGATCGCTGATCTTCAGCGCCTCCATGCCGGCCTCGAATGTGGCCGCCGTCCTGGCGTCGGTGGACATCATGGAGAACGAACCCGAGCGCGTCGACCGACTGTGGGCCGTCACCGAGCGTATGCGCACCGGGTTGAAAGCCATGGGCTTCCACATGGGCCCCAGCGTGACGCCTATCATCCCTATCGTCACCGGCGATATGGCGACGACGATCCTGGCGTGGAAGAAATGCTTCGAGGCCGGCCTGTACACCAACGCCGTCCTGGCGCCGGCGGTGCCGCCCGATGAGTGCCTGCTGCGCACGTCGTATATGGCGACCCACACCGACGAGCAGATCGATCGGGCCTTGAGCATCCTGGGCGACGTCGGGCTGGAACTCGGCCTGATCAGCTGAAGCTGCGCGCTCTCCGCGCGTTCGCCGCCGACGCCAAGCCTCATGCCGGACCAGTCTTCCCTGCCGATCACGGCAAGCCGCGGTCTTCTGCCTCCTTCAGCACACCTTCGTAAGATCGAGCCTTCGACCCACCCGGGATAGGACATGGGCACCAAACGGGAGTATCCTCGCCCGGTGAGCTCGCTCGGGTTGGAAATGACGCCTCCAGAAACGTCCCGTGCCCATCGCTCCTTTGGCGTGGCGCTCGTCACAGGCGCCAGCGGCTTTCTCGGCTCGCGGCTGTGCCGGGCGCTATGCGCTCAAGGAGTCCAGGTCCGGGCCCTGCATCGCTCGACCTCGTCGCTCGTCGGGTTGGAAGGTTTGCCGGTGGAAACGTCGGTCGGCGACATCCTCGACTCCTCGACTCTGGCGCCGGCCGTGCGAGGGGTGGACATCGTCTTCCACGTCGCCGCCCAATCAGACTACTGGCGAAACCCTCAAGGCGTCGTTCGGGCGGCCGCCGATGGAACGCGCAACGTCATCCAAGCCGCCGCCGACGCCCGCGTCCGACGGGTCGTGTTGACCAGCTCGGTGGGAGCGCTGGGAGTACCGCGGCGCGGCGAGCTGCTCAACGAGCAACACGCCTTCAATCTGGCCCCGCGCGCTTTTCCCTACGGCTATGCCAAGCACGCCTCCGAACAAGTCGCCCGGCGCGCGGCCGAGGGCCGCCTGGAGCTGGTGATCGTCAATCCGTCGATCGTCCTGGGGCCGGGAGACCTCAACCGCATCAGCGGTTCGATCATTCTGGAGGCGGCGCGCGGCCTGGCGTTTGTCACGACCGGCGGCGGCGCCAACTACATCCACGTCGACGACGTGGCCGACGGCCACCTAGCGGCTGCCGACCGAGGCCGCCCGGGTGAGCGCTACATCCTCGGCGCAGAGAACCTCACCCACACCGAGGCCCTGACCGCTGTCGCCCACATGGTTGGGCGCAGGGGGCCGTGGCTCCACCTCCCAGACGCGGCCATCCCGGTTGTCGCTTGGCTGATGGACATCGCCGGGCGCTTCGCCCGCCTGCCGATGAACGCCGCCCAGATGCGCCTGAGCCGCCACCGGCTGTTCTGCGATGTGAACAAGGCACGCACCGAGCTGGGATTTGCAGCTTCGCGAAGCTTCCAGCAAGCGGCTCAGGAGGCGTATGATTGGTACCGCGCCCAGGGGATGCTCCCGGGCGCGTCGACATAGTCGCAGAGAGGGGATGGGCGACGTCGACACCGATCCATGAACGTGCGGGGGTGGGGTGTCTAGAACCAGGTCTTCGCCGAAGGTCGGCCCGGAGTCGACCCCTTTCGTCCCTCCTTATCCACCCAGCTGGTTCGATCGCTTCACCACTTGGGTGGATCGCTTGCCCGGCCCCGCCTGGCTGACCTATCTTGTAATGGCCGCGGCAGGATCTGCGCTGTTCATCCTAGCCGCGAGAACCGGCGGCGACTACCGTCCCGGTGAATTCCTCGCCTTCCACGTCTGGATCGCCGCGCAAGCCGTCTATATGCTGGGCCTCATGCATTACCTCGACCGGTCTGCAGGATCCGCGGTGGTCAACTTCCGGTCCATGATCGACGGGCATCGGCCCTCGGCCAGATCGGGTGTCGACGACTCCACCACCTTCGCCGACCTTCGCTACCGGCTGACGACCTTGCCGCCGCGGCCGACGTGGCTGGCGGCCCTGGCCGGCGCCGCTTTTGGATTCGCGCTTCCCTTCCTGTTCCTTGGCTCCGACGTCGCCGATCCGCGGTCGGCCGCGGTCCTCGCCCGGTTCGGATTCTCCTCCCCTTCGGTCTTCTTCCTTCGCTTCTTCCAGGCGTACTTCATCCTTATCGAAGCCGTCTCGGGCACGCTCGTATTCCACACCGTTCATCAGCTGCGCCAGATCAGTCAGGTCTATGCCTCCCAGACACGGCTAAACTTGTATCGTCTTCAGCCCTTGTATGCCTTCTCCGTTCCCGCCGGCCTGACCTCCGCCGGCCTCATCCTCTACACCTACGCGTGGTTCGGGACCGCTCCGATGCTCCTGGCCGAGCCCATCAGCCGCATGATCGGCTTCTTCTTCGTCGCCGTGGCGGCGATGACCTTCGCCTGGCCTCTTCTCGGCATCCATCGCCGCCTGGTGGATGAGAAGAAGCGTTTGCTGGCGAAGAGCGCGGAGAAGTTCGAGGCCACGGTTGCTGAATTGCATCGCAGGGTGGACGAGAACGCCCTGAAGGCCATGGACGATCTCAACAAGACATTGAGCAGTCTGGAAATCGAGCAGACAGCGTTGAGGCGGATACCCACCTGGCCCTGGGAGCCGGGCACGCTGCGCGGCGTCATCGCCGCGCTCATCCTGCCCATCGCCATCTGGCTGATTCAACTTCTCCTCGGCCGGTGGCTGGCGGCCTGAGCCCAACAGTTCCCGGGAGTCCCTTATGAAGAAGCCCGTCAAGCCACGTCCCGATCCTCTGGCAGCCAAGGGCGCCCCCGTCTTCGTTCCTCCCTACTACCCCAGCTGGGTGGACCGCCTCACGCAGCGCATCGATCGGTTCCCGGGCCCCGCGTGGGCTTTCTACCTCGTCACCGGATTGTTGGCCTATCTCCTGATCAGCATGGTCCAGTGGTCCGCTGGCACGTATCCCGTGGGCACGTTCAGCCGCGTGCACGCCGTGGGGGCGTTCCTCACGCCCTACGCGCTGGGCCTGATGCATTACCTCGACGAATCGGCGAGCGCCTCAATGAAGGCTTTCCGTCCGGCCCTGCGCGCCGATGAGTCGTACCCGAGTCTGGCCTACATCCTGACCACCCTTCCGCCGCGCGCCGCGTGGTGGAGCGGCATCGCCAGCGTCGCGGTCGGCCTGGGGCTGGTGTTGACCGCCATCGTCCTCTTGCCTCATCCCGCCTCGCAGGCCGGCGGTCTCGCGCCCCTCACGGTTGGCTTCGCTCACATCTTCGAAGTCTCGCCGACGCCCTTGTCCTACGCGGTGACCCTGGCGCTGCTGGTCGTCAACTGGTTTGTGGGCGGCGCCCTCATCCTGCACACGGTCCGACGACTCACATTGGTAGCTCGACTCTATCGGCGGCACACGAACGTCGACGTCTTCCGGCAAGGACCCTTGTATGCCCTCTCGCGCCTGACGGCGCAGACCACCATCGGCGCCGCGGTTGTCCTCTACGGCATCGCCAGTGTGCCGACCTATACCGAACAGCTCCCCGGGCAGGTCATGGTTGCCGCGATAGCTCTGCTGGCGGCGGCGTCTTTTGCCTCTCCGTTGCTCGGCGTTCATCGGGTTCTGGCCACCGAGAGGGACCGCCTGATGGAAGGGATTTCCGACAGGTTGCGTGTGGCGGGAGACGAGCTGCACCGCCGCATCGATCAGCGGCAGTACAAGGGCATGGATGAGCTCCACAAGGCCGTGGCGGCCCTCGAGATCGAACGCAACATGATCGCCGCCATGCCCACCTGGCCCTGGCAACCGGACACTTTCCGCTGGGTCCTGGCGGCGATGATCCTGCCCGTGGTCATCTGGGTGGTCCAGCTTCTCCTGGAGCGAGCGCTTACGCCCTGACCCAAACCCGTTTTGCTGCGCAAAACGGGTTTGGGTTCTCACCTCGCCTTTTGGACGGGTGACGTCCGCTGCGCGGGTGTTACGATTCGCCGCATGACAAATCCGGTGATCGGGTGGCGGGCTCGGTGGGCGGCGACGCGACTCAAGGTCGGCGACGCCGCCCACAACGTGCTCCGCGCCTTTCGTCTCGTGTGGGAATCGCACCCGCCGACGGCGCTGCTGATGGGCGTCTGGACGCTGGTGGGCTCGGCTCTGCCGGCCGGGCAGGCCTGGGTGGGGAAATTGATCGTGGACGCGGTGGTCGCCTCGATCCGCGATTCCGTCGGGGCCGAGGCCGGCCTGCGCGCCATCCTGCCTCTTCTGGGGGCGGAGTTCGCGCTGTTGTTCCTGCAGTCGGGCATCAGCCAGGCGCGCAGTCTGACCGAACACATCCTCCATTCACGCCTCAACCTCAGCATCAACGCCCGCATCATCCGCAAGGCCCTCGAACTCGATCTCTCCCACTTCGAGAACGCCGAGTATTACGACAAGTTGCAGAACGCCCGCCGGGAAGCTGATTGGCGCGGCCTGCAGATCGTCAACGGCGGGTTCTATCTCGTCCAGAATATCCTGACGCTCTTGTCCTTCAGCGCCCTGCTGCTGCGCTTCAGCCCGTGGCTGGCGTTGATTCTGTTTCTGGCAACGTTGCCGGCCTTCGTCGCCCAGAGCAACTACGCCGATTTGACGTTCCGCGTCATCTCGTGGCGCGCCCCCGAGTCCCGCAAATTGAAGTACCTCGAGCACCTGCTCACGGACTACGAATCCGCCAAGGAGGTCAAGCTGTTCGGGCTGGGGGAGCCGCTGCTCGGCCGCTACGCCGACCTGTTCTGGAAGTTCCTGAAGGAAGACCAGGTCATTGCCCAGAAGCGCAGCCTGGCTTCGCTCGGATGGGGCTTGCTGGCAACGCTGACCTACTACGGATCGTACGCGTGGATTGTCTTCCGCGCCGTCGGCGGAACCATCACCCTGGGCGACATGACGCTCTACCTCGGCATTTTCCGCAGCAGCCAGCAGACGTTCGAGTCGATCTTCTGGGGTCTGAGCGAGCTCTACGAGAACGGCCTGTTCATGAGCAATCTGTTCGCGTTCCTCGAACTCAAGCCCCTCATGCCGGTGGCGGCCCACCCGGTGCGGCAGGCGCCGCGGCCGCCGCGCGGCATCGAAGTCCAGCACGTCTACTTCCGCTACGACGGTCACGAAGACGATGCGCTTCGAGATGTCAATCTGGTGATCCGGCCGGGGGAGAAAATCGCCCTGGTCGGGCCCAACGGCGCAGGCAAGACGACCCTGATCAAGCTCCTCACGCGTCTCTACGATCCCACCCAGGGACGAATCCTGTTCGATGGCGTCGACCTGCGGGATTACGACCCCGACGTTCTTCGCCGCCGGATCGGCGTCATCTTCCAGGACTACGTTCGTTTCCATCTCACCGCCGCCGAAAACGTCGGCTTCGGCCAGATCGACGCCTTGCAGGACCGGCCGCGCATCGAGACGGCCGCCGGAAAGAGCGGCGCCCATCCGGTCATTGCTGCGCTGCCCGAAGGCTACGAGACGACTCTCGGCCGGTGGTTTTCCAAGGGCCGCGATCTCTCCGGCGGGGAGTGGCAGAAGATCGCCCTGGCCCGGGCCTTCATGCGCAGCTGCGACATCCTTGTGCTCGACGAGCCCACGGCCGCCCTCGACGCCGAGAATGAGCTGCGTGTCTTCCAGCAGTTCAAAGCGCTGACCGAGGACAAGATGGCGGTGCTGATCAGCCACCGTTTCTCAACGGTGCGCATGGCCGATCGCATCTACGTCCTCGACGAAGGCCGCATCATCGAACAAGGCACCCACGCCGAGCTGCTCGCCCAGGGCGGCACCTACGCCCGGCTGTTCACCCTGCAGGCGGAGTCGTACCGGTAGGCGGGGGTCCGGCCCTCACCCCAACCCCTCTCCCCCTTTCAGGGACCTTCGGCCGCGGAGCGGGAGAGGGGCTAGTCACCCACTGTCGACCCACGCCACGTCCTTCGACAAGCTCAGGACGTGGCAAGCAGCCCCGTTCTGCATCAGCCCGCGCTTCGAGACCTTCGGCAGCGCGTGGAGCAGCGTCCCTCGCTATCCGCCCGCGCTTTGACACCTTCGGCCGCGGGGGCCCAACCCTGAGGCACCCCTCCCCCGCTGCGCGGGGGAGGGGATGGGGGTGAGGGCCACCAACACCCCAACAAAACCGAAACCCGGTTTGCGGGGCAAACCGGGTTTCAACTTCCGGGTTTCGACTTCGGTCCGAATCTCGTCTAGAGGTCTAGGTTGGCCATCTGTTCGAAGAACTTCCAGCGGGCCACCACATCCTTGCGAGCCGACTCGAGCAAAGCCTCGGCCCGCTTCGGATCGCTCTGCCGCAGGGACGCGAACCTCGTCTGCTTGTACATGAAGTCTTCGACGCCCTTGGAAGGTGCCTTGGAGTCGAGCTGCAGCGGATTCTTGCCGGAGGCCGTCAACTCGGGGTTGAAGCGATACAGCGGCCAGAACCCGGTCTCGACGGCGTCCTTGTGCAGATCGGTCCCGGTGCGCATGTCGACGCCCTGGTTGATGCAGTGGGCATAGGCGATGACCAACGACGGACCGTGGAAGGCTTCCGCCTCGCGCATGGCCTTCACAAGCTGCGTCATATTGGCGCCGTAGGCCACCTGGGCGACGTAGATCGAGCCGTAGCTCATGGCGATGGCGCCAAGGTCCTTCTTCGGCAGATCCTTGCCCGAGGCGGCGAACTTGGCCACCGCGCCGCGCGGCGTCGCCTTCGACATCTGCCCGCCGGTGTTCGAGTACATGCCGGTGTCGAGCACCAGGACGTTGACATCGCGCCCGGAAGCCAGCACGTGGTCGAGCCCGCCGTAACCGATGTCGTAGGCCCAGCCATCGCCGCCGACAATCCACACCGTCTTGGGCACCAGGTAGTCGGCCACGCTCAGGAGTCGCAGCGCTTCGGCATCGTCGCGGCGTTGAAGGCCCTTCTTCAACTCCTCGACGCGCTTCCGCAGGTCCTCGACCGCCTCCGGCGTGTCGGCCGGCGCGGCCAGGATCTCCGCTGACGATCCGGGCGCCACCTTGCCCAACAGCTCACCGGCGTACGCGCCCAGGCGATCGACCGTCAGGCGCATCCCCAGGCCGAACTCGGCATTGTCCTCGAACAACGAGTTGGACCACGCCGGCCCGCGGCCGTCGTCGCGCTTGGCGTAGGGCGTCGTGGGCAGATTGCCTCCGTAGATCGACGAACAGCCGGTGGCGTTCGCCACGAGCAGGTGGTCGCCGAAAAGCTGCGTCAGCAGCTTGAGGTACGGCGTCTCACCGCAGCCGGCGCAGGCGCCGGAAAACTCGAACATCGGCGTGACGAACTGCGAGCCCTTGGTCGTGAAGCGGTTGTACAGCTTCGGGTCGGTCTCAGGGATCGACAGGAAGTATTCCCAGTTGCGGGCTTCCTGCTCGCGGAGGGGAGCCTGCGGCGCCATCTGAATCGCCTGCCGGTCGGTCTTGTTGCCCTGCTCGTCCTTGGCATAGGCCGGGCAGATGTAGACGCACGTGCCGCAGCCGGTGCAGTCCTCCGGCGCCACCTGCAGCGTATAGCGCAGGCCGTCGAACTCGCGCCCGCGGGCCGCCGTCGAAAGGAAGCCGTCCGGCGCCTGGCCGTCGGCCCAGGCCGGGTCGTAGACCTTGGCCCGGATGGCCGCATGCGGACACACGAAGGCGCACTGGTTGCATTGAATGCACGTGTCCACATCCCAGACCGGAATCTCCATGGCGATATTGCGTTTCTCGAAGCGCGTCGTCCCCGTGGGAAACGTGCCGTCGGCGGGCATGGCCGACACGGGCAGCTGGTCGCCCTGGCCGGCGATGATCGGCGCCGTCACCTTGCGCACGAACTCGGGCGCACCTTCCGGCACAGGCGGGCGAACGTGCAGCTTGCTCGTGGCCCGGTCCGGCAAGGAAAGGCGGTGGACGCGTTCCTTCGCCTGCTGCGCGGCCTGGATGTTCATCTCGACGACCGTCGGGCCCTTATCGCCGTAGGTGTCCTCGACCGCCAGCCGGATGTACTCCAGCGCCTTCTCCTCCGGCAGGATGCCGGAGATGGCGAAGAAGGCGGTCTGCATGATGATGTTGATGCGCCCGCCCAGACCGAGCGACTTCGCCAGCGAATAGGCGTCGATGACGTAGACCTTGGCTTTCTTGTCGATCAGCGCCTGCTGGACCTCGAACGGCATCTGATCCCACGTCTCGTCCGGGGGATACGGACTATTGAGCAAGAACGTCCCCCCGGCCTTGAGGTGCGAAAGGATGTCGTAGCGCTCGAGGAAGGCGAACGAATGGCAGGCGACGAACTCGGCCTGGTCTACCAGGTACGTGCTGCGGATCGGCGTCGGGCTGAAGCGCAGGTGGGAGGTCGTCATCGTCCCGGACTTCTTCGAGTCGTACACGAAGTAGCCCTGGGCAAAGTAGTCGGTGGCCTTGCCGATGATCTTGATCGAGTTCTTGTTGGCGCTGACCGTGCCGTCGGAACCCAGGCCGTAGAACAGCGCCCGCCGCACGCCTTCGGGCTCGCTGGCGAAGTGGTCGTCCCACGCCAGGCTGGTGCCGCCGACGTCGTCGTGGATGCCGATGGTGAAATGGTTCTTGGGATCCGCCTCGGCCAGATGGTCGAGGACGGCCTTGGCCATGCCGGCGTTGAACTCCTTCGACCCCAGACCGTAGCGCCCGCCGACGACCTTCGGCATGGGTTGAGTCCACAGGCCCGAGGCGACCCCTTCGGCCAGAGCTGTTTGCACGTCCTGATACAGCGGCTCGCCGGCTGCACCGGGCTCCTTCGTTCGGTCGAGCACACCCAGTCGGCGCACGCTCTTCGGTAGCGCGCCGAGCAACGCCGCCACGTCGAAGGGGCGGAACAGGCGGACCTTGACCAGCCCGACCTTCTCGCCGCGAGCGACCAGCTGGTCGACAACTTCGTGCATCGCCTCAGCCCCCGAGCCCATCATCACCACCACGCGTTCGGCGTCCGGCGCGCCGTGGTAGTCGAAGAGATGGTAGGCGCGCCCCGTACGCTCCGCGAAGCGGTCCATGATGGCCTGGACGATGCCCGGCGTCTTGGCGTAGTACGGGTTGACCGTTTCACGGCCCTGGAAGTAGACGTCGGGGTTCTGGGCCGATCCGCGCAGGCTGGGATGATCGGGCGAGAGGCCTCGCGCCCGGTGATCGAAGACCAGGTCGTCGGGGATGAGCGCCCGCATGTCGTCGTGGGACAGGGCTTCGATCTTCTGGATCTCATGCGAGGTGCGGAAGCCGTCAAAGAAGTGCACAAAGGGCAGACGCGCTTCGAGGGTCGCTGCTTGCGCGATGAGCGCCACATCCATGACTTCTTGGACGCTGCCGGAGGCGAGCATGGCCCACCCCGTCGTGCGGGCGGCCATGACATCGCTCTGATCGCCGAAGATCGACAGGGCCTGTGCCGCCAGAGCCCGCGCCGCAATATGGAAGACCGTCGGCGTCAATTCGCCGGCGATCTTGTACATGTTGGGAATCATCAGCAGCAGGCCCTGCGAGGAGGTGAAGGTCGTGGTCAGGGCGCCGGCCGTCAAGGCGCCATGGACGGCTCCGGCCGCGCCTCCCTCCGACTGCATTTCGACCACCACGGGCACGGTGCCCCACAGGTTGGGCTCGCGGGCGGCGGCCTTCTCGTCGGCGGTCTCACCCATGGGCGAGGAAGGCGTGATCGGGTAGATGGCGATGACTTCGTTGGCGGCGTAGGCCACGTGGGCGGCGGCGGCGTTGCCGTCGACCGTCACGAGCTCGCGGCCGTTCTTGGCGTCGGACATGGCGGCTCCTGCCCCTTGCGGGGATTGCTGTCGCCCAAGTCTAGGATTCAGGCCAGGGGGCAGATAGTTAGGAAGGGCAGTGGAAACTGGAGGACAGTTGTCACGATTTGACCGGAAGCTTCAAAACCACGGCCCTACCGGGGACTTGGAGCGAACTACGCGGCCCAGGTAGCTGTCGGGCGAGCGCCGGGCCCGCCCGGATGATCGTCCCGGGTGGTGCCTTCCGCCCCTCCCCCGCTCCGCGGGGGAGGGGTTGGGGGTGAGGGCCATACCCGTCGCCCAACGTCCCCTGGGATGCGTTCCCGGCTTCAAGTCCCCTACGGGATGCGAAGCGCGATCCCCGGCAGGGCCCGGATAATCCACGGCACCAGGAGATTCAAGGCCAGCCCGAGGACGAACATGCCGCCCGCCAGTTTGTTGTGGTAGAAAGCCGCCGCCACGTACCATAACGGCCAGACGGGGTAGTTTTCCGGCGGCTTCTCGGGCCGAGGCTCGCGGTAGATCTTCCACACACGCCGCAATCGGGGGAGGGCTGCAGCCACCAGCAGCACCCACGGCCCGAGTGTGCCGGTCAGAACCAGCGCCAGAACGATGATGTAGTAGGCAACCATCAGCCCCAGGTTGACCGACAGGGAGGCCTGCTCGCCGATCAGCACGGGGATGGTGCGGATGCCTTTGGCCTCGTCGGCCTTGCGCTTGTCGATATGCTTGCCTATGAGCACCGTCGTCACCACCAGCGCGTAGGGAACGCACGCCCACCACACGCCGGCCGGGGGCAAGACCCCTGCCGATACGAAGTACGTTCCGCCAATCATCAGCGGGCCCCACACCAGAAAGACGCCCGGCTCGCCCAGGCCGTGGTGCTTGAGGCGGATAGGCGGCGCGACGTAGAACACGCTGATGAACAGCCCCAGCGCGGCGAAGACCAGCACCGGCCAACCGGTTCGCAAAAACAACACCAAGAGGATGAGGGCATCGACCAGGTTGAAGGCCAGGATCGCCAGGCCCAGCCCCCGGCGCGAGATCAAACCGCCCAGGATAGGGTGCGGCGCGTACTGCGCCCGCGCGTAATCCTGCGTGTCCACGCCGGCTTCCAGGTCGAAGAAGTCGTTGATCATGTTGTTGGAGGCATGAGCGATGAGCAGCCCCACCCAGGCCAGGACGAAGTTGAGCCCGTCGATTCGCCCGACGGTCGCCAGCGCCAGAAGGCCGCCGATGAGACCGGAGATGCCGGTCATCGAAAAGACGGCCGCCCGCGTGATGATCAGCCAGCGGCTGATGAAATCCATGCGCTTGCCGGCTGACAGGTTGGCGGTGTCGATGACTTCTTTCCAGTTCGCCAGGAGGGACATCGAGGACTCCGTCGGTCAGGTGCGCTTCAAGTGTAACAGGCTGAGCGTTCGGAAATCGAAACCCGGTCTGTTGCGCAGGCCGGGTTTCGCATTTCAACTTAGGCTGGGCGACTTCGAATCCAAAGGTAGCCGCCCACGAGCAGGATAGCCAAGAGCGCGGCGACGGTCGCGACCGAACTCGGGTCGTCGCCGTCCGTCGACGCAGGCCGGGTCGCAGCCGGGTGCGCCGTGGGCGAGGCAGCAGCCGTAGGACGAGCGGTTGCAGCCTCTGTCGGCGTCGAGGGCGGTTCGAAGCTCGGCTGGGCGCGAGCGGCCAGGAACCAACCGGCCGCCAGGGGATCCGTCTTGAAGAACGCCATCAACAGGCCGGCGACCTTCTCCCGTCCGCCGGGAGAGGGATGGGTGCAGTCTTCCGTCAGATCCTCGGGCGTCCAGATCAACCCGTCGGGGCGCGGGTTCATGCCGTCGACCCACAAGTATGGTCCCCAGACGAGAACAGGAGCCACGACCTCTCCCCTTTCCGGATCGAAGTTGAGCTCAGCCTCGCCGTTGATTTGCTCTTCGATCAACCAGCGCACGGCAAATCCGGTTTCGAACGCGACCGGCTCCGGGCTGATGCCGCGGTCATACAGAAAGGATCGTGTGCGACTCGACAGGAAGGCGATGCGCAAGTTAGGAAAGCGGCTCTTGAGATTTCGGACGATGTCTCCCAACGCGGCCTGCAGCTCGCGGGCCTTGTCGGGGAAATCTCCGCCCCCGAGCAGCGTCTGTTTGACCCAGGCGACTTGTACTTGAAGATGCGTGACCTCCGCTCGCTCCAGCCGGGCGTCGAGCTCCGTCCAGGCGAGGGCCTCCGAGTTGACCCAGCGATCCGCCGTCTGCCCACTGAGCGCGCCGTTGGTGATCGTCAGACTTGGATTGATCTCCGGATCCCCGTGCCCCAGGTCCATGAAGCCCTGGAATTCCATCTGGGCGTTGGACATGCCCACGGAGATCAGAACGATTCGGCCGCCTGAAGGATCGGGGTCTCCCTGCGAGTTAAGCGGGGTGATCCGAGCCGCGGCTTCCAGGGCAGCGGCTGCGTGCGCGGCCGACGGCACGTTGGACCCGTTTGGATACAGGCCTCCAACATAGCCCGTCGCTCTTCCATCCATGCGGATGTACTCCGCTGCCTCCAGTTGGGGAAGCGGCAGGCTGACGTCGCGGTGCACGCCAGCGCAGACTTCGCGGGCGCGTTCGCGCTCCGAATGCGCGGATACAGGCGAGGTCGGCCCCAGGCGATACAAAAGCCCTATGGCGGCGATCAAGCCGGGAAAGACACGGATCAAGGAACGCATGGGTCAGGCGGATAAGGATACCCCACCCAACTTCGGCGCCCTCGCAGGCGCGGTATGATCACCGCCCCGATGCGGCCGCGTTTTCGGCCGTACCCCAGGTGCCGGCGTGCGTGTCCTCGTCACAGGTGCTACGGGCTTCCTCGGCTCCAATATCACCCGCGGGCTCGTCGCCGCCGGTCATCGTGTCCGCGTCTTGGCCCGGCCGCAGAGTCCCCTCGACTTGCTCACGGCCTTGCCGATAGAGATCGTTCGAGGCGATGTGCGCGCTCCGGCGAGTCTCGCTCCCGCCGTCGACGGGATGGAGGCGGTCATCCATTGCGCAGCTCAGATGCGCGGCGGTCGCAACCTCGCCGAGCGGATCCGCAGCCACCTGGATGGAACCCGCAAGATGCTCGCCGCCGCCCGAGACGCGCGCCTCGCTCGATTCGTCCACGTTTCATCGGTGGCCGCCCTGGGCATCCCCGATGCGCCGCCGGCGGCCAGCGACGCCGGGGCCATCGCTCTGGATGAGACGCACACCTGGAATGCGCCTGCAGAAATGTGGCCGTACGGATTCGCCAAACATCAAGCCGAAGAGGAAGTCCGGTCGGCCGCAGCCTCGGGCCTAGAAGCGGTGATCGTCAATCCGTCCATCGTCTTCGGCGCGGGCGATCGCAACCGCGTGTCGAACGCGCTTCTGCTGCACGCGGCTCGCGGCCGTCTGCCTCCCATCCTCCCGGGCGGTGTGGGCGTCGTGCATGTCGAGGATGTCGTGGACGGGACCCTGGCCGCATTGGAGAAGGGCCGGAGCGGAGAGCGTTACATCCTCAACAGCGAGAACCTGACGGTCGAGCGTCTCCTGCAGATGGCGGCCGAGGTCGCCGGTGTCGAGCCGCCGCGAGTGCGTCTCTCGCTGAGGACGGCCCGCAGGCTGGCCTGGATGGCGAATGTGCTGGCGTTTCGATTCCGAATCGGAACGCGTCCGGTGCTGCTCGACCTGGCCGGGCGCTATTTCTACTACGATTCTCGCAAGGCGCGTCGTGAGCTCGGGGTGTCGCTGGCCCGGCCGGCGCGGCTGGGAGCGCAACAGGCCCTGGCCTGGTACGCCGATCCGACGCCTTTGCGGGCCCGCAACGAGCGTCCTGAATCCGGTGTGTGATACACTCCTCCAGGGGAATGCCCGCCAAGACGCGTCTCTCTCCCCCCAGCACCCTCCGCCGCGGCGAAACAGACACCATCTGGGCGTCCACCTTGCGCGCCGCCGCGGGCGTTGCCAGTCGCGCCGCGGCAAGCGAAGAAGACGTCCTGCACGCGGTGACCGAAGAGCTGCGCCGCCTCAAACTGCGCGGCTCGGTCATGCTCTTCACCCCCGACGGCAAACTCGAGGTCCGCACCTCCGCCATCAGCCAGTCGCTGGAGACCACCCTGGCGCGGTTGACGCGCCTGAGCATCGTCGGTTACCGGTTCGAACCCTCCCAGGTCGATCTGATCCGGGAGAGCCTGCGGACCGGCCAACCCGGCTTCGCCCCCTTCTCGACCGACCTGATACGCCAGCTCCTGCCTCCTTCCCTGCGCGGGTTGATGCCGCGCCTGATGCGCATGCTCGGCGACAACCCCATCCTTACGGCGCCGCTCACCCTGGGCGATCGGAAACTGGGAATGCTCACCCTGACCGCCCCTTGGCTGACGGCCGCCGACGGTCCGATGCTGGCCGCGCTGGCGGATCACATCGCCATCGCCCTGAGCCACGTTCGCAGCCGGGCCGAAATGCGAGCGGCCCTCGAACGCGAGCATCTGCTCAACCAGGTGGCCGAGGCCGTCGCCAGCGCCCTCGACTTGCCGGAAGTCCTGCAGCGAGTCGCCCGCCTGGCGGCCGAACTGACGGGCAGCGACTTCTCGGCGATCTCGCTGCTCGAGCCCGGAGGCGATCGGCTGGGCCCGCCGTACCTCTACGGTCTTCCCAACGATCCCCGCTTCACGCCTGGACCGCGCGGTCGCGGGCTCGTCTGGAGGGTCATCGAAAAGGCCGGTCCGGTCGTGCTGGATGAGTACGCCGCCGATCCGCACGCGCTCCCGGCGTGGGTCGAGGCCGGAGTCCAGGCCTTCCTGGGGATTCCTCTCGTCGCCGGCGACCAGGTTATCGGCGCGATGGGCTTGTTCACCCGGCACCGCGGCAAGGCGTTCGGAAAAGAGCAGCTGGCCATCGCCGAGGGAATTGCCCGCATGGCGGCCATCGCTGTCAGCAATGCCCGCCTGTACTCCGAAGCCAGCCGTCGCGCCGAGGAAGCACAGGCCCTGATCCGCACGGCGCGCTCGATCACGGCCTCGCTGGATCTGGTCACCGTCTTGAGCATGATCGCCGAGCAGGCCCGCGACCTGCTGCACGCCGACGGCAGCCGCATCCACCTGCTCGATCCCGAACGGGGCGTGCTTCGCTGCCTGGTGGCCCTCGACACGCACGCCGAGGCTCTGCTCTCGCTCGAACTCCCGCGCGGCTCAGGCCTGGTGGGCTGGGTCATGGAGCACGGCGCGCCGCTCCTGAGCAACGAGCCCACCTCCGACCCGCGCAGCCTGCACGTTCCCGGCACGCCACAGGACGAGCCCGAGTGCATCATCATGGCCCCGCTCACCGTCCGCCAGCGGACCATGGGCGTCATGGTCGTGATGCGCGAGGGACGCGCCCGCCCCTTCCATAATTCGGACCTTGACCTGCTGACGGCGCTGGCGGCGCAGGCGGCCGTCGCCATCGAGAACGCCCACCTCTTCGGCCAGATTCAGGCTCAGGCGGCCCATCTGGAGGCCCAGGTCGCCGAACGCACGCGCGACCTGGCCCTGTCCGAGGCACGCTATCGATCCCTGGTCGAGACCTCCATCGCCGCCATCGCTCAGGTCGACTTCAACGGCCGGGTGATCTACGCCAATCAGGCGTTCGCCTCGCTGATGGGTACGACCACCGACATGTTGTTGGGCAAGCCGATGTCGGCCCTGATGCCTCCCGACATGGTCGACCGACACCGTACGATCCTGGAGAAGCGGCTGCACGGGGAGGCCCCGCCGGCCGATGTGATCGAGGCGGAGTTTGTTTCGCCATCCGGCCGACGCGTCCCGGTGCTGATGGGTGTGCGTGTCATCCACGACGAGGAGGGCCAGGCGCAGGGCGTGACGATCCTGGTGCTCGACATTTCCGATCGCCGCGACCTCGAGGCCGCGCTGCGAGGCGAACGCGACCGCCTGGACGCCATCCTGTTCAATGTCGGCGATGCCGTGGTCGTGACCGACGCCGACGGCATCATCGAATACGTCAATCCGGCCTGGGAGAGACTCAACGGCTACAGCGCCGATGAGGCCGTCGGCCAGCCGGCCAGCATTCTGAAGAGCGGCCAGCACACGCCCGATGTTTACGCCGACCTGTGGCGCACGGTGAAGTCCGGCAAGACCTGGCACGGCGATTTGATCAACCGCCGCAAAGACGGCACCACCTACGACGTGGCCCTGACCGTCACGCCGCTGCTCGACGAGGCCGGCAATGTGGCCAACATCGTCGCCGTGCTGTACGACATCAGCGCCCTCAAGCAGGTCGACCGCCTCAAGACGCAGTTCGTCTCGGATGTCTCGCATGAGCTGCGCACCCCGCTGACCAACATCCGTCTGTACCTGGATCTGCTGCGGACAACCTCCGACCGCATGAAGGTCGAACGCTACCTGGACACCCTGTCCCGCGAGAGCGACCGCCTGGCCTATCTCATCGACGATCTGCTTTCGCTCTCGCGTCTGGATTCGGGGACGACCACCTTCGACGTGCGCCCGGTCGACCTCAATCGCCTCTTGCGCTCGCTGGTCGACGACCGTCACGCGCTGGCCTCCAACCGCGGGCTCAACCTTCGCCTGGAGGCGGACGCCAATCTGCCCCTGGCCCTGGGCGACGAGCGATTGCTGACTCAGGTTTTCACCAACCTCCTGACCAACGCCATCAACTACACGCCGGATCACGGCAGGATCACCATTCGCACCTACATCGAAGACCTTGTCGAGGCTCCCGGCGTGGCGACGGACGTGGAGGACACCGGACCCGGCATTCCGCCCGAGGAACGCGCCCACCTCTTCGAGCGCTTCTTCCGCGGCCGTGCCGGCCGCGCCACAGGCGCCGCCGGCACGGGGCTCGGGCTGGCGATCTGCAAGGAGATTGTGGACCGGCACGGAGGGCGAATCAGCCTGGAAAGCGGCACCGGCGGCATCGGAGCCCGGTTCACCGTTTGGCTTCCCACTCGCCCGCTGGCGGAAGTTGAGAAAGCGGCCGGCTAGCTAGGGACCTGTACCCCGGGGCCGAGAGCGGCTGGCCAGCCACAGCGCCTCTTCCGCCAGCAACGTCTCCCGCCAGGCCTGCTCCGCGGGCCGGAACTTCAGCCCGAGATCCGCCTCAGCCTTGCTCGACGTGTAGCGAAACGAGACGTAGGCGCTTCGAACCGCCTCCAGCGACACGAACTCGCGAAGCCCCAGCATGGGGAGGGCTGGCCCGAGGACCGCGCTCTGCGCCAGAGCCAGGCTGCGCGGAAGCCACAGCCACACGGCTTTTCGGTGCATGGTTTCTTCCCAGACGTCGATCATTTCTCGCACGGTAAGGATGTGGCCGCCGAGAAAGTAGATCTCGCCGGGCCGGCCCCGTTCGGCGACGGCCAGCATGCCATCGGCCACATCGTCGACGTGGGCGAAAGTGAACGCGCCGTCCGGTGCCCACGCCAGGGGAGGCAGTCTTCGCCGGACGAAAAGGCGGGCCGGGATTCCGAACACGGAGTGGTCCCCGGGGCCGATGACCTGCGCCGGACAGGCGATGATCACCGGCTCGCCCGCGGCCTGGTGCCTCAAGGCGAGGCGGTGGGCCTCGGCCTTGGTATGTTCATAGAAGGAATTCCACGGCTTCCGGCGCTCGAACGACTCATCCTCGACCGCGCCTCCTGTGTCTCCCAGGGCCGTCGTGGAGGAGGTGAACACCGTGCGCGCGACGCCGGCCTCGGCCGCGAGCGTCAAGGCATGCTCGGTGCCTTCGACGTTCACCGCCCACATGCGCCGCTGGAGTCGCCGCGGGATTCCGTACTCGTACCACCCGGCGTTGTGGAAAAGGAATCTCGGACGGGCAACGTCCAGCGCGGCCTTCAGCGTCTCTCGCTGGGTCACGTCCCCCAGCAACAGCCGCGCCCCTTGAGCCGCCAGGCCGCGGGCCCGGTCTGAATCCGGCTGACGGACGAGGACATACACCTCCCAGCCGCGACGCAGCGCGGCCTTGGTCAGCTGGCGCCCGATGAAACCCGTCGCGCCCGTGATCAGGGCCCGCGGCTTCACGCTCATGACAGGCTGTAGACCGAACCTTCAGGAGTTTTCCGGACTTCGATCCGCACGGGGAAAGCGTCTTTCATTTCATCCAGGTGCGTGATGACCAGAATGCGGTCGAAATCATCCTGGATGCTGTTGATCGTCGCCACCAGTTGTTCGCGGCCGCGCGCGTCTTGCGTGCCGAAACCCTCGTCCAGAAACAGGCAGCGCAGCTGAGCCCCCGCGCGCCGCGCCAGCAGACGCGACAGCGCGATGCGGACGGCAAAATCGATGCGGAAGGCTTCGCCGCCCGAATACAGTTCGTAGGGCCGGGTGCCCAACTCGTCGGAGATGAGGATGTCCAACACCTCGCGCAGTTCTCCTTCCTTGCTTTCGCGCTGCGTCTCGATGCGCACGTGCATCCGCCCGTCGCTCATCTTGCCCAGCAGGTCGTTCGCCGCGCGTTCGAGTTCCGGAACAACGGTCTCGATGACCATGGCGGGGACGCCGCGTTTGGAGAACGCCTGGCGCAGGTCCTCATACAGGCCGAGATCATCCGCCAGGCGCTGGCGTTCGACCAGCCGTTCCTGCCGCTGTCGGGCGAACGATTCCAGCGCCAACAGCTGCTGGCGGGCCCCGCCAACTCGCTCGACCGCCAGCCGATTCTCCAGTCGCAGGCGATCCACGTCGGCCTGCGTCAGCGCGGCGGCCCGGAGCGCGGCTTCGAGGGCATCGGCGTGCTCCTCCAGGCTGTGGCGCGCCCCCTGGTCGGCGGTCATCTCCTGAGCCCAGCGTTGTGCTCGAGCGTCGAGTTGAGCCGCTCGTTCCGCCGCCGACTCGGCATGCTGCCAGGCCGTCTCGAGCTCGCCCAGCCGTTTTTCGAGCGCCGGACGTTCGCGCGTGCGCGCCTGAAGCGCAGCATGATCGCGTTCCAGGCCGGCGGCCTGAGCCTCGAGCTCCTTCAGGCGTGCCTGCTGGGTTCGATAGCGTTCGCGGCGCTCCTCGAGATTCGCGTGAAGCTCCTCCACCAGACGATGGCGATGGTCGTCGGTCAACTCCTGACCGCAGGTCGGGCAGGTGGGCGACTGCGATTCCTGCAGCACGGTCAGCCGGGTCTTGAGCGGATCGCTTTCGGCGACCATGACCTGATTCTGGCCGCGCAGTCGCGCCGCCTCATCCCGCGCCGCGGCCAAAGCTGTCGCCACTTGCGCCAGGTCGGCCTCCAGCAAAGGAAAGGCCTCCAGCGCCAGGCGCACATCGGTCAGGCTGCTCTCTAGCGCGGAGCGATCGGCCTGAGCGCGGGCCGCAGTGAGTTCGCGCTCGGCCTCGCGCGCCTCCCGCTCGGCAGCCACGATCCTCCGGGTCAGGTCGTCGATCTGCCGCTGGACCGTGACCAATTCGGTGCGCGTCTGCTCGAGGTCGGCCCATTGGCGCTCGGCGTGAGCCAGGCGTTCGGCCGCAGTTTCGGCAGCGGCCAGGGCCGTCTCCAACGCGGTCCGGTATTCGCCTTCGCGTTCGAGCTCGGCCTCGACCTCGTGCAGCCAGCCGTCCAGGCGCTGCATGGATTCGCGCGTCTGCCCGATGCGATCGCGCGCCCGCTGTTCGAACACTTCCCATCGCTCGAGGCCCAGGATTTTGCCCAGGACCTGTTTGCGTTCCGCGGGCGTCTTGGTGGTGAACTCATCCGCCCGGCCCTGCACCAGGAAGGCCGAGTTGACGAAGGTCTCGTAGTCGAGGCGCAGGAGGCGATCGATGGCCTGCTGGGTTTCGCGCAGGCCGGCTTCCGAAAGACTCTGCCACGACCCGGCCTGCTCATTCCAGACCTGGAGCTCGAGCAGACTGGCGCCGCGCTTCCCGGCTCGCCGCTGGCGCATGACGCGGTAGCGAGTCGCCCCCTGATCGAAGGTCAGATCGACGCGCATGTCGGTCTCGCCCTGATGGATCAGTTCGTCCGGAGAGCTGCCGCGCGCCTTGCCCCACAGCGCCCAGGTGATGGCATCCAACAGCGACGACTTGCCGGCCCCATTCGGCCCGGCCAGACACGCAATGTGAATCCCATCCAACCGCAGAGGTCCCGGGTGTCGATAGGCGAGGAAGTTGACCGGCTCCAACTCGACCGGGATCACCCCTGCACCTCATCTGAAGAAAGTGAGGTAAGTGCAGGGGTCACCCCTGCGCCTCCTTTGGCGGAAGAGCGGTAAGCGCAGGGGTCACCCCTGCGCCTCATCCAAGGCAAGAGTCACTTTCGCCCTCCGCGGCCCGTTGCAGTCGGCGCGGGCGGGTTCTCCTCGACGAGTTCTTCCGCCCGCTGGAGGAGCGACTCCACGCGCGCGTCTTTCACGCCCCTGCCCCGGAAATACTGCTCGACGAGCTGCAACGGCGTCAGCGTTTCGAAGGCCGCCTCGCCCAGCCGGGCACGCGCCTCGCTCTCCATCAGGCGCGAGATGGTCAGGTTGTTGGCGCCCTCCAGGGCCGCCTCGATCTCGCGCTCGCGCAGCTGCGCCTGCTGATCGACTCGCAGGGTGACCAGCACGCGCACAATCGCTCCGTCGATCGGGATCGAGCTCGCCGCCCGAACGACGGCGGCCGTAGGGTCGGACTCGCTGCGCACGTCGACGGTGACGGTGCGAAAGGGCCGCGCCGCGACCGGCTGGAACGACCAGCGCGTCGACCCGCGCGCCAGCTCCACCCAGCAAAAACCTTTCGGCTCGTCCTCCTCGCCGAAATCGATTCTCTCGAGAGAGCCGCTGTAGACGACCTGGGGATAGCCGCCGGGATTGAGCACCTGGTGCTTGTGGATGTGGCCCAGGGCGACGTAGTCCCAGGCCGTGTCGTTGAGGGTGGATGTCAGCACGGCCACATCGCGGCCAAGCATGACGGTGCGTTCGGATCCCAGGCGCGCCTCGGCCACCGAGAGATGGCCCGCCAGCAAGCGCGGCATCGGCTGCGACCGGGCTTCCTCGGCCAGCCCCGCCAACACCTCCGACACCGTCTGGCGAAGTGCGGCCTCGAGCTGCTCGATGGTCTTGCCGGCGTGCTCCTCACGCGTGAGCAGCCGGTTGCGCATCGGGTAGGGAATCCAGGCCAGATACACCGGGCCTCGACGGGTCTCGACGACGCGGCCCTCGGCCTTGTGGCCGACGATGACGCCGGGCACGTCCAGGGCCTGGAAGATGTCGACGCTGCTGGCTTTGGCGGCCATGCCCGGCATGTCGTGATTGCCCACCAGAAGCAGCGTGGGCATGTGATCGGCCAGACGCTTCATGCGCTGAGCGAACTCCCGCTGCTGCGTGGGCTCGGGATCCCGGTTCTTGAATGCGTCTCCGGCGAAGACCGCCAGGTCGCCATCCTGGAGAATGGCGAAGTCGATCACTTCGTCCAGGCGATCCAGGAAATCGCGCACGCGGCTGGAGGTGCCGGTTTCGGGATCCAGCCGGCCGTAGTTCTCCATGCCGATATGGGCGTCGGCGAAATGCAGGACTCGCAGCGGTTCGGCCATCGAGGTCGCGTGGGCGCGCCGCCGGCCCTCGGCGCGGAGGGTTCTACTCAGGCCGGTCGATCTTCGGCCGGCCCATGCCCAGAAGGCTCAGACACAAGAACAGTTCGCCGCGGTGATGGATCACCTGCTCGAGAACGTGCCACAAGATCCATCCCAGCATCGGAGTTCCGTCGCCCGGCACCTGAACGATGCGGTCCAGGTCCTCCATGGGCACCGTGGCCAGGTAGGCCATGGTCTCCTTGTGGACGCGCTCCAGGTCCGAGCGCAGGGAAGCGACGTCTCGACCAAGGGCGTTCTCGTCCGGCCAGGCCGGGACATCACGGCGGACGACGAAGCCGACCCAACCCTGCTGCAGGTTGATGATGTGACGCAAGATGCCGCCGACCGTGCGCGGGTAGGTCTCCGACGGCCGGAAGTCGAGATGCGCGTCCTTCAGCATCGACACCCCGCGCATCAGGTCACGCTGGACGACGTCCCAGTGATCGAAGTACTCGGCTGCGTTCATCGATCGGCCTCCGTCCGGGTCATCCACCTCTCCAGTCCCTCGGGGCGGCGGTAGGCCTCGAGCCCATCCAGCAGCGCCTCCGGCTCGCTGGCCCAGACGTACAGCTGACGGTGCTCGGGATAGATGAAACCTTCCATCGCCGCTCTTTCCATCCAGCGCAACAGGTGCGCGTAGTAGTCATCCGTGTTCAGCATGCCGACCGGGCGCTGATGAAGGCCGATTTGAGCCCAGGTCAGGACTTCGAACAGCTCCTCGAGCGTGCCGAAGCCTCCCGGCAGAGCGACGAAGGCCTGGCTGAGTTCGACCATGGTCGCCTTACGTTCGTGCATCGAATCGACGAGCCGCAGATCGGTCAGGCGGCCGTGACGAAGGACGGGCGAATCGAACATGCGCGGCAGGATGCCCACCACCCGGCCTCCCTCGGCCAGAGCGCCGTCGGCCACCGCGCCCATCAATCCGGTCCCGCCTCCGCCGTAGACCATGGTCAGCCCGCGGCGGGCGATCGTCCGCCCCATAGCCTCGGCCGCGCGCACGTATTCGGGCGCCACATTGTCGCTCGATCCGCAGAAGACGCAGATGGTTTCCATCAGGCGCGGCCTGCCGGCATGGAAGCGCGCACCCGGGCGGCGATTTCGTCGAGAGCTTTGCGGTTGGGAGTCGGTCGAACGCCGAACGGCATGCGCAACCCGAAACCATCACCTGCGTGTCGAGGGATGACGTGCAGGTGCGCGTGGAAGACCGACTGGCCGGCGGCCGTCCCATCCGCCAGATGCAGGTTGACTCCGTCCGCGCCCCAGGCCTCATGCCGCAGAGCCAGGGCCACGCGCCGCGCGACGGCGAACATCCGCGCCCCGCTCTCGTCATCCAGATCTTCAAGACCGGAAGCGTGGCGCCGGGGCACCACCAGGACGTGCCCGGTCGCCACCGGATGGCTGTCGAGAAAGGCCACGACCGTTTCGTCCTCGTGGACCATACTGGCCTCGGCCTGACCGCGCACGATGCGGCAGAAGATGCAATTCGTCGGGATGTCCATCCACAGCAGGGGACGCGCCCGGGTTACCCTCCCGGCCGCGCGGAACGCCATTCTACCATGCGGCCTCGCAGCCTACTCAAGATGCGGTCCGGTTTCCTGCGGAAACCGGGTTTGGGTTTCGATCCACCGCGTGATATCCTGCGCCGCCACAGGAGCATCCATTGACCGGCCCCGTCCTCGCCTTTGCCGCAGTCATTCTCTACGCCGCGCTTCACAGCGCACTCGCCAGCCCTTGGGCCAAGGCTGCCACGCGCCGCGCTTTCGGCGAAGCTGCTGACCGATGGTACCGGCTGGCCTACAACGTCATCGGAGTGGTGACGCTGCTGCCTGTGCTTGCGGTACCCGCGCTCGAACCGGGACGGACGCTGTACGCCGTGCCGCTGCCGTGGAGTGCGTTCATGGTCGCCGGCCAGCTTGCGGCCGCGGGCGTTGTCGCCCTCGGGCTCCTGCAGACCGACGTCTGGCATTTCTTGGGCTTGCGGCAACTCGTGGAGACCGGCAAGGGTGGCCCCAGCCGCTTCGTGGCGACCGGTCTGTACAGCTACGTTCGCCATCCGCTTTACACCGCGGGCCTCGTCTTCTTGTGGCTGACTCCCGTCCTGACCACGACGTTGATGGCCCTGTTCGCCGGCCTCAGCCTCTATCTGTACGTCGGCAGCGTGTTCGAGGAGCGACGGCTTCTGGCGGAGTTCGGCCAGCCCTACGCCGAATACCAGCGGCTGGTTCCCCGTCTGATCCCTCGGCTGCGCCGTCCTGCGCCTCCGTAGCTCCGCCCGCAAGCAGGATCGGAGCAGCCATTGCGTTGTCGCGCCCTCGGCGGTATAGTCTCGCATTGCTGCCGCCCCGGGTGAGGGAGCGGCAGCCTGTCCATATCGTCCGAATCCGCCTGGAGCTATCACCCGGGCATCTATCGTCATCTCTGTGCGGCCTGCCGCGCCGGGCCCTGGAGGCTTCCGATGTACCGTTGGCTCGTCTTCGTTCACATCCTGGCGGTGTTCGTCTTTCTCCTGGCGCATGGCGGATCGGCCAGCGTTGCATTTCGACTGCGGCGGGAAACCGAGCGCGCGCGTTTGGCCGCCCTGCTCGACCTCTCGGCCGCGGCCACAGGCCTAATGTACGCTTCGCTTCTCGTCCTGCTCGTCGCTGGAATCATCCTCGGCTTCCTGGGGCAATGGTGGCGGCTGGGCTGGATCTGGACCTCTCTGGCTTTGCTCATCCTCACAGCTGTCGGCATGTACCTGCGGGCCTCGATTCCTTTCAACCGGGTCCGCCAGGCAGCCGGTCTGCCCTATTTCGATGGTCGCCGCGAACACCCGGCGCAGGCTCCGGCCGGCGACGAGGCGATCAAGGCAGCCGCCGAAGCCGTTCGACCTTTCGAAGTGGCGGCGATGGGCGTGGTGCCGGTTGCCCTGATCCTTTGGCTGATGATGTTCAAGCCGTTCTGAGTGGATCGCCGAGTGTCAGCCAAGCCACGCTCCGCCCGTGCCCGGCCGGCGTCGAAGGCATCATGCCGCACGCGCTCTACGCCTCCAGCTCCGGCGCCGGTCGACCCGCGCCCCAAGAGCCCCTGGCTTCGCCTTGCGCAGGCTGCCTGGCCCTTCACTCTGCTTGTTTCGATTCTGATCCTTGTGGCCTCGCTCGGCGGTTACGCCGACTGGTTCCGCGGCCAAAACCCGTTCACGCCGGGACTTGAGGTTCATAGCCCGTTCTACGTTCTCAGTGGTCTTGCCTCACTGGCAACCGCCCTGATCTGCTTGGCCCTGTCGTTTACGCTCTTTCGGCGAAAACGAAACGATCCCATGGCCCTCTTTGTGTCCTTCTTCGTGCTGGTCTATGGGGTCGTCATGGCTGGGCCGATGGAGTTCATGGAGTTGTTCTACTCCGGTGCCACGGACCTCACCACCGGTGTCATCCAGCCCCTGTTTCTCACCACACCCACGGTGGCCCTGCTGGCGCTCTTCCCGGACGGCCGACCGGTCCCAGCCTGGAGCCGCTGGCTGATCCTCGTCGCTTTGGTCACCGCAATCTACCTGCCATTCCTGGATCCCGGATCCGCAAGTGCACTGAACACTTTGCCCGCTCAGATTTGGGCCGTGTTGCTCGTCCTCTTGTTTGGGGTAGCCTTTGGATGTCAGGTGTATCGCTACCGGCGGGTGTCCACTCCCGCAGCCCGGGAACAGACTCGCTGGGTTGTCCTAGGTCTGGCGACGTGGATGACACTCATGGTGCTTTCGGGCGCGCCCTATGTCTATCTTCAGAACCTGCCGGCCGGCGCACCTCTGCCGGGATGGGCCGCGGCGAGCACGACGGCCTGGTGGCTGGGTCTCTCGGCGATCCCGGTGACGCTGACCATCTCCATCCTGCGACACCGGCTGTTCGACATCGACGTCATCATCAATCGCGCTCTGGTGTACGGCGCGCTGACGGCCATCCTGGCCGGCCTGTACACCGCCTCCATCAGCCTCTTTCAACGTCTGTTTCAGGCCGCCACCGGCGAGAAATCGGATGCCGCCATCGTCCTGACCACGCTCGTGCTGGCCTCGGCCTTCACGCCCATTCGCACACGCCTGCAATCGGCGGTGGACCGGCGATTCAAAGACGTCCACGATGCACGCGGCCGCCTCGATGCCCTGCGGACCGAGGTGCGGCAGGGTCTGTGGGTGGTTTCACCCGTGCACGCCTCGAGGCGCCTGCTGGATGAGGCAGTGGCCGCCTTCGACGCCGAAGGCGGCGCCGTTTACCTCGGAGCCGGCGCGCGGGAGCGCCTTTCCCACAAGAACGGAAACTGGAGCGGCGGCGAGGTTCTCGGCGTTCCCATCGCCGCGAACGGAAAGCAGTACGGCCGCCTCGCCCTCGGTCCGAGGCACAACAGCGCCCGCTACACGGCCGAGGATGCGGACCTCTTGGCCCGCACGGCGGAGGCCGTCGCTTCGGCCTTTCCGGGGGGCAAGGCCCCCCTCGCAGGACGCGGCGCCCGATGAAAGATCGCCGCAGCGCAAAACGATACGTCCCACAGACTTCTCCCCGGAGACGATCATCTTCCGCTCGACGTGACTCGAATGGAGCCAACGGCGCCGCTCGCGATGGGCGCAGCGCGACCGATCGCTCCATCCTCCATCCAGCCTTCCGCGACGCCCGAATCCTTGCCGGGCTGACCCGCGACGAAATCCACGAGGTGGCCCGCGCCTTTCGCCCACGCACGTTCACCCGAGGCGAAACCCTCTTCCACGAAGGCCACCGTGCGGCGACGTACTACTTGATCGCCAAAGGCCAGGTCAAGATCCTCCAGACCACGGCCGAAGGATTCGAGGTCATCCTGCACATCTTCGGGGAGGGCGAGCTGGTGGGCGCCCTCCCCAACCTGGGCGAGGGCACCTATCCGGCAACGGCCGCCGCGCTCGGCGATGTCGAGGCCTTCTCCATCAGCTCCGGCGCCTTCGATTCCATCCTCGAACGCTTCCCTCCGATCGCCGTGAACATGCTGCGCTTCGCCGCGGGGGTGATCCAGCATTCCCATCGCCGCCTGCGCGAGATGGCGACCGAACGCGTCGAGCAGCGTATCGCCCGGACGTTGGTCCGCCTGGTCCGCCAGATGGGGGTCAAGACCGACGAGGGCATCCTCCTGACGGCGCCCCTCTCGCGGCAGGACCTGGCCAACCTGGCGGGCACGACTCTGTTCACCGTCAGCCGCACGTTGAAAGCCTGGGAACGGCGAGGCATCCTTCGCACCGGCCGCGGCCGGCTGACCATCCTCGACCCGCATGGACTGATCGTCATCGGCGAAGACCTGCCAAAACCCTCCGAAACCTCCTGAAGCTGTTTGCGCCAGCGCAACGACAGCCGCAGCCCAACCGGCTAGACTGTTGGCGATGCTCACTTCCGCGAGCCGTGGGTCGTTGCTGGACCTCCCCGTAGCCGATGTGCTCGAACGTTGGCCGGCGGCCATGCGCCTGTTTCTGGATCATGGTATGGCGTGCCTCGGCTGCCCGTTCAACACGTTCGACTCCCTGGGCGAGGCCCTGGCGATCCACCACATCTCCACTGCAGCCTTCGTCGACGGCCTCCAGAAGGTGAGCGATCTTGGCGGATACGCCCTGCCTCAAGGAGAGCAAAGATGAAGGCATTCCTCAAGTTTTCGGTGGCCCTCCTGGCAGCTGCCTTCCTGGCGGCTGCTTGCGCGCCCCCGCCGACTCCCATTCCCCCGACCGCGCCGCCTCAGAACCTCGCTTCGCCCACGCCGGAGGTTTCCGGTCCGGAACCCACGGTGCGTTACACCCTGGTCACCGGCGGCGGAACCGGCAAGCTGGTGTTCGTCGGCCGGGGAGGCGATATCGACGGACAGGAGAACCCCACCCTGACGGCCCAGCCCGGTGACGTCGTCGAAATCACGCTGGTCAACGGCGACTACATCCTGCACGATCTGGTGATCGACGAATTCAACGTGAAAACGGCGCAGGTCCAGGCACTGGACGACACCGCCACGGTGACTTTCGAGGTCGATCAGCAGGGTGAATTCGATTACTACTGTTCCGTGCCCGGTCACCGCCAAGCCGGGATGGTCGGTGTATTCCGCGCCGGTGAACCGGCCGCCGAGGCCGAAACCGCTCCTTCCGTCATCAAGGACCCGGCTGATCTTCCGGGCCCGCTCGACCGGCGGACGGCCGAAGTGATCGACATCGAGCTGACAGCCGAGGAAGTCGTCGGCCAATTGGCGGACGGAGCCACCTACCCCTACTTCACCTTCAACGGGACCGTCCCCGGCCCCTTCCTGCGCGTGCGCGTGGGCGACACGGTCAATGTGTCCTTGCTCAACGCAACCTCGAGCACCCTTGCGCACTCGATCGACCTGCACGCCGTCAACGGCCCGGGCGGCGGAGCGGTATACACGCAGACGCCCCCAGGCGAGACCCACGTCTTCTCGTTCCTGGCGATGAATCCGGGGTTGTATGTGTATCACTGCGCCACGCCGAGCGTCCCGCACCACATCACCTCGGGCATGTACGGCTTGATCCTGGTCGAGCCCGAAGGCGGCCTGCCTCCGGTGGACCGCGAGTTCTACGTCATGCAGGGCGATATGTACACCGCCGAGCCGTACGGTTCCCAGGGCCCTTTGACCTTCAGCATGGAAAAGATGCTGGCCGAGGCGCCGGAGTACTTCGTCTTCAACGGTGCGGCCAACGCCCTGACCCTGGATGATTTCGTCCTGCAAGCCGAAGTCGGCGAGACCGTGCGTATCTTCTTCGGCGTCGGCGGCCCAAATGCGACGTCGTCCTTCCATGTCATCGGCGAGATCTTCGACCGCGTGTTTCCCTTTGCGTCGCTCACGTCTCCGCCGCTGACCGACGTCCAGACGGTGACCGTGCCTCCGGGCGGCGCGACCATGGTCGAGTTCACGGTTGACGTCCCCGGCCGTTATCTCCTGGTCGACCATGCGCTCAGCCGTCTGGAACGCGGGCTGGTGGGCTTCCTGGTGGTCGAGGGTGAAGAGAATCCGGCTATCTTCTCGGGTGAGTTGACGGAAGGCTCGGGGCACTAATCGAGTGGCCAGTGGTCGGTGGTCAGTGGCCGGCAGGGAACTGATGGCTCGCCACTGGCCACTCACCACTGGCCACTGTTTCTCGGTGCCCTGGTGCCACGGTGCCCGTCATCCGAGGTCGTATAATGGCTTCCACCGGAGGCGCGAGCCGAAGGCAGTCTGACCTACAGGACGGACAGCATGTTGCGAAGCATAGGAATGCCGGAGCTTCTGATCATCGTGGGGATCATCGTGCTGATCTTCGGGATCGGCCGGATTTCCAAGCTGGGGGGCGAGCTGGGCAAGGGAATCCGCGCCTTCCGCGAAGGGATCTCCGGCAAGGACGACGAGACCACGACGCCGCAGAACCAGGGCGACGACAAGCCCAGTTCCTGACCGATCGTCCCCGACACGCCAGCGCCTGATTCGCATCGAACGGCAGAGCCGATGAACGACGAAGCCGTTGTCATCCCCGATCTGGCTTCCCTGGTCTCGGGAGCTCCGGCCGAAAGCATCGTCAGCCGGAGCGTCTTCTCCGACGAGCACCTCAAAGCGAGCATTTTCGCCTTCGCGCCCGGTCAGGAGCTCAGCGAGCACACGGCCTCCTGGCCGGCGATCCTGCACATCCTTCAAGGTGAGGCTCAGCTCACCCTGGGCGAGAAGACGGTGCACGGTCGCGCGGGAACCTGGGCATATATGCCCGCCCATCTGCCGCACAGCGTGCTGGCGGAAACTCACCTGCTCATGCTTCTGGTGCTGCTGAAGAACGAATCCTGAGGGCGCCGCATGCGACGGCGCCTTCCCCTCCTCGCCGCCAGTCTCCTGTCTTTGCTCATCGGGTTGTGGGTCGGCCTCGTGCGCATGGGCTGGGCCTTGCCCGTGGCCCCGCCAAGTCTGCCTCTGGCGCACGGCCCCATCATGGTTTCCGGTTTTCTTGGAACACTCATCGCGCTGGAACGAGCCGTCGCGCTCAACGCGCTGCGCAGGCAGTCCTGGCCCTACGCCGCACCGGCCCTCTCGGCGCTTGGCGTCATCGTCCTCATCGCCGGTTTTCAGACCGCCGCCGCCTGGCTGTTTTCGCTGGCGGCGCTGGTGTTCGCCGCCGCCAGCCTCTTGATTTGGCGAATGCAGCCGGGCCTGCACACCGGCTCGATGGCCGCCGGCGCGGTCGCGTGGTTGAGCGGGAACGCGCTGTGGGCCGGCGGCCGGGCGCCGGCGGATATCGTGCCGTGGTGGATGGCGTATGTGGTCCTGACCATCGCCGGAGAACGTCTCGACCTCGGGCGGATCCTGCGCATCCCGGAGGGTTGGAAGTGGGCGTTTGGCGCAGTCGTCATCGTCATACTTGCCGCTCTGCCGCTCGCTGACGCTCAGCCCCAGGCCGGCGCCCTCCTGCTAGGCGTGTCTCTTCTCGTTCTGGCGGGCTGGTTATTCGCACACGACATCGCCCGACGCAATATTCGCCAGCCCGGCCTCACAGGCTACATCGCCCGCTGCATGCTGATGGCCTATGGGTGGCTGGCCGTGGCCGGACTGTTGCGCGCTGGGCTGGGGCCGGCTGCGGCGGGCTTCGTCTACGATTCGCAGGTCCACGCGCTGTTCCTCGGCTTCACCTTCTCGATGGTCTTCGGCCACGCCCCCATCATTCTTCCCGCGATCACCGGCCGCAGCATCGTCTACGCTCCGGGACTGAATGTTCCTTTGATCCTTCTCCAGGCGTCCCTCGTTCTTCGCCTGGCGGGTGACTTCGCCGCGCGCAGCGTGTGGCGGCAGTGGGGAGGGATCTTGGGCGCGCTGGCCATCGTGGGTTTCTTCGGGCTCATGGCGTTGAGCCTTCTGCGGTCGGCCGACACAGGCTAGGCATGCCCACACTGACCCGCTGGTACATCAAGAGCTCCCTGGTGTGGTTCGTCGCCGGCCTGACCTTGGGCATTGTCTCGTACCTTCTTCCCGAAGACGTCCCCTCGTCGGCTTTTCGTCAGCCGTTCTTTCACATGCTCGTCGTAGGGTGGTTGACGCAGCTGATCTTTGGCGTCGTGTACTGGATGTTCCCCAAAGCAAGCCTCGATCAGCCCAGAGGAAGCACTGCTCTGGCCGCGATCACATTCGCTCTGCTTAATCTCGGTCTCCTGGCAAGAGTCATCGGCGAGCCGGCGGCCACTCTCGGATCGACCGCCGTGGGCGGAACATTGATGCTGGCCTCGGCAGTTCTCCAATGGTGTGCGGGCGTGGGCTTCCTCGTCAACACATGGCCGCGGGTGACACCTGCGCCTCATTCAACGGAAAGACGGTAGGCGCAGGCGTGAAAGAGCGCTGACGTGCCTCGCCTGACGTGCTGGGCGATCCGCCTGGCCCTGATTCACCTGGTGCTGGGCTTCACCCTGGGCGGATGGCTCCTGTGCAGCAAAGCCTCGAGCGCCTGCGCGGGCGCGTGGCCGTTGCTGCCACTGCATGTCGAGTTGCTGCTGCTGGGCTGGACGGCGCAGCTGGCGATGGCCGTGGCCTACTGGATCCTGCCTCGCTTCGCAGGCGGCATCCGCAGCCGGGAGACCGCGGCCTGGTTGTCGTTCGTCCTGCTGAACCTGGGCGTGTGGCTGGCCGGTCTGACTCCCGCCCTGGCCGGACCGCGCGAGATGATCGCCGCCGGACGCGCCCTCGAAGGCATGGCGGCGGTGTCCTTCGCCGTCCATGCCTGGCCGCGGGTCAAGAAGTTCGGAACTTGACTCCAGGACGAAGAGGCCCGTTCGTCACGGGCCCTCGGATCTTCGACCTGGCTGCTCCCACACGTCCAGCTTCACGCTGGCAGAACGCCCCCACGATTCGAGGTCGTACATGGCCCAGGCCTCGGCCGGCTGGGCAATATAACGACCGGCCGTCGTCGCACGCGCGTAGTACGAGAAGGTGTGGCTGCCCTTCGACAGGGAACTCACGAAGAAACTGACTCGACCCTCGCGGATTTCCTTGTAGTTGTAGCCGTACTCTTCCCAGAAGAACAAGTCGCCTGAGTCATAGTAGTAGTAGTCCTCCGGCCTGGCTGAGAAGCTGGTGGTGTTCAAGCCTTCGTTCAACGGTTCTAGGCCGGCCGGTGGATGATCCTCGATGATCAGGTACGACAGGTCGTCCGGCAGCCGCACCTGAACCTCCACCAACACCAACTGCCCTGCTTCGATCCGCTCCAGAGGACGTTTTGTTGCCGGGTGGAGGTACCTTCGGGTGACTCGGATCGTCCCCTCTTCCTGGAGCTCCTGGCGTGAGATTCGAAACTCGGAACGCACCATATAGAAAAGGCGCCCCGGGCCGTCCTCGGTCAACTGAACCGTGTTCTCGCCCTCCTTCAGCCGGGACGCCGGAATCTCCAGCGACAGATCGGGCTCAGCGAGGCTCAGTTCGCCGGAGGCGAGCTCCTCGCCGTTGAGCCGAACAATGTAGCTCGTCGATCCGCTCATGGCCTCGATCCCCACCAGGTGGTCGGTCAGGCCCAGGATGGCGAAGGCCGTCTCGTTGGTGGTGCCCCAGCCGAAACTCTTCCGCTGAGCCATGAGCCAGCGCGCCATGTCGCCGCGCAGGTCTGCGGATCCTTCTGCCAGGCGCTCGAAAGCCGACAGCGCCAGAGCCGTCGCCCGGACGTCGGAAGCCATGGTCTTTCGGTTGTACTCGCCGTCTTCCCAGGGAATCGAGTAACGCACATAGCCTTGCTCGTGAACGGAGCTCTCCTGGAGGAGGTCCAGCACCTCACGGGCTCCTTGCGCGTCGCCACCGGCATCCAGCGCAAGGGCCAGGGCCGCCTGACTGAAGGGATCCAGATCCTCAGCCCGTTCGAGCAGCCCTGCAGCCCACGTCGGCTCGGAGCGGCCGACAACGGCCAGGCTGTACAGGGCGAAGGCTCGCGTCCGAAGATCCATTCCTCCCAGATTCCCCGTCAGCCACTCCGCGCCTCGCTCGATGACGCCGTCATCGACCGGATAGCCTGCCTCCCTGGTCAGGCCGAGACCCAGCATGACCCAGGCCGTCTGATAGTCGTCGCTGTTGTCGTCGAACCACCATCCCCACCCACCGTCGAAATGCTGCAGCGCATACAGCCGCGCCAGACCGGAATGAACCTTGGGGGCGATGGATTCCTCGAAACCGGGCGGCGAGACGCCAAGCTCGGCGAAGGCTCGGGCGATTACGGCGTTCGGCAGCACGGCGCTCATCGTCTGTTCGACACAGCCGTATGGAAAGCCCGTCAGGTCCTCGAGTCCGTCGAGCAGGCTGGCGGCTACGGTGCGGCTGAGTTCGATGCGAAGCTCGCCGTCCGCAAGAGCATCTTGCGGATAGTCGAACGTCGCCGTCAGCCGCCCGTCGAAGTCTCCCGCCTGGAGGTCGATGTCGCGCGTGGCCAGCGGCTGGACGTCGAGCGGGAGCTCGATCGCGTCCGCCTCCGTGTCCCCCTGGGCGCGGAAGACCAGAGTGGCCTCGCCGAGTCTGTTGGCCAGGATCGGCCAGAACACGACCTGCGAGGCTCCCGGCTCCAGGGTGATCAACTGCACGGAGGCCGTCCGCAAAGACACACCCTGCGTCCCCAGCGAGGCTCTGACCTCCTGAACTTCGGATGAGCCGTTGTGAATGCTGGCGGCGATGACGGCCGTGTCGCCGACGACCAGCATCCTGGGGAGCATCGGGCGAATCACAAGGGGTTGTTCGGTCGTGACGAATTGCCGCGTCTCGCCCACCCGGCTGTCCAGCGCCACGGCGCGCACCGTCAGGCGCCACGTCGTCAGACTGTCGGGCATCACCACCTGGACTTCGACCACTCCATCGTCGCCTGTCTCCACGTGAGGCAGCCAGAGGGCGGTGTCGGGAAAATCACTGCGCGGCGAGGCCATACCTCCATCCCCGCCTCCGCCGCCGCATCCGTCCCCTCCTCCCAGATACTGCGCGATGGTGAACGTATCGAAGGTCGCAACCCGGTGTGCCCGCGGCCCGTAGAAGGTATCGAAAATCGCCGGCGAAAGGTCCTCGCTCAGGCGAAAGATGGCCTCGTCCACCAGCGCCAGCGACAGCTCGGCGGGCGCCGGCGCCCCGCCGGGGCCGGTCACCTCGACGCGGAAGGTGGCCGTCTCCCCGGGTTGGTAGGTCTCTTGATCCGGCGTCACGCGGACATCGAGGCGGCGGCCGACGGCTGGCACCATCAGTTCAACGCTGCTGGTGACCAGCGATCCATACCGTTCAAGGCCATACCCCTCTTCGTTGGGAGGCGCCCAGACGCTTACCGTGGCGAAGATGTTGGGGACATCATCCGTGCGGACGGGGACCTCGACGACGGTCACCGGCGGCGTCAGGGTCAGCAGTTCCTGCCGGCGTACCGATGCTCTCTCCATGGTCAGCAGGGCTGTGCCGGCGAACTCCGTTTCGATCATGAGTTTCGCGGTGTCACCCGGCAAGTAGCTCTCCCGGTCGGACGAGACCCTCAAGCCCCATCCCTCGGCCCGACCCGAACCAACGCCCTGCACATAGAACCAATCCTCAACCTCCATTTCGTGGCGGCCCGCGTCCTGCCCGATCACCTTCACCTCATACCAGCCCGGGAACTCGGGAACATAGTCGACGACGGCCCGCCCGTTCGCCGCCGTGACGGCCTCGGCGCGGAAGACTTCCTCCTGGTCCCAGTCGTAGGGTCTCCAGCGCAGGATCGTGAGCTCGAGGGTTCTGCCTTCCACCGGATCTCCATCGATCGTGCGCACTTCGGATTGGAGCGGCACCGTCTGGCCGCGGCGGTGGAAGTAGCCGCCGGTCTCCAGCGTGACGTCCTCCCCGGCGCTGTAGACAGTCACCTTCGCCAGGCCGGAGACGAGTTGATGGCTTCCGTCATCGACGGTTGCCTCGATGCCCAGTTCCAGCGAGGACAGGCTGCTGCGCCAGTTTCCCCACCAATCCGGAACCTGCGGCGCCCGGATCTCGATGGTGGCCCGGCCTTCATCGTCGGTCGTGATCGTCCTACCTCCGGGCACCTGATCGGTGTAGAAGTCGCCCCACCATCTGTCGTACATCTGGAACAGCCGGACGATGACCCGGGCGTCGGCCACGGGCTGGCCGAAGAAGTAGTCGGCCTCCACGGTCACGTAGATCTTGTCGCCGGCGAGGTAGCGCCCGGCGTCGGAGGCCACGGTCACATCGATATCCGGCTTGCGATAGTCCTCGACCTTGAAGATCTGCTCCGCGAGATCCTGGCCGAGGGAGACTTCGATGGTGTATGGACCGAGCATCGCACCCTCGGTGAGCTGGAAATCTCCACTGACGGTCCCGAAACGGCTGAACTCGAGTTCGGCCGTTTGAAGGACGTTGTTCCGGCCGTCGAGAATCCGGACAGCCACCGGGGCGCTCAAGTCGGGCAGATCGAGGAGTGCGTCCTGGTCCCGCCGCACGACCGCCTTGAAGTGAACCGTGTCTCCCGGGCGATAGATGGGCCGATCGGTGTGGATGTGGACCAACGTGTCGAGGCTGTCGTCCTCGATCGTCTCGTGGTCGCTCACCCTCCATGAACTGCACCCGTAGGAAGCCGCGCTCCAGGCCCACTCGATTCCGACGGCGCTGGTCTCCGGTCCGGCCTGAGACAGGACGAGCACCGGCGGGCTTGCGCCGAAGACCCAGGTTTCGAACAGTCCGTCGTGATCGGTGTCGCCCTCGGCGGCCAGCTGGCCGTCTGCCGTGAAGACCCGGATATCTGCATCGGCAACCGGCCGTCCTTCCCGCGTGGTGACCCAGGCCAACACCTGGCCTCCGTACGATTTCACGGTGATGAACTCACCGGTCACGATCAAGAAACGCTGGGCCTCGATCTCCTGTGTGACCAGATTGACCAGATAGAAGCCGGCGGGCAAGCCCTCCAGCTCGGCCTCCCAGCTGCACCCGTAGAACGAGCTGCATCTCCGCGACGGCTCCTCCCAGGTGGCGGCCAGCGGCGCACCGGCCCAGGAGATCTCACTCACACCCGCCTGCCGGGAGTGATAGCGCCGCGTGTACCGCTGCGCGAACTGGGCATCGGTGAGCCGGTAGACGTCGAATCTGACGGCGATTTCCTGACTGGAATCGCGGCTATACGGAATCCCCACGGGCTCCCATGGCTCAGCGATGAGAACCTCGACATCATAGCGAAACGATGCCAGAGGCTGGCGCTCGAGGGTGATGAACGAACGACTCCACGGCCGGGTGAGGACCACTTGCCCGGTGGCGTCGCGGATCCCGGCCTCGACCGACACGACGTAGTTGGTCTCCGGTTGCAGGAAGCCGCCCGACGGCCGAAAGACAAGCGAGGAGCCCCTCCAGAGGAACTCTCCCTCGGTGGCAGGCTCGAGCGTGAAGGCGTCTTCGACGGAAGCCCTGTCCATCTTCCTGGCAAACACCAAGGTGACCTCACTCGTGATGGGAGCGCCGGCAGTATCGCCAGGTGTCATCGAGACAATAGCTGGTGGCGTGCGGAATCCGACGCGGTCCAGCGAACCCAGCGACCTGCCCTTGGGATCCTTCACATCGCCTTCCACCGAAAGCGTGTATGAGGTCTCCAGCGGCAGCGGGGGATCGGGCCTGAAAGAGAGGCGGTGACCCCTCTCGTCGTAGGTCAGTGTCCCTGTGACACTGGGTGTGAACCGAAGCGAAGCCTCCAGAGCTTCGATGTCGATGGGGTAGTTGAATTCGATGAGCAGGGGGACGTCGGCGCCCTCCGGTCCGGGCGTGCGCACACGCGAGACCAGGGCGGGCATCGTCTGAGTCCAGCTGTAGGTCGAATGGAAGAGACCTCCTTCAACGCTCTTGGCCGACGTCCCGATCTCGAATCGGTAAGCGACACCGGGCTCGAGGACATCGAGCGTCTCGACGACCAGAGTCCTGTCTGTCCATTCGGTGGACAGGCGAACGTCCGGAGTCACCGTCAGGGCCTCGAGGACGCTGGCCGTATCCATGGCCATGCTGAACGTCAGGCGATAGCGGAACTGTCGTCCAATCTCGTCGATGGGCTCCGCCTTGCGTTCCGAGACGACCGGAGACATCGGGAGGGAGAAAGTCCAGCCCAGCGGCTTGTCAAACGCCTCGCCCTCGGCCGTTCGCAGTTCGGGGCTCAGCCACAGGGTGTAGGTGCGGCCTGGGGCAAAGCCACGCTGCGCTGAGAAGGTGAGGTGGGTGTGTTCGTCATCCCAGCGGTAGTTGGCGGCGATCGGCGGGTCCCACTCGAGCGGCCGGAGGGCGCTTTCGGGATCCATGGGGCGGCTGAACTCAATGGTGAACTCCGCCTGCGGGGTGACCGCATCCATAGATGTGGCGCTCAGCAAAGACGCGGAAAGCGCCTTTTGACAACCGGCCAACACCAATACCGCGGCACAGCCGCCGATCAGGCGACATACCCAGCGTGGCGACATGGGTTTCCTTTCCGGAGGAGAACGGGCCCCCTTGTGCTGCCCGGAAACGGCGCTCCGGTGCGCCTATGAGCGTACAGCGACCTCGGGCGCTTCTCCTAGTGGAGGAGGTCACTTCCAAGCGCAGTCTGGCACCCTGCTCCTCACGCCACCGCCCACCAATCCCGGCCTTCCTCCAGCCCCATCGCCGTCAGGCGATCGCGAATGAGCCGGCGCGCCCCACGCGCCCCGACCGCCGCCAGAACGACGGCAGGCTGATGTTCGAGCAATAACCGCGGCAGGTCCGCCGGGTCATGGATCGGCCGACCGCGCCTTACGCGGCCGATCTTCTCGGGGTCGATATCGACGAAAGCTGCCAGGTCGACTCCTTCGCGCAGCAGGTGCTTGCTCAATCGCCGCCCCATTTGCCCGGCACCCCATAGGATGACCTTCGGGGCGTGCCCCAGGGGCCCCCGTCGAAGGTAGTGCGCCTTCGCCCGGAGGAAGGCTTCCACCGAGTAGCGTGGGTCGATGCGCGTCAGACGGCGGGCGTGCTCCCTCCAGCGAACGAGCAGACGCGGGACTTTCCCGAAACGGGCGCCGGCCAGGTGCAGCCGCAGCAAGAGATCGTAGTCCTCCGGCCAGGCGTTGTCCTGGTATCCGCCGACGCGCTCCAGCCATGCCCTTCGAATCATCAGGGAGGGATGCGCCAGCGGGCTCTCGACGAAGATCTGGCGGGCGATGGCCTCCGGCGTCAGCAGACCGTTCTGCCATTCGAGATACACACGCAAGCCCTCGCGCACGTCTTCCTCCGGGAACGCCTCGACCATGCATCCGACAGCCGCCAGGGAAGGTTCGCTCTGAAGCAGGCCGAGTTGAGCCTCGAGGCGTTCCGGCCGCGCGATGTCATCCGCATCATGCCGCGCGATCACCTGCACCCGGCACAGCCTCAGCCCGGCCTGCAGGCTGGGCACCAGGCCCGCGTGCTCGCCTCGCGCGAGGCAGACGCGCCGGTCCTTTCCGGCCCAGTTCTCCAGCCGCGCCGCCGTGCCGTCGGTCGAACCATCGTCGACGGCGATCAGCTCGAGGTCTTGCAGGGTCTGCTGGAGGATCGAGGCGACGGCTTCGTCGACCGTCGCTTCGGCGTTGTAGCACGGCATGAGGACAGACACGAGGGGCTGGATCATGGAACGCACCACAGACCTAAGCTGATTCCCAGCCCTACCGGGGATCGCGCTTCGCATCCCCTTGGGGGACTTGAAGCTTGATGCCGCATCCGCGAGTCCGTTGGGCGACGGGCGGACCGCGCCTTGGCCCCTCTCCCCCAAGGGGCCTTCGGCCGCCGGAGCGGGAGAGGGGTTGGGGGGAGGGTCATTACGCTCTCGCCCAACGGTCTCCGGGATGCGAACCTTGATTCAAGTCCCCGGCAGGGCCATGATCTTATGGTCGCACGTTTGAACGACAGATGCGGAAGACGGAAACGAGCTAGGCTTCGCCGAGCTTGGTGCCCTCGCGGCCCAGGCGAGGGTCGAGGGCGTCGCGCAGCCCGTCCCCCAGAAGATTGAATCCCAGCACGGTCAGCATGATGCCGAGCCCCGGGAAGAACACCAGGTGGGGAGCGGTAAAGACCTGATTGCGGTCTTTGCCCAGCATCGAGCCCCACTCCGGCGTCGGCGGCTGCGCGCCCAGCCCGAGAAACGACAGCGCTGCGGCGTCCAGAATGGCCGTGGCGATGCCGAGAGTCCCCTGGACGATCAGCGGTGTGAGCGCGTTGGGCAGCACCGAACGGAACAGGATCGTCCCCATCCCGGCGCCCAGGGCCCGCGAGGCGGCGACGAAGTCGGTTTCTTTGACCGAAAGCACGCTGGCGCGAACGACGCGGGCGTAGACCGGGATGGAAACGATGCCGATGGCGATCAGCGCGTTGATCAGCCCCGGCCCGAGCACGGCGACGATGGCAATGGCCAGCAGGAGGGCCGGGAACGCCAGCAGCACATCCATCACGCGCATGATCAAGTCTTCCACCCAGCCGCCCAGGTATCCCGCCAGCGCCCCGAGCAGAGTCCCGACGACGATGGCGAAGCTGACGGAGGTCACACCGATGATCAGCGAGTACTGAGCGCCGTAGAGGACGCGGCTGAACAGGTCGCGCACGTTGCTGTCGATGCCCATCAGGTGTTGAGGCCGATCCGCCGGGCAACCGAGCAGATGAATGCAGGGTGGATCGCGATCGTCGACGGCTTCGACGCCGATGAGAACCTGGTAGGGATCATAGGGCGCGATCCACGGCGCTGTGACCGCCACCACGACCAGCGCGCCGAGGATGGCCATGCCCAGCAAGGCGGACCGGCGCTGAAACAGGCGCCGCCAGGCGGTCCGCCACAGGCTGACCGGCTTGCCGGTCAGTTCTTCGGCGGGCAGCAGGCGCAATCCGGGCGCGGTGGCGTCGGCGGTCATAGCCGGGATCTACTGCAGCCGGATGCGGGGATCGAGATACGAATACGAGATGTCGACGATCATGTTGATGACGACGTAGCTGACGGCGATCACCAGCGTGAAGGCCTGGATGATGGGATAGTCGCGGGCGGTGATGGCTTCGAACAAGATGCGTCCCACGCCGGAGAGTTTGAAGACCGTCTCGGTGAGCACGGCCCCGCCCAGCAGCCCGCCGAGCGACAGGCCGATGATCGTCACCACAGGCAGCAGCGCGTTACGCAAGGCGTGCCGGACCACCAGCCGAACCCGCGGCACGCCTTTGGCCTTGGCCGCCCGGATGTACTCCTGGCCGAGCACTTCGAGCAGGCTGGAGCGGGTCATGCGGGCGATGATCGACAGGGGGATGGTCGACAGCGCGGCCGCCGGAAGGATCAGGTGCTTCAGAACGTCAAAGAGGACCTCGAAGTCCAGGGTCAGGATCGAGTTGAGGATATACAGGTTGGAGAAAAACTCCAGGAGTGTATAGATGGCCGTGCCTTTGGCCAGGTACAACCCCCAGACCTGGTAGAACGGCTCGGCCGTCAAGCCGGCCGAGATCCTCCCGGAGGGAGGCAAGATGGGGATGACAATCGAAAACAGGAAGGCCAACATCAAGCCGAGCCAGAAGACCGGCATGGATACGCCGATGTTGGCTCCGGCCATGGTGGCGATGTCCACCGCCGAGTTGTGGCGGATGGCCGACAAGATCCCGGCCGGGACGCCGATGAGGACGGCCAGCGCCAGCGCCGCCAGACTGAGCTCGATCGTGGTGGGGATCTGCTCGACCAGGATGATCGAAACCGGCCGACTGAAACGGATCGACTGGCCGAAGTCGCCTCGCAACAGCTGGCCAGCGTAGATGAACAGTTGAGTCTCGACCGGATTGACGAAACAGCCACCGAAACGCAACGGGCGGACCGACTTGATGCAGTTAATGACCGGCTTGTCCAGGCCATTCGCCCGATCGAATCGTTCGCAGGCCGCCTCGGTGGCTTTTTCCCCCAACATCGCCTTGCACGCGCCGCCGGGGATCAGCCTCGCCAGCACGAACACGACCACGACAATCCCCACCAGCACCGGGATCGAGGTCAGGAGTCGGCGGGCCCCATACTGCAGCATAGGTCAGGCCTCCACAGGGCTCGGATGGGACAACGCGGGGCCGGAGCCCCGCGTTGTCCATACCGTCAAGCGAAATCCTCGGCTACGGGGCCGGGACGTTCATCAAGCTGGTCCACAGATACGCGTAGTACTCCCAGGCGTTGGTGTTGCCGTTGTGCAGCGGCGAAGACGCGTCCAACCCCATGGTGAAGGTGGCCACGACGTCGTTGGCATCGAACGACGTACCGTCGTGGAACTTCACTCCCTGGCGCAGGGCGCAGGTCCATACCGTCAGGTCTTCGCTGGCAGTGCACTCGGTCGCCAGGGCCGGCTCGAGAGCCGTGTCGTTGACGACGTAGGAGTACAGCCCCTCCACGATCTGGGTGCAGCCACGCAGCGACTCGCCGTCGGTCTCATCGGCGCAGAACAGGCTGATCGGTTCGGCGTTCTGCATCCAGACCAGGGTATCGCCCTCGCCCGGAGCCGAGAACGCGAAGCGCTCTTCGGTCAGCGGGCTGGCCTGAGGCGTGTCGAAATCGGCGCGGTAAGCCGCCGCCGATCCACCGTGGGCCACCGGCACCATCGGCACGAGCTCCTTGATGGCGTTGTTGGCCTCGGCGTACAGCGGCTCGGCTTCCGCCGGATCGACGATCGCCGCCGCCTCGACCAGAGTCTCATAGATCTCCGGATGCGGCGTACCGAACTGCGGGTTGGCTTCCCCGAAGTGGAAGTCGAGGAAGTTGGTCACATGCGGGTAGTCGGCGCCCCAGCCCAGCAGGTACAGCCCATCCAGCCGGCCGGCGCCCGACTCTTCGATGAAGGCGCCCGACTCCATGACCACGATTTCGGCGTCGATGTTGAGGTTCTGGAGCAGCTGAGCCTGGATCTCTTCCGCCACCCGGGGGACCTCGGGCAGATAGCCGCGCACGACATCGCGGTAGTAAAGTCGGGTCGAGAAGCCGTCGGCCAGGCCAGCCTCGGCCAGCAGGGCCTTGGCGGCTGCGGGATCGAAGTCATACCACGCATCGCCGGTGCAGCCGTTGGGGATAGCACACGGCGTGAAGTGCGTCGCGACCTCAGAGCCGCGCGGGTAGAAGGTATCGACGATTCGCTGCCGGTCGATGCCCATGGCCACGGCCTGGCGTACCTTCACGTCGTCAAAGGGCTCGAAGGTGTTGGTCATGGCGATGTAGAACGTGTTCAGGGCCGGGCGCTCGACCAACTGCAGGTTGGCGTCGGCCTCGATGACCTCGAAGTCATCCGGGCCGGGGTTGTCGATCCCGGCGACCGTGCCAGCCTGCAACTCGAGCACGCGAGCCGCCGATTCTGAGCTCCAGCGGAAGACCAGCGTCTCGGTCTTCGCCGGCTCGCCCCAGTAGTCGTCAAAGCGCTTGAAGGTCAGGCTCTCGCCGGCGGTCCATTCCGACACCACATAGGGACCTGTCCCGACGGGGGCTCGCAGCCGGACTTCGGCCGGAGTCTCGGCCTTGGTCGCATATTCCAGCCACTCGCGGGGGTAGATGCCGAAGACGCTGAAGCCCATCTTCGACAGGAAGCCCGGATCGAAGGCGCACAGCGTGAAGCGAACGGTGAATTGATCGACCGCTTCGACGCTGCGCATCAGGCCGCCATAGTCGCAATTGCCGGCGTCCAGGATCATGGGCTCGCTGTACGGGATTTCCTCATACGGCCGCGCCGGGCCGGCTGGCGCACAACTCGCCAGGACCATGGCCAGAGCCGAGAGGACGCCGAGGGCCAAATACAAGGAACGGCGTTTCACGGGGTTCTCCTCCTAGTCGATAAGAGTCGGGTCATTCCGTGGAACCGCACGGTCAGGGGTTGCTGAGCCATCAACCTCCTTCCCCCGAACTCGACCGGCCCGGCGGGCCGGCGGCAGGGGCTGACTTGAATTGAGTGCGGAACGAAAGGGGTTTGTCCGGCGTAACTCGGTATTGTAGCAGGAATTGGGACCCCGTCAAACAGCGGCTCCCAGAGCCCCAAACCCGGTTTTCTGCGGAAACCGGGTTTGTTTCCTCGGCCGGCTCCATCTACAATCCGGTCCCCGCCCCGGAGGCCCCATGCGGCGCTTTCCCTATGCTTCAACCTTCGTCCTGGGCTTGGGCTTCTTCGGCATCAGCATCGTCTGGCCCCTGTTCAACAGTCTGATCCCTCCCATGTTGACGGACCTGGGGCTGACGGCGGTGGCCGTCGGGTTCGTCATGACCTGGGACAACATCCTGAACGTCGTCTTCCAGCCGTGGGTCGGTGCCCGATCGGACGCCACCCGCACGCGCTTCGGCCGGCGGCGACCATGGCTCATGCTGGGTGCACCGCTGGCGGCCGTGTTCTTCGCCTTGGTTCCGTTCGCGCGCCAGTCTCTCATTACCCTGGCATTGGCGATCCTCGGCACCAATATCGCCATGGCCCTGTTCCGCTCCCCGACCATCGCCTACCTGGGAGACTTATTCGAGCCCCGGGAGCGCAGTCAGGCCAACGGCGTCATCAATCTGATGGGCGGCATCGGGGGAGCGGTCGCCCTTTTCGGCGGCGGCGCGCTCTACCGAATGGGCGTTCCGCTGCCATTCGTGGCCGGCGCGGCGGTCATGTTGATCGCCGTCCTGATGGTTATCCTCACGGTGCGCGAGCCCATCGCGAGCGGCGCGCAGAAGGACTCAACTTCGACGGCTCCGTCCGGCGGAGTCCTGGCCAGCCTGCAGCGGCTTCGGCGACCCGAGGGGCGCAGTCTGCTCCAGATGCTCATTGCGATCTTCGCCTGGTTCGTCGCCTGGAACGCGGTCGAGGCCTTCTTCACCGTGTATGCGCGTCAGATCCTGGGCATCGAAGTGGGAAGCGCCACTCAGATGCTGACGGCCTTCGCCGCGGCTCTGGTAATCTTCGCCATCCCGGCCGGGCTGTTAGCCACGCGTATCGGACGCAAGACGACCATCCGCGTGGGCCTGGCCGGGATGACCGTCGGCCTCCTGGCCGCGACCTTCGTCCGGTCGCCCGGTGTGCTGCTGGGACTGCTTGCGGCGATGGGCGCCTGCTGGGCGCTGGTGAACATCAATTCGCTTCCCATGGTCTATGACCTCGAAGGTCAAGGGGGCATCGGCGTCGCCACCGGACTGTACTATCTCGCCTCGTCCGCGGCAGCCATCAGCGGCCCGATCCTGGCCGGGCTGGCCATCGATCTCGGCGGACACGTCTCCATGTGGCCGTTCAGCCTGGTCTTCATGCTGGCCGCGTGGCTGGTGATGGGAAGCGTGCCGTCGTCGAGCGGTCCTCGGGCAGAGGGCACCACGGCGTAAATGCGAAACCAGGTTTGCTGCGCAAACCTGGTTTCGGTTCTTGACTGACGTCTATTCCGGCCCGATCCTCACCCCATCGGGCAGAACGGCGTTCTTGGGCACGACGACGATGCCGTCGCGCACCGACCAATCCTCGCCGTCGATCTCGGTGCCGCGCGGGAAGGGCTCGATGCGCACGTTCTTCCCGATACGCGTGTTCTTATCCAGAATGGCGCCGCGGATCGTCGATCCGGTGCCCACGCCGATGGGCGTGCCGGAGGACACGGGCAACGAAGCTTCGGTTTCGTAGTAGTCCGCCCCCATCATGATCGTGTCCTGGATGTGCACCCCGTCGCCGATGAGGCTGCGGATGCCGACGACGGTGTTGACGATTTCCGCCCCCTCGACGAAACAGCCGTCGGCCAGCAACACCCGATCCAGGCGCACGTCGTATATGCGCGAGCCGGGCAGCAGCCGGGGCCGGGTGTAGATGGGCGCGACCGGATCGTGGAAGGAGAACGGCGGATCCGGTTGCACCAGGGCCAGATTGGCCTCGTAGAAGGCGCGAATGGATCCGATGTCTTCCCAGTAGCCGTCGAAGGTGAAGCCGAAGACGCGATGCGAGGCGATGGCGGCCGGGATGACATCGCCCCCGAAGTCGTCGTGCGGGTTGCCCAGGAGCTCGGTCAGCGCCCGGCGGCGGAAGATGTAGATTCCCATCGACCCGAAGTAGGGTTGCTCCGGATCCTCCCGGCTCACCAGCTGCTTCAATTGCCCGCGCTCGCGGGGCTTCTCGGCGAAGGCCGTGATGCGCCGATCGCCGCTCAGACGCAGCACGCCGAAGCGAGCCGCGTCCGCGGCGGCGATCGGCCTCACGGCGACGGTCACATCGGCTTCCACCTGGCGGTGGAAGCCGATCATGGCGCTGTAATCCATGCGGTACAGGTGATCCCCGGCCAGGATCAAGACGTCGTCGGCGCCCGTGACCTCGATCTCGAACAACTGCTTGCGCACGGCGTCGGCCGTGCCCTGATACCAGTCGAGGTTGGTCGTCGTCTGCTCGGCGGCCAGGATCTGCACCCAGCCGGGGTGGAACAGGTCGAAGTGGTACGTTTGCGAGATATGCCGGATGAGGGAGACCGAATTGAACTGCGTCAGGATCGCCACCTGATCGACGCCGGAGTTGAGACAGTTGCTGAGCGGAATGTCGATCAGGCGGTACTTGCCGGCAATGGGCACGGCCGGCTTGGCGCGCTCCTTGGTGAGCGGCCACAGCCGCGTGCCGCGACCCCCTCCAAGGATCACCGCCAGCACACGATCGTGCGTTGCCACCCGACTCCTCCCGCGGAGAGGCGCGCGCCTATTGTACGGCCAATGCCCGTCGGACCTAGCGCCGGACCTCGCCCTTCACTTCGAAATGCAGCCGCTCTGCCGACTGGCGGCCGTAGTCCGTCAGATCCTCGAGGACGAACTTCAGGTGCAGCGGGCCCGGGTGCTGGACCCGTTCCAGGTGGCGGATGATCGCCTCATCCGCACCGACGCCGAAGGTCTTCAGCAACCGGCGGATGTCGTCGCGACTTGTTTCCTCCATGGAAATCCTCCAGTGGTCAGTGGTCAGTGACGACCCCTGCGCCTACCCCGTTCGGGCCGCGAGCCCCGGCCCGCCGGGGCGAGACGGCCTTTCTTCCGCCAGACGAAGCGCAGGGGCGAGTGGCCAGTATCTTCACACGAGAAACAGCCCTACAGCTACCACGGCGCCGGCGAGGGAGGCGGCGAAGTTGACGCCGTCGTTGCGCAGCCAGGAAAGTCCGCGCAGGCGCGTCGTCGCCGTCCCACAACTGTGAAAAGGATGGCGCTCGGTCTCCTTCCGGCAGGCGGGGCACCAATAGATCGCCTGAATGGTGGCGCCCAGGAGGCTGTCGACCTGCGCTCCGACGAAGCCCCCGATCCATGCCGCGAATCCCAGGCCGGAACTTGAAGTCATGGCGGCGCTGGTTGCTCCCACCAGTCCCGCGCCTCCCAGCGCCGCCAGAATCCCCTGCCCGCTGACCGCTCCCGAGGTGCCGGGCTCGACTGTACGGCCGTCGAGAATCCTTCGCGGCCAGCCTCGGGCCAGCACTCCCAACTCCGTGGCCCACGTGTCCGCCGTTGTGGCGGCCAGCGCTCCGGCAACAGCCGCCAGCCATATCGGCTCGCCCGACAGGCCGTAGGCCGCAGAGGCTACAGCCGCCAAGGAACCGTTGGCAAACACCTGACCTGCGTCGCGCTCACCGCCCTTGTCGAAGGCCGCCGCCACGGCCGCCTTGCGGTTCGAGCCGATGCGCGAAAGGATGCTGGACGAGACGAAGAACAACAGAAGCAGGACCGCGGGAACCGCGCCCCCGACGCCGAAGGTCAACGCACCGACGGCCAGGGCCGCCCATGCGCCGCTCGGCGACAGGGCCCGGGCTTTCCGCGCGACGGCGGAGACGGCGGCCGCCAGCACCACCCCGGAAATCAGCTGTGTGGAAATCATCCGGGTTGCCTGTGGATAACCACCGTGGGATCTGTGGATAAGGCGCTCAAACCTGTGGAAACGATAGGGAAATTCAGGCGGCCGAGACGAGCTGGACAGCCGCACCCCACAACAGGATACCAACCGCCACGGCCAGCGCCCAGGTGCCGTAGGCCAGGGGGCGGTCCTTCTCCACCCGGTAGATGACACCCGCCAGAACCATGTCCGTCAACCAGCACATCACCCCGATCAGGGGCAGGAAAAGTAGCCGGGTGGGGGGCACCATGGGCCCCGGCTGCCCGGCGATATCGAATCCGAACGGCACGAGATTGGGCAGACCAGCGGAGACCACCCCGAGATAGCCGAGCAGAGCCAGGGGCAGTGCCAACCCCAGCAGAATGAGAATCCGGGCGAGCCCGTCCTCCCAGATCCGAATGGTGAAGAACTCGGGCCGAACGGAGCGAATCGCCGTCTTGCGCAGGGACCCCATGCGCGTCGCGGCCACGAAGGCCTGGACGAAGGCCTGCGGGTTGGGAGGGGAAATGGCCAGCGTTTTGTTTCCCGTGAAAACGAGCAGCATGCCGCCCGCAGGTCGGGAGGCGAAGAACTCCACCGTACCGACGTCCGGGATCTGCTTCACGCCGACCAGACAACCCGGCCACCACAGCCCCCGCCCCGGGCGAAGACTCGAACGAAGCGTCTCGGGGACCGTTTGCAGCGTGACGTCGCTCAGCCGCGCCGTCTCCTCCGCCCAGCCCCAGCGCACACTCAACATGTCTCGATCGACAGAGTAGCTGGCTGTGGCCAGGCCGAACAGACGGTAAGCGACGGCCAGCGCCATCGGCACTCCCAGCAGCGGCAAAACCGTCCACAAGAACAGAGGCGGCGAGAGGGTGGCCTGCGTGACCTGCGACAGCCCCAGGGCAGACACCCCGAGACTGGCAGCCAGCAGGCCGAGCCCGATGGCCATTCCAGGGAGAAGAGGAGGGCGGCAGGTCATCAGGGAACAGTGCGGGGGTGCCAGAGCCTCGGCACCCCCGCCGGATCGTGACGCGTCGGTCGCTCAGCGGGCGGCGGCCGCCTCCCGAACGTAGACAGGTTCGTTCCAGTGCCGATACTTCGGCAGGCGCCCACGGACCGCGTCATAGTAGAGCTGGCGAAGCTGCGACGCCACCGGCCCCATCACGCCTGCCCCGATGGGCCGGTGATCGACGCGCGTCACGGCCGTGATCTGCGCCGCCGTCCCGGTCAGCAGAAGTTCGTCGCAGACGTAAACCTCAGTCCGATCGATGGGCCGCTCGACGACGCGCAGACCGAGCTCGTCCTGCGCCAGGGTCATGACCGTCCGGCGCGTGATGCCCTCCAGGATGTTGTCGGTCACCGGAGGCGTGATCAACACATCGTTTCGGACGATGAACACGTTTTCGGCGCTGCCTTCGGAGATGTGACCGTCGTTGGTCAGCACCAGGGCTTCGTCGAAACCGGCGCGCACGGCATCCGTCTTGATGAAGGCCGAATTGATGTAGGCTCCGGTGATTTTGGCCCGGGCGGGAACGGCGTTATCGTCGATGCGGCGCCAGGAGGAAAAGGTGACATGCGCGCCTTCGTCGCGGTCCACGTAACGGTCGAAGGGTACGGCGAACATGGCCAATTCATCGTGGAGATCGTGCAGGCGCACACCGATGATCTCGTCGGCCTTGTACACCAGCGGCCGGATGTAGCAGTCCTGGCGCAGCCCCTCGGTTTGGAGCAGACGCAGGGTGATATCCCGCAGTTCCTCCTCGGTGAAACTCAGCTCGGCGCACAGCATCCGGGCTGAATTCAGCAGCCGATGGTAGTGATCCAATACACGGAAGATGAAGAGTTGCTCTTCTTCCTCGTTCCAATAGCCCCGGATGCCACCGAAGGCGCCCGTGCCGTAGTTCAGGGCATGGGTCATGACGCCGACTTTGGCTTCCGAATAGGGGACCAGCTTGCCCTGGAAGTACGCGTAGCGGGGAAGGGTCACCGTTGGCCGCCTCCTGCCAGGCGCAAGGCGGCTCGGGGACAAGGAGCCGCAGCCGTATCGGGGTTGGAGGCCCGCCTAGCCTTCGTATTATAGTCTGGCACCCAAGGGGTGGGAAGCCATCAGTCGTACGGGATGCCTACGACATCCGTCCTCGACCAACTCGCCAGCAATTGCCGACTTTCATTAGTGGCCCTACCGGGGACTTGCGGCGAAGTTCGCGTCCCAGAGGCCGTTGGGCGACGGCCGGACACGTGGTCTGCAGGCATTTGGTGCCGTAGCCGCAGGCCTTAGCCTGCGCCATCCGCACAAGGAGAAATGGCTTCGACCGCGGAGGACGCAGCCTGAAGGCTGCGGCTACAATCCCCGTTCCGCAGCCGAGGGGCCGCTGGGCGACGGCTGCACAAGGCAACGCGTAGCCGCAGGCTTTAGCCTGGGCTATCCACCCAAGGGAAAGGTTTCGACGGCGGACGACGCAGCCTGAAGGCTGCGGCTACAAGACATTCCGCGACCAACTGCAGACGTGTGGCTAAAACAAACCCCTCTCCCGCTGTGCGGGAGAGGGGTTGGGGTGAGGGCTCATTGGGACGAGGCCACACCGCCCCCCGACTACGCCTC
>DASSGB010000208.1:0-14602 GCA_035693825.1 Anaerolineales bacterium
GAACGAAACTCCGCCAGCCCCTTCAGCTGGCACCATTTCGTGATCGCCGCCGTCAGCGTCGTCTTCCCGTGGTCGATGTGCCCCATCGTCCCCACATTCATATGCGGCTTCGTTCGCTCGTATTTCTGCTTCGACATGCTCTCCTCCGAGAGAACCCAAACCCGTTTTGCTGTGCAAAACGGGTTTGGGTCTAGCGCGTGCCTTCCATCACGGTCTTGGTCACCGACTCCGAGACCTGGGCATAGTGGTCGAATTCCATGGTGAAGGCCCCACGGCCCTGGGTCTTGGAGCGCAAATCCGTGGCGTAGCCGAACATTTCCGCCAGCGGCACCTGTGCCTGGATCGCCTGGGCATTGCCCGGGCGGGCCTCGATGCCGGAAATCTCGGCGCGGCGCGCCGAGAGATCGCCGGTGACGTCTCCCACGAACTCCTCAGGAATCAGCACTTCGACGCGCATGACCGGCTCGAGCAGGATCGGCCCGGCCTGCTGCACCGCCTGCTTGAAACCGAGCGTCCCGGCCATCTTGAACGCCATGTCGTTCGAGTCGACCTCGTGCGACGATCCGTCGATCAGGCTGACCTTGACGTCCGTCACCGGATAGCCGGCCAGCACGCCGGACTCGGCCGCCTCCCGCACGCCCTTCTCGACCGCAGGAATGAATTCTTTGGGGATCGATCCGCCGACGATCTTGTTCTCGAAGACGACGCCCGAGCCCGCCTCGCCCGGCTCCATTCGGAAGACGACATGGCCGTACTGGCCCCGGCCGCCGGTCTGCTTGACGTAGCGGTAGTCCGACTTGGCCACCGAGCGAGAGATCGACTCGCGATAGGCCACGCGCGGCCGCCCGATCTTGGCCTGCACCTTGAACTCGCGCAGCATCCGGTCGACGAGGACTTCCAGGTGCAATTCCCCCATGCCCGAAATCACCGTCTGACCGGTGTTCTCGTCGGCGCCGACGCGGAAGGTCGGATCTTCTTCGGCCAGCTTGCGCAACGCCTCGCCCATCTTGTCTTGATCGACGGTCGACTTGGGCTCGATCGCCAGGAAGATGACCGGCTCGGGGAAGGTGATCGCCTCGAGCACGATGGGATTGGCGGCGTCGCACAGGGTGTCCCCGGTGAAGGTGTCCTTCATCCCGAGCACGGCGGCAATATCGCCGGCGAGGACTTCGGTGAGGTCCTCGCGACGATCGGCGTACATGCGGATCAGCCGCCCGACGCGTTCGCGCTTGCCCTTGGTCGAGTTGTAGACCATCGAGCCCTGGGTGATCTTGCCGGAATACACCCGGAAATAGGCCAGTCGCCCCACGTACGGATCGGTGACGATCTTGAACACGAGCGCGCTCAAAGGCGCGTCGTCCTTCGCCGGGCGTGTCTGATGCTCCGTCGGATGCGACGGCTTGTGGCCGGTCACATCGGCAATGTCCTGCGGCGAGGGAAGGTAGTCGACGACCGCGTCCAGCAGGGGCTGGACGCCTTTGTTGCGCAACGATGACCCGCAAAACACGGGCGTGGCCTTGCCGGCGATCACCGCCCGGCGCAGGCCCTGGCGCAACTCGTCGACCGAAATGTCGTGGCTTTCGAGATACTTGTGCAGCAGGTGGTCGTCGGTCTCGGCGATCTGCTCGACCATCGTCGCCCGGCGTTCGGCGGCCTCGGCCTTCAGGTCGGCCGGGATGTCGACCTTCTCGGGAGTCGTCCCCAGCTCGTCCGTCCAGATGATGGCTTTCTCTTCCAGAAGGTCGACGACGCCCATGAAGTCCGATTCGAAACCGATGGGCATCTGCATGGCGATCGGGTTGGCGCCCAGCCGCTCGCGGATGGTCTCGATGGTGCGCTCGTAGGACGAGCCCACGCGGTCCATCTTGTTGACGAAACACACCCGCGGCACGGCGTAGCGATCGGCCTGGCGCCAGACGGTTTCCGATTGCGGCTCGACCCCCTGCACGGCGTCGAAGACGACGATCCCGCCGTCGAGCACGCGCAGACAGCGCTGCACTTCGGCGGTGAAGTCGATGTGGCCGGGAGTGTCGATGATGTTGAAAATGTAGTCACGCCAGGAGGCGGTGACGGCGGCCGAGACGATGGTGATGCCGCGTTCGCGCTCCTGCTCCATCCAGTCCGTCACCGTCGTGCCCTCGTCCACCGAGCCAATGCGGTGCGTCCGACCGGTGTAGAAGAGCACCCGCTCGGTGGTGGTGGTCTTACCGGCATCGATGTGAGCGATGATGCCGATATTCCGGTAACGGTCCAGCGGAAACTCGCGAGCCATGGCAAGAGCAGTGGCCGGTGGTCAGTTGTCAGTGGTCAGTTCTGAGCGTTCGGGCGACGCGGGTAAAGCGTGGACGACCTGTTCGCTGAAGACTGAAAACTGATGACTGAATCCTGAGGCCTTGTGTCTGTCCTCCGACTTACCAGCGATAGTGGGCAAAGGCCCGGTTGGCCTCGGCCATCTTGTGGGTTTCTTCCTTGCGTTTGATGGCCGAGCCGGTGTTGTTGGCGGCGTCCATCAGCTCGCCGGCCAGCTTCTCGGCCATCGACTTGCCTCCACGGGAGCGCGCCGCCGCCAGCAGCCAGCGCATGGCCAGCGACGTCCGGCGCTCCGGAGCGACCTCGACCGGCACCTGATAGGTGGCCCCGCCGACTCGCCGGGGCTTGACCTCGAGCATCGGCGCCGCGTTGCGCACGGCGTTCTCGAAGACCTCGAGCGGAGGCCGCTTGGCGCGGCTCTCGATGAGGTCCATAGCCTGGTAAACCGCGCGGGTGGCGGTGCTCCGCTTGCCGCGGCGCATCAAACGATGGATGAACGCCTGCATCAGCGCGCTGTTGTAGCGCGAGTCCGGCGGGATCATTCGTCGTTCCGGTTTCGTTCTGCGCATCCGTCCGCTCCTGCCTGACCCTCATCGGTCGCCCTGGGGGCGACCGATGGACCGTCTTATTGTTCCTTGGGCCGCTTCCCGCCGTACTTGGAGCGCGCCTGCCGGCGTCCCTCGACGCCCGTGGTGTCGAGCGTGCCGCGCACAATGTGATAGCGCACGCCCGGCAGGTCCTTCACCCGGCCGCCGCGCACCAGGACCACCGAGTGCTCCTGAAGCGAATGGCCCTCGCCCGGGATGTAGGCCGTCACTTCGATTCCGTTCGTCAGCCGAACGCGCGCCACCTTGCGCAGCGCCGAATTGGGTTTCTTGGGCGTCTGCGTCCGCACCTGGGTGCACACGCCGCGTTTCTGCGGCGCGCCCTTGGGCATGGAGGCCCTGCGCTGCTTCTTCGTGTTCAAGATGTACTGCAACGCCGGCGCCTTGGTCTTGGCCCGCTTCGTGCGGCGTCCGCGTCGCACCAGCTGATTGATCGTCGGCACCCTTTCCTCCACGGTCGGCCGGGTCTTGCTTCCGGCCTCAAGCGTGCGGGAGGCCATCGATCTAGCCCGATGGCCTCTCCTCGATGAGTCCCTATTCAGCTCGGACGCGGGTCTTCCGCTACCCACGGCCGCTGAAGGACGTGACGGACGATTATTGTAGCACAGGCATTCTCAGGTCGTCAAGACGATCTGTACGGCTCGTCACGAACTGCTGACTTGCCCTCACCCCTCCCCCCTTCCCGCGGAGCGGGAGAGGGGCCCCTGACACGAGTGGGCCCTGTCCACATGTTCGACTGACAACTGACCCCTGGCCACCGCCCACTGGCCACTGCTCTTACAGCCGCGGCTCCATGTCGAGCAGGCCCAATCCCAGCCTCGGCGGCCTGGCCCGCTCCTCTTCCTTGCCGAACCGCAGCGTCTCGCCTTCGTCGGTGATGGCCTCGATCGTCAGGCCGAGGCTCTGGAGCTCTTTCACCAGCACCCGGAACGACGCCGGAATGCCGGGCTCCTCGACCGGTTCGCCCTTGACGATCGCCTCGTAGGTCTTGACTCTCCCTTGGACGTCGTCCGACTTGACGGTCAACATTTCCTGCAGGGTGTGGGCGGCGCCGTATGCTTCGAGCGCCCAGACTTCCATCTCGCCGAAGCGCTGCCCGCCGAACTGCGCCTTCCCGCCCAGGGGCTGCTGCGTCACCAGCGAGTACGGCCCGGTCGAGCGGGCATGCACTTTGTCCTCCACCAGATGGTGGAGCTTCATCATCAGGACGACGCCCACCGTCACCGGCTGATCGTAGACGACGCCGGTCTTGCCGTCGAAGAGCCTCTGCTTGCCCAGGATCGGCGGCGGCGTGCCGCGCTCCCCGAGGATCTTCTCGGCCTGCGCTCGCAGCGCCTCGGGGCTGTCGCCCTTGGGAGTCTCGCCCTGGGCCTCCAGCCACAGGCGCAGGCATGCCTGGATGGCCATCGTGTCGTAGGGTTTCCGGTCGTGCACCGAGATCTGAGTGTCATCGAAGACCAGCAGCTTCTCCGGCTCGAACCCGCGCTCCCGGAGCCACTCCCTCAGCGCCGCCCTGCGTGAGTAGTTGGCGTCAATGGCCAGGAGCTCGGGGTCGTAATCCTTGTTCGCCAGCCAGGCTTCCAGGTACAGGCGCCGGACTTCGTCGTCGTCCTCGAAGGCCTCTTCCTGGTAGTAGCCATTGTCCTTGACCCAGGCCCAGGCCTTCTCGCCGACTTCCTGCCACGCTCGATCGATGAGCCAGGCGCGGGCGAGCTCGGCTTCGATCTCCTCCTCGTCGGCGCCGTCGAACACCGGGGTGACGGCGCGGAAGCCGATGCGATCGGCCGCCCAGCCCAGATGCGCTTCCAGAATCTGGCCGATGTTCATGCGGCCCGGCACGCCCAGCGGGTTGAGGATCAGGTCCACCGGAGTGCCGTCCTCGAGGAAGGGCATGTCTTCGACGGGGACGACCTTGGAGATGACCCCCTTGTTGCCGTGCCGGCCGGCCATCTTGTCGCCCTCGGTCGCCTTGCGTTTCTGTGCGACCGAGACGCGCACCATCTTCTCGACGCCCGGCGGAAGGTCGCGATGCTCTTCCCGGGTGAAGACCTTGACTTCGACCACCTTGCCGCGCTCGCCGTGGGGCATGCGCAGCGAGGTGTCCTTCACCTCGCGCGCCTTCTCGCCGAAGATCGCCCTCAGAAGTTTCTCCTCCGGGGTGAGTTCCTTCTCGCCTTTGGGCGTGATCTTGCCGACCAGGATGTCGTTCGGCCCGACTTCCGCCCCGACGCGAATGATCCCGTCTTCGTTGAGATCGCGCAGGGCTTCATCGCCGACGTTGGGGATATCGTAGGTGATTTCTTCGGGACCCAGCTTGGTATCGCGCGCCTCGACTTCGTGCTTCTCGATGTGAACCGAGGTGAAGCGATCTTCCTGAACCAGCCGCTCCGAAATGAGGATGGCGTCTTCGAAGTCGCCGCCCTCCCAGGAAATGAAGGCGCACAGGACGTTCTGGCCCAGGGCCAGCTCGCCGTTGGCGGTGGACGAGGAGTCGGCCACCACATCGCCGCGTCGCAGGCGCTGGCCCTTGATGACTGCCGGGCGCTGATCGATGCAGGTGCTCTGGTTCGAGCGGTTGTACTTGCGCAGTCGATAGGTCCGCCGTTCACGGCCGGCGCGCACGACGACCTGGCTGCCGGTAACGGACTCGACCTCCCCATCGACATCGGCCAGCACGACCTGCCCCGAGTCGATGGCCGCCTGCCGTTCCATGCCGGTCGACACCAGGGGCACCTCCGGCCGGATAAGCGGCACGGCCTGGGTCTGCATGTTGGAGCCCATCAGGGCGCGGTTGGCGTCATCGTGCTCGAGGAAGGGGATCAGCGAAGCGCTCACGCCGACGATCTGCCGCGGCGCCACGTCCATGTAGTCAATCTGGTCCGGCTGGGCGAACAGAAAATCGCCGTGATGGCGGCAGGAGGCGCGAGAGCGAACGAACTCCTGGGTGGGCGTCAGCGGAGCGTTGGCCTGCGCGATCACATATCGGTCTTCGTCATCCGCCGAAAGATAGTCGGCCTGATCCGAGACGAAGGGGACGATCGGGATCGGCTTGCCGGCCTTGCCCAGGGAACGGGCCAGCGCCGGAGTGACCTCCACGCCGTCCTCGGCCAGGACCTTGTTGCCCTTGGCATCGGTCACCGCGCCACGGATCTTGCGCCCGATCAGGAGCACGTCGTCGGCCGGGAGCTCGCGGTGGACCTTGCGATAGGGTGTTTCGATGAAGCCGAAGCGGTTGACCTTGGCGTAGGACGCCAGCCGGCCGATGAGGCCGATGTTCGGCCCTTCGGGTGTCTCGATGGGGCAGATGCGACCGTAGTGGGAATGGTGCACGTCGCGCACGTCGAAGCCGGCCCGCTCACGGCGCAGGCCGCCTGGGCCAAGGGCCGAAAGCGTTCGCTTGTGGCGAAGCTCGGCCAGCGGGTTCGTCTGGTCCATGAACTGCGAGAGCTGGCTCGAACCGAAGAACTCACGGATGGCCGCGACCACCGGCCGGATGTTGACCAGCGTGACCGGCGTCAGCTGCTCCTGATCGCGGATGGACATCCGCTCGACGATCACGCGCTCCGTCCGTCGCAGGCCGACGCGCAGCTTGGCCTGGATCAGTTCGCCGACGGTCTTCACCCGCCGGTTGCCCAGGTGGTCGATATCGTCGGGCTCTTCGATCCCGTTGTTGATCTGGATCAGTCGCTCGACCAGTTTCACGATGTCCCACGCGGTCACCTGACGATGCTCGATGGGCACGACCTCGCGCAGGCCGAGCTTTTGCAGGAGCTTGTAGCGCCCGACTCGCTCCAGGTCGTAGCGGCGCGGGTCGAAGAGTTGATCGTAGAGATACTCGCGAGCGTTGTCGAGGGTCGGCGGATCGCCGGGGCGCATGCGCCGGTAGAACTCGATCAGAGCCTCATCCGGCAGGGTGCGTCCGTTCTTGATCTCCCAGGTGGGCTCCTGACGGATCGTGGTGGCGATGTAGGGGTGATCCGGATTGGTGTCGGAGTTGGCGAAGAGCGCCAGAATCTCCTCGTCCGAGCCGTGTTTGATGGGTTTGTGCTTGAGGCCGTCGTCGACGGCCGCCAGAGCGCGCAAGAGAATGGTGACGGGGACGGTCCGCTTGCGGTTGAACTTGAGCGTCAGGTAGTCGCTCTTGCGGGTCTCGAATTCCATCCACGCGCCGCGGTCGGGAATGAGCTTGGCCGCCGCCAGACGACGACCGGACAGCCGATCTTCGGCGGCCTCGAAGTACACCCCCGGGCTGCGGATCAGCTGCGACACGACCACGCGCTCGGTGCCGTTGATAATGAAGGTGCCCTTCTCGGTCATCAGGGGAAAGTCGCCCAGGAAGATGTCGTTCTTGACCGGGTGGGGCACCTCCGACCCGGCCAGCAGCACCGAAACGTACAGGGGCGCGGCGAAGGTCAGATCGCGCTCGACGCACTCCTCGATGTCGTGCTTGGGATCTTCGAACCAGTACTTGAGATTGAACTCGCGGCTCTCCCGGGTCTTGCTCGGGAAGAACAGCTTCATCCCGCCGTTGTAAGACTCGATGGGCGTGACTTCGTCGAAGAGCTCCGCCAGGCCTTCCTTGCGCAACCATTCGAAGGAATCGAGCTGAACCTGGATGAGCGTGGGGAGGGAGTAGACGTCGGCAATACGCGAGTACGTCTTACGCGAGAGACTGGGCATTCACCCTCTCCTGGCCTATCCAACAAGAAAGGGCGGGCATAGATCCGGCCCGCCGATGCCGGTACCCCGCGGTTGGGTGCGGGGTTCGCCCGCTGCTGGCTGCGACCCAGCAACTTCCGAGCGTTCCAAACGTCGCATAATGACGATTGCGAAAGGGTCATTTACCACCGGAACCCCCCTGCGTCAAGACCCTTTTGCTTTTCTGGCCCTACCGGGGACTTGAAGCGGAGCCCGCAACCCTGGAACCGTCGGGCGGCGGGCGGGCTCACCCTCACCCCTACCCCTCTCGCGCGTGGCGGGAGAGGGACAGTTGCCCTCGCCCGACGACCCTGGGTTGCGGACCTAGCTTCAAGTCTCCCAAGGGGATGCGAAGCGCGATCCCCGATTGGGCCCAGATATTCCTCATCAACCGGAGATTGGCCGCTATGGGGAGGAATACAGCTGCCGGTAGATCGAGAACACTTCGAAAATAGTCTTGATGTAAAGGCGCGGTTCGGAGAAGCGAATGACTTCCAGGAAGAGATCTGGGTCGTTCGGGGCCAGCTCCTTCCACGCCAGGGAATTGCCCGGGCCCGCGTTGTAAGCCGCCAGCGCCGCATACAGATCTCCCCCAAAACGGTCGCGCTCCGAGGCCAGATAGTGCGTCCCGAAACGCACGCTGACCAGCGGGCGATGCAGATCGGCCTCCGTGTAGCCGGGAGGCCATCCCAGTTCGACGGCGATGGCCGCGCCCGTGCTGGGTATGACCTGCATCAGGCCGCGGGCGTCCGCGTAGGAGGTGGCGAAACCCTCGAACAGACTTTCCTGCCGCACCACCGACAACAAGAACAACCCGTCGAAACCGTTGGCCATCGCCTGCGGAAGGATGAGGTCACCGAAATACGGGCCGAATCGAATCCGGTTGAAATAGATGGGAGCCGACATCGTCCCGGCGTCGTCCATCCCGGCCAGGTCGAGGATCTGGCGGGACGTTCGAATCGCCAACTCGTACAATCCCAGATCCAGAAACCGATGCATCAACCCGAAGCTGGCGGCGGCATCCGTGGCCGAGGCCTCGCGCAGGGCGGTCAGCTCCGCCTTGGCCTCGGGGTACATGCCGAGGCGCAGCAATTCCTCACCGCGCAGCAGGCGCGGATCGGAGGCGAGCGGCTCCCACAGCCGATTCAGAGGCGGCCCCTCGGGAACGGCGAAGGTCACGCGCAGCCAGGCTTCGGCTTCGACGCGTTCAGCCTCGAGACTGTCGGGGAATTGGAAGACTCCGAACGGCTCAAATATGCCCCGGCCGGCGATCAGGTCTTCGGCGCGGGCGGAGTAGTAGCCGGTGGGATCGCTGGCCGCCGCGGTCTGCCAGGCGGTGACGGCTTCCTCATGACGACCCTGAGCTTCGAGGGTCTTCCCCACCCACATAGCGGCCGCGGCGCGATCCTCCGGTGTCTGCGCGCGTTCGCCGGCCGCGGCGAACGCCTCGCTCGCGCCCGAGACGTCGCCCAGGCGGACACGCGTGATCCCGGCCAGGAAGGCGGCCTGTGAAGCCAGGGGCGATTGCGGATATTCGTTGGGAACGCGCATCCACTGTTCGACGGCGGCGTTCAACTCGTCCAAGACTTCTGATGCCTTGCCGGCGGAGAGAAGGGCTTGCGGGGCCTGCTCGCTGGCCGGCAGGGCGTCGACCAGCTGCAGCCATATCCGCCTGCCCTGCGCGTAATCGCCGGCATACACCGAAGCCGTACGACCTGCCTCGATCCAGGCCGTGTCGCGCTCGGCGAAGTCAGTGTACGCGGCATACACGATATAGAAGTCCTCGAGCGCTCCGGTGTAGTCGCCCAATTCACGCCGGGATAGCGCGCGATAGTAGTAGGCCTCGCCGCTCGGCTCGCGCTCGATCACCCGTCCGAACGCCTGGACCGCCGGCTGATACGCGCCGGCCAGGTAATCGATGTAGCCCCGCCGGAATTCATCCACCGGGACACCTGCATCCACCAGTTCCACCAGGGCTTCATACGTGTCGAGCGCTCCGGCGTACTTCTCGACCGAGTCGAGCCAGCGCGCGTACCCGGCCTGGGGATCATCCAACGCGACCAGAGCCCGCCCGGCATAGAGGTTGGCCGAGGCGCGAGTGAAATCCTCGCCGGCCGTCTGATGGGCCAGATCCGCCGAGCTCAGCGCCGAGGCTGGATCGTCACCATCGAGGAAGGCCCGCGCCGCCTTGACGTGAAGGAACGCGGCCGAACCGAGGCGAGGCAACGAAGCCGCGGCCTGATACCTTCGGGCGGCCTCGAGGTTCCGCGCCGAGCCGCTCAGCAGGTCGCCTGCCCATTCCTGGACGTAGCTGTCGATTCGCCCCGGCCGCGCCGCGAGGTACGCGTCGTAGTCCGAAATCGCTCCCTCGACATCACCCAGGGCACGCCGCGCCGTTGCGCGAAGGAAGTAGGCGTCCGCGGCCCGCTCATGGTCGGAGTGCAGGGAGAGAAACGTCGTGAGCGCCTCGTTCCCCTGGGCAAAGAGCCCGGCGCGCACGTACGTCTCGCCGATCCCGAACTGACCCTCCCCCTGCGGGCCCGGATCGGAGGCTGCGCCGGCCGCCTGGAATTCCTGCAGCGCGAGATCCCAGTCTCCGTTGCGCAGCGCGAGATTGCCGGCGCTGAGATGGTCGGCGGGGGACGGCGTAGGAGTGGGCGTCGCCGTCGGGGTCGAGGTCGCCGTCGGGGTGAACGGCACCTGAGTGGCGGTGGGCGTGAGGGCAGACGTAATCGGTCCACAGGCCATCAGCCCGACCGTCAAGATGAACAACAGAGGCCGCGCGGCTCTTCGGGCACGCATGTCCGGCCATCATACGCACAGGCCAGAGGTGTGTCAATTGATGTCATCCCCGGCGCCGAGGGCCGGCAGGTTGCCGTCCTGCACCCATCGTGCTACACTCCCCTCGCCGAACGACCGCGCTCTCCGGCGAGAGCGCGTTTTTGTGCGAGCCTCGGACCGAGAATTCATGCGCACGGTCTGGTGGGACCCGGCGGGGCCGACCCTGCATATGATCGACCAGCGGCAGCTGCCGGCGCAGCTGACGGTCCTTGCATTACACACGCCGGAAGCCGTCGCCGACGCCATTCGGTCCATGGCGGTGCGTGGGGCGCCGGCCATCGGTGTCGCGGCGGCCTTCGGCCTGGCGCTGGCCGCGGCGTTTGCGAGTGATCCTCAGGACGTCGTCGTGCGAGTCGATCAGGCGGCAGAACTCTTGCGACTGGCGCGCCCGAAGGCCGCCAATTTGAGATGGGCCATTGACGAGACTCTTCGCCGTGCGGGCGATCGAGGCTCAGAAACCTTCGGACTGTCGCTGGCCGTCGCCGCCCAGGCGCTGGCCGACGAGGATGTGGCCATTAACCGTCAGATGGGGCTGCATGGGGCCGATCTCCTCAAGGACGGGGATACCGTCCTCCACCACTGCAACACCGGCGCGCTGGCCACCGTGGACTACGGGACGGCCCTGGGCGTCATCCGCACGGCCCACGAGCAGGGCAAACATCTCCACGTCCTGGTGGACGAAACCCGGCCTCGGCTGCAGGGGGCGCGACTCACGGCTTGGGAACTCGATCAGCACGGGATCGACCATGCCATCATCGCCGACAGCGCAGCGGGACGGATGCTTCAACAAGGAGAAGTGAACGCGGTGTTGGTGGGCGCCGACCGCGTGGCGGCCAACGGCGATGTCGCCAACAAGATCGGCACCTACATGGTCGCGCTGGCGGCCCATGACAACCGAGTCCCCTTTTACTGCGTCGTGCCAACCTCGACCGTCGATCCGTCCACGCCCGACGGCGCGGCGATCCCCATCGAGGAACGCGACCCGCAGGAGGTTCTCGATCTGATCCATCAGGGTCAGCAGGTTGCTCCGGAAGGCAGCCGGGCCTTGAATCCGGCGTTCGACATTACCCCGGCGCGCCTGGTGACCGCTTTTGTGACCGAGGTCGGCATTCTCCGGCCGCCCTACCCCGAGGCTCTGGCCAAAGTGCGCTCCTCATGAACATCGCCCTCACCGGATCCATCGCCTTCGACTACCTGATGTCGTTCCCCGGCCGATTCCGGGATCACATCCTGGCGGATCGACTCGACCGGCTCAGCCTGTCGTTCCTGGTCGACAGCCTGACCCGCCGCCGCGGCGGCATCGCCGCCAACATCGCCTACACCCTGGCCCTTCTCGGAGAACGACCGCGAGTCATGGCGACGGTGGGGGAGGACTTCGATGAGTACGGCCGGTGGCTCGAGGCACAGGGCGTCGATACGAGCGCCATCCGCAAGATACCCGGAACCTTCACCGCCTCCTTCTTTGTGAACACCGACCAGGCCAACGCGCAGATCGCCTCGTTCTACGCCGGAGCCATGGCTCGAGCCGGAGAGCTGCATTTCTCCGACCTGCAGCCCCGGCCCGATCTGGCGGTGATTTCGCCCAACGATCCGGACGCCATGGCGCTGTACGTCACGGAATGCCAGTCGCTCGGCATTGCCTACATCTACGATCCCAGCCAGCAGATCGTTCGGCTCGAGGCGGATGTCCTGCGGGCGGGCATTCGTTCGTGCCGGGCTCTCTTCTGCAACGATTACGAATTCGGGCTTGTCACCGAGAAGACCGACCTGACGCTCGACGCGATCCTCCAGCAGACGGAGATCCTGATCATCACCCGCGGGGAACACGGCGCGGATGTGTACAGCCGGGATGAGATGCTGCATGTGCCCGCGGTTCCTCCCCAGGCTGTCGCCGACCCGACCGGCGTGGGCGATGCCTTCCGGGGCGGGTTTCTCAAGGGCTACGCGCATGGCTTGTCCCTGGAGGGCTGCGGGCAGTTGGGCGCCCTGGCGGCCACCTACTGCCTCGAGCAGGAAGGCACACAGGGTCATCGATTCACCCTGGACGAATTCAAGTCGCGGTTCCGAAGGACTTTCGGCGCAACCAACGACATCGAGCGGTTGACCTGAGGCCGTGGATCCCGAGGAACTGGCCTCCATCCTCGACACGGATCGCGTTTGGTCGGCGTATGCCATGGCCGATCTCGATCCTCCGTATGCCGCTCACGCCGAATGGCTAGCGCAGCCGGGTGCGGTGGTCCTGTGCTATCGCGGCTTCGCACCGCCGGTGTTGTTTGCCCACGGCGAACCTGGCGCCGTAGGCGATCTGGTCTCTGCCGTCCAGCCGGGCCGCTATCAATACGCGCTGCTCGGCGTCCATCGGGCGTTGCTCGGTGAACGGCTGCGCTCGGACGTCGAGGCCCGAATGTGGAGGATGGCGCTCCCGCAGGGCGGCTTCGTGAGGACCTCGGCGGGGGATGCGGCGCGCCTCTCGGCGGCGGATTTGCCTGCCGTGCGCGACCTGTTCTCGGGTGAGGCAACTCCGCCGGATGCGTTTCAACCCTCGCAGCTCGAACAGGGCTGTTTCTATGGAGTGTGGGAGGGCACATCGCTGATCGCCGTCGCGGGGACGCACGTGGTTTCCGCGCGGCGCGGCGTCGCGGCCGTCGGGAATGTGATCACACGCAAAGATCGCCGCGGCCGAGGCCTGGCGAAGCGGACAACCAGTGCGGTGGTGGCTGAACTTCTCGAGCGGGGACTTTCCACCATCGTCCTCAACGTTGCCATGGACAACGAGCCCGCGCTGCGAGCCTATCGCGCTCTGGGCTTCATGCCGTTCTGCGGTTACTATGAAGGCGTCGGTCAGCTCTTGCCCGGTCCGGCGCTCACGGAGGGAAACGAGGATGTCCGATCGGTTTGAAGTTCGAGACGTGAAGCAAGCGGAGGGCGGCCGACGTCGCATCGACTGGGCCGATCGAGAAATGCCCGTCCTGCAGCACATTCGTGAGCGATTCGCCAAGGACCGGCCGCTTCAGGGAACCCGGGTGGCCGCCTGCCTGCACGTGACCACGGAGACGGCGAACCTGATGCGCACGCTGCAGCTGGGCGGCGCCGATGTCGTCTTGTGCGCCTCCAATCCGCTCTCCACCCAGGACGATGTGGCGGCCTCGCTTGTCACCCACTTCGAAATCCCCGTGTTTGCCATCAAGGGCGAGGACAGCCAGACCTACTATCGGCATATCCATGCCGCCCTTGATCACAAGCCGCACGTGACGATGGACGACGGCGCCGATCTGCTCAGCACGCTCCACAAGGAGCGCCGCGATTTGCTGCCCGGCGTGCGCGGTGGGACGGAGGAAACCACCACGGGTGTGATTCGTCTGCGCGCCATGGCGGCGGACGGCGCTCTCGGCTACCCGGTGATCGCCGTCAACGACGCCCAGACGAAGCACTTCTTCGACAATCGTTACGGCACCGGCCAATCGACGGTCGACGGAATCGTCCGCGCCACCAACGTGCTCCTGGCCGGAAAGACCTTCGTGGTCGCCGGCTATGGATGGTGTGGGCGCGGGCTGGCTTCGCGGGCGCGAGGCATGGGCGCCAACGTCATCGTGACCGAGGTGGCACCTCTCCCGGCGCTGGAAGCCGTCATGGACGGCTTTCGGGTGATGACGATGCAGGAAGCGGCCCGCATCGGGGATATCTTCTGCACGGTGACCGGCGACATCAATGTCATCGACAAGCCGCACTTCGAGGCCATGAAGGACGGAGCCATCGTGGCCAACTCGGGCCATTTCAACGTCGAGGTCAACATCCCGGCCCTGGAAGAGATGGCCGTCGAGAAGCGCAAGGCACGCGAATTCGTGGATCAGTATTTGATGCCCGACGGGAGGCAGATCAGCCTTCTGGGCGAGGGCCGGCTTATTAATCTCGCCGCGGCCGAAGGACACCCGGCCAGCGTCATGGACATGTCCTTCGCCAACCAGGCCCTGTCGCTCGAATACTTGCTTCAGCACGCCGATGAGCTGGAGAAGAAGGTCTACACCATCCCCGAGGTCATCGATCGCGAAATCGCCCGGCTCAAACTGGCCTCCATGGGCGTCACGATCGACTCCCTCACCGCAGAGCAGCAGCGCTACCTGGCCTCCTGGGAGGAGGGCACGTAGCTA
>DASSGB010000209.1:0-8359 GCA_035693825.1 Anaerolineales bacterium
GGGCAGTCCGATGATCCTCGAGGAGTCCCTTCCTCCGGGCGCCAACTACTCCCGCTACATCGCCTCCTACCGGTCGGAGGGCTTGAAGATCAACGCGCTGCTCACCGTTCCGCGAGGGGAGGCTCCCGAAACGGGATGGCCGGTGATCATCTTCAATCACGGATTCATCCCTCCCGACGTGTACCAGACGACCGAACGCTACGTGGCCTATGTGGACAGCCTCGCCCGCCACGGCTACATCGTTTTTCGCCCCGACTACCGGGGCCATGCCGACTCGGAGGGCGAAGCTCGCGGCGCGTATGGCCAGCCCGACTATGTGATCGACGTCCTCAACGCTGTGGCCGCCATGCGGCAGTTCCCCGAGGCCGACCCCGATCGAATCGGCATGTGGGGTCACTCCATGGGAGGCTACATCACGCTGCGATCGATGGTGATCGATCCCGGGCTGCGGGCCGGAGTGATCTGGGCGGGCGTGGTCGGTTCGTATCCCGACCTGTTGACTCGCTGGCGTCGCACACCCACGCCGGGCGTGGGTGACCCCGGCTCGGGCGGACCTTTCCGCGGATGGCGTTCGGGGCTGATCGAGATTTACGGCTCGCCGGAGACGAATCCCGGATTCTGGGCGTCGATCTCGGCCAACACGTACCTCGCCGATCTGTCCGGCCCGCTCCAGCTTCACCACGGCACCGCCGACACAAGCGTCCCGGTGGAGTTTTCGACCATGTTGTACGAACAGGTGCAGCAAGCCGGCGGCCTCGTCGAGCTCTACATCTACGACGGAGACGATCACAATATCTCCGCCTCGTTCAGCCAGGCCATGCAACGCACGATCGAGTTCTTCGATCGGTATCTCAAAGGCGCGTGAATCTTTGACGGTGGGGGCCGGACCTCACCGCTGCGCTGAGGATCTCACCACCGCCGATCACCAATCGCGCGCGTTGTAGTCGTCGAAGTCGCAATCGCCGTCGTCGTCCAGATCGCAGTGGTCTCCGGTCAGGCCGGCCAGGTATTCGATCTCGAACTCGGAACCGCCGACGCGCGTCAGCACATCAAGCTGATAGGTAATGGAAAAGCGCTCCGACTCGATCCCGGCCCACGCTTCCTGGGGAACGGGCTCTCCGGGATGCTCCGCCAGGTAGTTGTAGTAGAGCTCCGAATGGGTCGCGTCGTGAGCGATGGTCGACGCGTACCAGGGCAGGCTGGCGAAGGCCGTGGCGTCGCCTACTTCGTAACGCGGGGGATTCTCATGGGCCCACATGCCGCTGTGCTGGCCCTGCTCGATGATCCCTACGTACCGAAGGATCTTGGCGTAAGCTTCCGGGGCCTTGGTTTGCAGCAGCTCCAGCGCGGCGTTCGTCTGGCGCACGAACGCATCGCTGCCCCGCACCGTGAGAGTCGCGTCCTCGGCCCAGGGGCCTGGCAGCGGCAAGGAGGCGGTCGGCGACGGCAGCGCCGGCTCGGCCGAGGCCGTGGGTTCAGGCGAGGCGACGGGCGACGCATACGGAGCGGCAGTCGCAGGGGATGGCGCCGGGGTCAGATCAGGCCGCGGGAATGCACACGCCCAGGTGGCCAGGACGAGCGCGGCGATGGCCGTGGCCCAATGCACTCGATCGAACCTGCGCGCCCTCACCGGCTCACCTGCGCCGAATCGGCGCTCACCATCCATGCCGACACGTCGACGGCTTCAAAGTCCCGACCCGTGACCTGGCGCAGCTCGCGCAAGATGTCATTGTTCCAGCGCTCGTCGGGGGCGCCACTGAGGAACCAGGGCGAGCCGTTGTCCGCCAGGACCAGGCCGTACACCTGCAGTGCGGTCAGGATGACCTGCACCTCGGGCGAGAAACCCTCGAGGTCAAAGTCTGCCCGCAGGCGAAAACGCTGCCCCATCGGAGGATACGCACTGTCGGTGATATCGGAGGCGGAGTGGCGCGCCGGCCAGACGAAGGCTCTCTGGGTGCGAGGCGCGGTGAACCTCAGCGCATGGCGAATCTCTCCCGAGGCGACCTCATCGTAGCGGACGAGGCCCGGGAAGATGGGCAATCCCGCGGCATCGGCCGAAGTCCATCCTGCCGGGCGCAGATCGTTCGTCCGCAAATCGAACATGGCCCCGGAGCCTGCACTCCACTCGCCATCGCCCTGGGGATAGGCGGCGTAGAGTTCGTAGAGTCGGCATTCGTCCCACGAAACCATCAGGATGTGACGATCTCCATCGGATGCCGGGCCGCCTTCGATGGGCGGCGCATCCGGGATCGGGTACGGCCCGCGATCGCTTTCGTCGGCGTCGTCGAAACTCACCTCGGAGAGCTTCGTCGCGGAAGCGACTTCGACATATGGAATCCCGATCGGTCCGCCTTCCCACAAACCTGAACCGAAGTCCGGATGCAACGGTTCGTCGAGTCCTATGGCCTGCACATAGTTGTCTGAAAGAAGATGCACAGGCGCGCCGTCCACCGTCGTGTTCCAGATGTTGTCGGCTGGAAACACGCTGCAGGCTTCTTCAACGGTCGGGCTGGGCGAGGGGATCGCAGAAAAGGACGCGCTGGGACTGCTCGAGCGGGCATCGCTGCAGGCCGCAGCTGCGACCGCCAGGAGCAGGCCGGCGGCCACCGTTCCCCCGAGCATGGTCGGCAGCGGCGGCCTGGAGGATTTCAGCCGGGGCCGGCCGCGGCCGGGCTCCAGCCGACTCGTCTTAGCCACAACAGCGCCATGATCAGCGGAATCAGGGCCAACGCCGCACCGATGAGGCCCATCACCGTGTATCCGACGGAGGCGAATGCAACTCCGCTTCCCAGACTTCCTACGGCCGAGCCGAGCGAGATCAGCAAGTCGTTGAAGCCCTGAGCCCGGCCGCGCTCCTCCGGTCGCAATTGGTCCGCCAGGAGCGACGATCCTCCGACGAAACTCAGGTTCCAACCCAGGCCCAGCAGGAAGAGAGAGGCCGCCAGCGGCAAGACCTCCGGCGACAGCGGGGCAATCAGACCGGCCAACACCAGCAGACCGCTGCCCAACAGGATGACGCGGCCCCGACCCCATCGGTCGGCCAGCCGTCCCGAAACCACCGAGAAAGCATACATGCCCAGCGTGTGGGCCGAGATCACGGCCGAGATGCTTCCCAGGCCGTGGTTGTGCTGGCGCATGTGCAGGCTGGTGATGACCATCAGCATCACCATCACCATTTGGCCCAGCACCATGGCTCCGATGGCTAGCTGGGCCGCCGGCAAGCGGAGGATGTCCGAGAGGCCGCGGCTCCCTTTCTCCATGGCCGGGGGCGGAAAGCGCGCCGAGACCTGCTTTCCCAGTTCGCGCGGATCGGGCCGGAGCCAGATCAGGGTCACCGCGGCGGCGATCAATTGCAGCGCGACCGCGGCGGCGAAGGGACCGACGAGTTCATCGGTCCCTAACCGCAGCGCGGCCGCCCCCGCCGGAGCAACCACGAGCGGTCCGACGATGGCTCCGACCGTTCCTCCCAGCACGACATTGGCGATCGCCCGTCCTCGCGCATCCGGCGCATGGACCTCCGCGGCCGCAAACCGGCTGAGCTGGATCGCGGCCGAGGCCGCGCCCATCAGAACCAGACCGATCAGGAAACCGACCAGCGAATGTCCCGCGAGAGCCGCGGCGGCGATGGCGGATCCCACCAGGCCGGCCACGAGGCCCAGGACGAGCGCCCAGCGCCGGCCGACGCGGTCCATCAAGGCACCCCAGATGGGCGCACATACGGCTGCGCCCAGGAGGACCGCGGCCGAAGGCACGCCGGCCCATGAGTCATGCCCGGCCAGCGCAGTGCCGGCGATGGGGCTGACCGTGGCGGCGGCGATATACGCGGCGCTGCCGAGGCTCATGACGGCGAACAGGACCGTCACGATCCTGGTCGCATGGCGTTCGGGATCCAAGACACCTCCGGGGAAGTGCGCCGAAGCGTGCATTCTACCCGAGTCCAGAGCCTCCCTGCGGGGCCAAGGCAGGGCGCGTGTTAGAATCGGCGCCGTCCTCCCCGGGGTGTCCCTTTCGTCGCTGAGTTGTTTCCTTCCATGGTCTTGTTGCGTCGCGCGGCTTCCTTCCTCGAACTGATCAAGTTCGAGCACACTCTTTTTGCGCTGCCCTTCGCCTATATGGGAATGCTTCTGGCCGCCGATGGCTGGCCGAGTTGGCACCAGTTCGCCTGGATCACCGTCGCCATGGCCGCCGCCCGCACCCTGGCGATGAGCGCCAATCGTCTGGCCGATGTGGCCCTGGACGCCCGCAACCCGCGCACGGCCAATCGCCCCCTCGTCGTAGGCACGATCGCGCCCTCGACAGTCTGGATGGGTGCAAGCGCCAGCGCCGCAGGCCTGGCGCTCGCCGCCTGGCAGCTCTCGCCGCTGGCGTTCCGGCTCATGCCCGGAGCTGTGGTCTTCCTTGTCGGTTACCCGTTCGCCAAACGATTCACCGTCCTGTCCCATTTCATTCTGGGCGCGACGGACGCCCTGGCTCCTCTCGGCGCCTGGGCCGCGATCCGCAACACGCTGGGCGGGATCGAGTCGCTGCCGGCCTGGCTTCTGTTCGTCATCGTGACCTTCTGGATCGGCGGTTTCGATCTGATCTATGCCTGTCAGGACGTGGAGGTCGATCGCCGGGAAGGGTTGCATGCGGTTCCGGCCCGCTACGGCGTTCGGGCTGCACTCCGGCTCTCGGCCGCGTGCCACGCACTGACGACCGTGCTCCTGGTTCTCCTGGGCGGGGTGGCCCGGCTGGGATGGGTGTACTTCGTGGGCGTGGCGATTTCCGCAGCGCTGCTCGCCTACGAGCACGCCATCGTCCGGCCCGATGATCTGAACCGGTTGGATGTGGCGTTCTTCAACGTCAATGGTGTGATCAGTGTGGTTCTCTTTGCCGCCACCCTGGCGGCCGTCCTCATGCCCGGGTAGTGGAGGCGCTATGGACCGCGCATCGCGTGTCATTCTGTCGGCCTGCGTGCTGATCCTTTCCCTGGCCGGATGTGCTCCCCGGCCGGCCTCGGCCACGGTTCGCATCGGGGTCTTGCCCTTGCTGGACGCGTTGCCGATGTACGTTGCTCAGGCGGAGGGCTACTTCGCCGACGCCGGCGTGTCGGTCGAGTTCATTCCGGCCGCCTCGGCCGCCGAGCGCGACCAGTTGATGCAGTCGCGCCAGATCGACGGCATGATCAACGATCTCGTCTCGACCATGCTCTACAACCGCGCCGGTCAGGAGATCGTCGTCGTGCGGCTGGCCCGCACAGCGACGGCTGAATTCCCTCAGTACCGCATCTTGGCTTCGCCGAAAAGCACCGTCGATACGCCTCAGGACCTGGCCGGCGTCCCCATCGGGATCTCCGAAGGGACCGTCATCGCCTACATCACCGACCGCCTGCTCGAAGCGGAAGGCCTTTCCCCGGATCAGATCACCACCATCGCCGTGCCGTCCATCGCCGATCGGATGGCGCTGCTCAGCAGCGGCGAGCTCGAGGCCGCGACGCTCCCCGATCCCCTGTCGTCGCTCGCTTTGCAGGCGGGGGCGCGCGTCGTGGTGGACGATACGGCGCATCCCGAGTTGGGACTCAGTCTGATTTCGTTCCGGGCGGCGTTCGTTCAGAACTCGCCGGAGGCCGTGCGCGCTTTCCTGGCCGCGGTGGAAAGGGCGGTGGAGGCGGTCAACGCCGACAAGAACCGCTGGAGCAACATTCTGACCGAGGAGCAGCTCGTCCCGGCCCCGATCATCGGGGAATATGTCATCCCCGATTTCCCGGCGGGCTCCGTCCCCACCGAAGCGCAGTTTGCCGACGTCCTGGCCTGGACCCGCACCAAAGGCTTGATCCAGGGAGACGTGTACTACGACGTGTCGGTCGATGCCTCGTTCCTGCCCTGAGGGATGTGCGCTGAACTACCCCAACCCACACCCTTCCAGGGGGAGGGAAGGGTGGGGGTGCGACCAGCCATGATCGCCATCGACCAGGTCACCTTCGGCTACTCGCCGGAGTCTCCCATCTTCGAATCGTTCACCTGGAGCGTCGAGGCCGGCGAGGCATGGTGCGTGCTGGGTCCTTCAGGCTGCGGCAAGACGACGCTGTTGTATTTGCTGGCCGGCCTGCGCAGGCCGATCTCGGGCGATGTGCGCGTGGACGGCGAGTCGCTCCGCCGGCCTCGGCCGCGCACCGGGTTGGTGCTGCAAGACTACGGCCTGATGCCATGGGCCACCGTCTGGGAGAACATCGCCCTGGGGCTGCGAGTTCGCGGCTTCTACGGCCCCGACGGGAGGCACGCGCCTCGCGACGAGGCCCTCGTGGAGACGCAGTCACGCGTGGACACCTGGCTGGACCGCATGGACCTTCGATCGGTTTCGGGCAACTACCCGGCGCAGATCTCAGGCGGTCAACGCCAGCGCACGGCCATATCCCGCACGCTTGCCCTGCGGCCCGATCTGCTCCTCATGGATGAACCCTTCGCCTCGCTCGACGCGCCGACGCGCGAGGATCTTCAGGAGCTCACGTTGCAGCTGCGCGCCGAAAGCGGCCTTACGTTGATCCTGGTAACGCACACGCTGGAGGAAGCGGCCTTTCTCGGCCGGAAGATCCTCCTGCTCGGGAGGCCTCCCACGCGCCGGGCACTCGTCGTGGACAACCCAAGGGCCGGCACGGCCGGATATCGGCGGTCGGAGGCCTATGCCTCCATGTGCCGCGAGCTTCGCGAGCGCCTGGGGGCACTGGTATGAGCCGGCGATCGGTCCTGCTGGCCGCTGTGGTCCTGATCGTTGCCTGGCAAGTGCTGGCCCTGCTGGTTGGAAGGCCCATCCTCCCGGGCCCTGTGGAGGTTCTGGTCACCTTTGCCCGGGAGATCCCGGGCGATCTGGGTCTCCACGCGCTGGTCAGCCTGTGGCGCGTTCTGGCCTCGATGGCGCTGGCCGTGGCGCTGGCGGTGCCCGCCGGTCTCGTTCTGGGCCAGTCGCATCGCCTGAACCGCCTCTTCTCTCCGCTGGTGTACCTCTTGCTTCCCGTCCCCAAGGTGGTGCTGGTGCCGATCGTTCTGCTTTTCTTCGGCATCGGCGAACTGCCCAAGATTCTGATCATCTTCCTCATCTTGTTCTTTCAGATCCTGGTGCTGGTGCGCGATCAGGCCGCCGGCCTCAGGCCGGAGCTGATCGATTCCGTTCGGAGTCTGGGCGCAGGCCGGCGCGCCCTGTTCCGCTTCGTGTACCTTCCGGCGAGCTTGCCGGCCATCCTGACCGCGCTGCGCCAGTCGATCGGCACGGCCCTGGCCGTCCTGTACGTCGCCGAGCTGTTCGCCACCAAACTTGGCCTGGGTTACTACATCTTCTTGAACGGAAGCACGATGTTCGACTATCCCAAGATGTATGCCGGGGTTGTCGCCATGAGTCTGCTCGGGCTCGGTTTGTATTTCGCCGTGGACGGCATCCACCACCGTGTCTGCCGCTGGCAGTATGCGGCCCCGAGCGCCGGTGGCTGACCTCGAAGGCGAGGCTCGCGCCCGCTACGTTCGGCGGATGTTCGGGCGGATCGCCCGTCGCTACGATCTGCTCAACCGCCTGATGAGCGCCGGGCAGGACCGGCGCTGGCGCTCCGAGGTCATCCGTCGGATCGGCTTGAAGCCGGGCGAGCGTCTGCTCGATGTGGGCTGCGGCACGGGAGACCTTGCGCTGGAGGCGCTTCGCCGTCAGCCGCGGGCACGCGTCGTCGGTGTCGATTTCTCCTTGCCCATGCTGGCCCTTGCCCGGCGGCGGAAGGGCGCCGACGGCGCGGCGTGGGTGCTGGCCGATGGGTTGCATTTGCCCTTCGCCCGCGAGAGTTTCGACGCGGCCGTGTCGGGCTTTCTTCTGCGAAACGTGAGCGATGTCGACCTCGCGCTCGGCGAGCAGCGGCGGTTGCTGAAACCCGGCGGTCGAATCGCCTGCCTCGACACAACCCCTCCGCCACCCACCTGGTTCAAGCCGCTGATCGAATTCCATCTGCAGCGCATCATCCCCTGGCTTGGCCGCTGGGTCGCGGGCGATCCCGAGGCGTACAATTACCTGCCCGGTTCGACGCGCAGATTTCTCCCAGCCGAGGCCTTGGCGCAGCGGATGGAGCATTTGGGATTTCGCGGCGTTGTATTCGTCCGCAGGATGCTGGGGACGGTCGCCCTGCATTGGGGCGTCCGCGAAGGACGAGCGTAGTCACCTGACTCATGGCCGACCGAATCGTTGTCGCCCTCACCGGCGCTTCGGGCGCGATCCTCGGCATCCGGGCCCTCCAGATGCTCAAGGACCTGGGGCTTGAGACGCACTTGATCCTCAGCGCCGCGGCCCACGTGACCATCGCCCAGGAGACGGAGTGGAAAGTCAGCGACGTTCTGGCTCTGGCTTCGAT
>DASSGB010000210.1:0-12232 GCA_035693825.1 Anaerolineales bacterium
GCCGGATCACGCCGCCGCGCCCAGTGAGTGAGAGCCCGAGGAGTTGCATCCATGTTGGTCAACATCATCCAGTTCCCACCCGTCCAACCCGGGAGAGATGCGGAGTTTCGCCAGTGGTTCGTCCAGTCGAACCAGGACTACGCCAAACACAAAGGATTCATCCGCCGGAAGCTCTTGAGACCCCGCGAGGGCGGCAACTATGTGGCCATCGTCGAGCATGAGAGCTACGAGACCTTCATGGCCATGCACACCAGTCCGACCCAGGCCGCCCTCAACCAGCGCGTCAAACCGCTGTTGGACGGGAGCCCGACCCCGACCTTCTATGAAGAGGTGATCGACTAGCCTGCGGGGCCGATGGAGCGAGGCGGCAGGAGGGTGCTCCCACGCCGCAGCTCACCGGCTCGTGGGAGACAGGCAGGAGGAAGGCGTGGACGATTCCGGGGACAGACGAGTGTTGATGATCGCTCTCGGTGCTTACGTTCTCGTCTTCGCCCTGAAGCTCGCCGTTTACTCTATCAGCGGCGTCCTGGCCCTAAAGGCGGAGGCCTTCCACACCCTCAGCGACATCCTGGTCACCAGCTTCTTGCTCCTGGCCGCCTACTATTCGCGCAAAGGCGCGGACCAGGTCCACATGTTCGGCTACGGCCGCACGCAGAACGTGGCAGCGCTGGTGGCAGCCACGCTGTTTGTTTCCTTTACGAGCTACAAGCTTTACGAGGAGGCCATCCCCAGGTTGTTCGAGCCGGCCGGGGAGGATTATCAGAGCCTGGGATGGGTGCTGGGCGTCCTCGCGCTGTCGATGATCATCGCCGCGGTTCCCCTGGTGAAACTCTTCCAGCAGAAGACACGCGGCCCGGCCGCCAAGGCTCAGCTGCTCGAGTCGATCAACGACGAGCTCGGCCTGTTGGCCGCTCTGGTCGGCACGCTGTTCATCGTGTGGGGTCAGCCGATCGCCGACCCGATCGCCTCGATCGTCGTCGCCACGATCATCGCCTACAACGGCGTCAAGCTCTTCATCGAGAACTTCAGCTTCTTGCTTGGCCGCTCACCGGGCCCGGAGGTTCTGCGTCGAGTTGAGGATCTCGCTCGCTCCGTCCCCGGGGTCGTCGGCGTCCACGACCTCCGGGCCGAGTACGTCGCCCCCGAGACGATTCACGCCGGAATGCACGTCGAAGTCCAGCCGGGGATCACCATCGACGAAGCCGAGCGCATCCGAAAGCGCGTCGACGAGAAGGTTCATCAAGGACTGTCCGGAGGCTACTGCGTCATCCAGGTCGAACCGGCTGCTCCCCAGAGCTCGCCGGGAACTCAGGAGTCGACCTCGTCCTAGAGTCAGGTGCCCAGGTCGGGGTCCCAGCGCGTCCGAAAGGAGATTGTCCCATGCCGCCCCATTGTGACTCGATGGATGGGCCCGTTGTGACGGCTGCCCGAAAGGCGTTGGAGGCCGCGGACGTCAACCTGATCCTGCCCTACGTCCACAAGGCGGGAGAGGACGAGGTCCGAAAGGCCTTTGAGAGGGTGGTCAAGGTTCGCCAGGACGGCGATCTGACGCGCGAGATTGCCGACCTGTACCTCTTTGAGACGGTGGTTCGGGTTCACCGTGCGGGCGAAGGCGCGCCGTACACCGGGCTCAAGCCGGCCGGCTTGAGCGAGGGCCCGGTGATTCCTGTGGCCGAGGAGGCCATTGAGACGGGCTCGCCGGACGAGCTGGTCCAGGTCCTGTGTGATACGGTGCGCAAGGAGGTGCTCCATAAGTTCGAGCGGTTGATGCACCTCAAGGAACACGCCGGGCAGGGCGTCGAATCCGCTCGCGAGTACGTTGAGGCCATGCTTGGGCTGCAGGTGTGGTCGCACAAGCTCTATGGCTGCGCCAAGGCGGAACCGCACGACGAGCACCACGACCACGGGTAGCTCTGGTCTGCGGGCCTCGCGGGAGATCTTGGCATCCCTGCCCCGACAGCCCAGACACCAGGAGGAGTGAGGATGAGGACCTTCGGTCTGCTCGACGGCCTTGAGTTCCGCGACAAGGGCCCCCACAGTCAGCCGCTGTATGTGGACCACCGCGGTCTGACGGGCCGGATCCTTCGATTCACGCTTCGCCCCGGTCAGGTTATCCGCCAGCACGAAGCGCCGCACTCGCCGGTTTACATCGTGGTTCTTCAAGGCGAGGGGATGTTCGCCGGCGGGGATGGCAAGGAGCAACTTCTCGGACCCGGGTCGTTGGCGGTTTTCGACACCGGTGAGACGCACTCCGTGCGCGCCATGCAGGCCGATCTCGCCTTCATCCTGTTCCTTCATGGAGTACCGGAAGAGATCACTCACTAGGAGCTGGCGAATCTTGCCTACGTACGCTCGAAGCTCGGGAAGAAGGGGTCGCCGGCCAGGTGCCGGCCCGCGCACTCCCGCAGGAGGTTGCCGTGAAAGCATACGACCGCCTGATGGCCGTCTTGATGGTCGTCCTGTTCCTGGCCGTCTCCGTGCCCTATCAGTTCCAGTCCGCCTATTGGGCCGAGACCTGGTTGGCCTGGGGGATTTACCTCGCGCTGGGCACGATGGCCGCGGTCTACGTCGCCTACCTCTTCCTTCAGAGCCTGCGTTCGCTGATCGAGCACGATGAAAGGACGGCTGATCATGGATGATCAGACCGAAGGCCGGCGCCGGCGGGCCGCCATTGCGATCTTCGGCGGGCTGATCGTCCTCTTCATCGTGCTGAGCGGCTTTTCCTTCGCTCGAGAGCGCCAACGACCCACGCCGGACGAATATACGTTTCGCGGCTTCAACGGCGTGGACGGCAAGCGCGTTTTCCAGGCGTACAACTGCATGGGCTGTCACACACTCTTGGGCAACGGTGCCTACTTCGCTCCCGATCTGACCAAGGTCTACGAGGAGGGCGGCCCGGCCTGGATCGATGCGTTCCTGTCCAGTCCCGGCACCTGGCCCACGAAGCGAAGCTTCGACATGTGGCTGGAGAGAATGGTCCAGGCGGGCGATATCGAGCCGACCAGTGTCGAAGCCTATTACGAGAAGTATCCACACGTGCTCGAGGCGCTGGAGCTGCTGGGTGGACAGCGGACCGTCATGCCGAACCTGAACTTCTCCGCAGACGAGATTTCGAGCCTGGTGGCCTTCTTCAACTACTCGGCCGAGATCGACACGGCGGGCTGGCCCCCGCCGCGGCTGGCACCGGCGTCCCTTGTGGAGGAGGTGCAAGCGAGGTACGGCCTGAGGCCTCCAGTCGTGGGAGAAGGCGCGGCCAGCCCCACCCCATCCGGCGTCGGCGGCGAACAGCTGGCGACTCAGCTCGGTTGCCGAGCCTGTCACACGCTGGATGGAAGCGCAGCCGTGGGGCCGTCGTGGGCAGGGCTGTACGGAAGCATGGTGACCCTGGTCGACGGGACGGTCCTCACAGTCGACGACTCCTACCTGAGCGAATCCATCCTGGCCCCGGACGCGAAAATCCGTCAGGGTTTCGCCCCCGGGATCATGCCCTCCTTCGAGGGCCAGCTGTCGCAGGAGGAGCTCGATGCTCTGATCGCCTACCTCAGACAGATACCTGAGTCCGGGCCCGGCGCGGGAGGATAGGACGATGTTGACCCTCAAGTACCCATCTCAGCGGCTGGCCCACCCGTTCTTCATCAGCATGCTGATCTTCTTCCTGCTGCAGATCACCTACGGCCTCACGATGGCCTGGCAGCAGGTCGATCCGTTTTTCCTGCAAGGCATCCTGAACTTCAACGTCAACCGTTCGACTCACGTCAATCTGGCCGTGGTGTGGGTTCTGACCGGACTGATTGGCGCGCTTCTCTACATGGGCCCGATCCTGGCCGGCCGGGACGTCGGGCGCGCCTGGCTGACCCGCCTGCTGTTGATCGTCATCTGGGCCAACGTCTTGTGGACCGCGGTAGCCATGACCTTCGCCCAGGTCGGTAACGCCGGCTGGGCGTTTGGCCAGCCCTGGTTTCAGGAGGGCCTCGAGTTTCTGGAGGCGGGGCGCATCACGGACATCTTTTTGTGGATCGGATTCATGATCGTGGCGTATCTGATTCTGCGGATCTTCCGCAACGTCCGCACGTGGACCGAAATCCACTGGGCGTTGGCCGTGGGGGTGCTGGGCCTGGTGGTGTTCTGGGCCTTCGGCATGTTCTTCATTCCAGCCCTCGACCTGCAGGAGTACTTCCGCTGGTTCGTCATCCACTACTGGGTCGAGGCGATCTGGGAGATCCTGTACGTCGGTCTGGTGGGATTCCTGCTCCTCGCCCTCTTCGGGGGCGACCGCAAGGTCATCGGCATAGCCGTCTTCTGGGGGATGCTACTGGCGGTGATGTCCGGGCTGATCGGCAACGGGCACCATTACTTCTGGATCGGGACGCCGTCGTTCTGGCAGTTTTGGGGCTCGCTTTTCAGCGCCCTCGAACCTCTGCCCATCATCCTGGGCATCTGGCACGTCTTTCTTCATCCCTCCCGAACCGGTCGACGCCCCGCCAACCGGGCCGCGTTCTACTTCCTTTTCGGCTCGTCGCTGTTCGAGGTTGTGGGCGCCGGGATCCTGGGATTCACGCAAGGGTTCGCCGTCACGAACGTCTGGGAGCACGGCACGTGGATCACGCCGGCCCACGGACACCTGGCGCTGTTCGGCACCTTCGGCATGCTGGCCGTGGCCGCGGCTTACGCGGTGATCCCGCAGATCAAGGGGATCACTCGCACGGACGATCGCCTGTCGCGGACGGGTTTCTGGTTGATCCTGGCCGGCATCCTGGGCATGGTCCTGAGCTTCGGGCTGGGCGGAACGGTCGAGGTCTACATCTATCGCGTCCTGGCCGTGGAATGGTTCGGGGCGGTTGTGCGGCCGGCGATGGCGATATGGAAGGTCTTGCTTTTCACCTTCGGTTCTGTGTTCGCGCTGGGTGTGCTGGCCGTCAGCTATGACCTGTTCACCCTGCGCCAGCTCCCGGCCGGCGTCGAATCTGCGAGCCCGAGCACATCCTGGTGGCGGAAGCCCCTGACCGCCTTGGAGATGGGGATCTGGTTGGCGGTGTTGTGGATCATCGGGCTGGTGCTTACCGCAGCGTTGCTCGTGAACAATCTGCCCTCGGTGCGCGCCGGCGACCCAACGATTCCTTATGTGCTGGCCGGAATCGGCTATCCGGCGCTCGTGCTGACCACGGCCGTGTTCGCCGTTCGTTTCCTTCGCGCATGCGACGTGCAGGCGATGGCTGCCTCGGGAGCACAGGGCAGAACGATGATGGATCCCGGACCTTCGTAGACGGATCCAGGGGAGGAAGAAAGGAGGCTGCTTCCATGAATTACGCGCAGGTCATCTGGTGGGGCTTCGTGACCTACTCGGTGCTGGTGGCGCTGTTCATGCTGTGGTTTGTGTTCAAGATCAGGGAGAAGGGAGGATAGCCATGGATGTTCGCGAGCGCCGCTGGTTGTACGTCTTGATCGCCGTGTTCGCGGTGTTCAACGTCGTCACCTTGTCGCCCGTCGTGCCGTGGCAGAGGTGGCTCTTGTGGGAGAAGCCCACCCCGTCGCAGCAGGTGAACTTCGTGTTCGAGAACTACCAGATCGGCCTGCCGTCCGAGGACATCGAGGTGAAGGTGGGTGAGCCGGTCGAATTCACCGCCAGCTCGAAAGACGTCACCTACGGCCTGGGTGTCTTTCGGGCCGACGGCAGCATGGTCTTTCAGATGCAGGTGATTCCCGGATACCAAAACTCGATCGTCTGGGAATTCGACGCGCCCGGGTCGTACGACATTCGGTCCACGGAATACTCGGGGCCGGATCACCCGCGGATGTTCGTGGCCCAGGCGATTCGCGTGGTCCCGTAGAGGAGGCTTCCCATGGCCAGGATCGGTTGGCAGGAGAAATGGACTCTTCGGTACGCCGTGGCCGGCCTGGTTTGGCTGGCGATCAACGGCTTCGAGGGAGCCCTGATGCGGGTCAACCTCTTCGACACGCAGGCGCTGCACGGGCTGGAAACGTTCATGAACATCCTGCGGCCGGTCGGTTACGAGCCGACGACGGCCCAGGTCTTCTATTCGATGATGACCGCCCACCCGATTTGCGGCGTGTATGGCTTCGCCTACATGTCGGTCATGGGCGCTTTCTATTTCCTCGTTCCCTTCCTTCTGAAGAAGGACATCCGCTACCCGCGCTTGATCCCGATCAACTTCTGGCTCCAGACGATCGGGGTCTTCATCGCCTGGGGAGCGGGCTTCTTCCTGATGTTCAACTCGCTCTACACGCTGTACTGGCCGCTGCCGGTGGCCTTCGATCGCGTGCCGCTGGTCGGCAGTATCGTGTTCGCCGTCGGCGCCGCCGTGATCATGGTCAACATACTCCTCTTCTCGTTCAACATCTTCAGCACCGTGGCCCACAAGTCGCACCCCGGATCGTACGGCCTGGGCGACCTGCTGCGTTCGACGTTGGGCATCCATCGCCTGCAGCGATGGCTTGGGAGAAAGCCGAGCGGCCATCCCGAGCCTCAGCCCGAGCCGGCCGAGCTGCCCGTCTTCATCGTCTCGGTGACGCGCGGCTCGGTCGACACTGTGATCAACGCCGTCGTCCTCCTGACGGCAGGAGCCTTGATCCTGGTGTACGGGCTGGCCACGATGCTCAACTCGCCGCTCAACCCGTCGGCCGTCAGCCCCCTGCTCTACAAGAACTGGTTCTGGTGGGGCCTGGACATGGTGGCCGACGGGAACGTCCTGATCTACTCGGCGGGCGTCTGGTATCTATTGATTCCGCTTCTCGTGGGGCGGAAGCTGTTCGGCGAATCCGTCGTGCGGACGGTCATCCTGGTCGACCTGCTGGTCTCGCTGGGCGTGTGGAGCCACCACCTGCTCGCCGACCAGCCCCAGCCGGTGGTTATGCGGCTGCTCTCGGGGCAGATCATCACCTGGGGCGAGTTCTTCACCATGGGGCTGACGATCTTCGCCTCCCTGATGACCATCTGGCTGGCGCGGCCGGTGAAACTCAATCCGCCGCTGAAGTTCGTGCTGGCGTCGATCTTCGGATTCCTTCTCGGCGGCGCGGCGGGCCTGGTGCAGGCCAATCTCGGGCTGAACGTGGTGCTGCACAACACGCAGTGGGTCATCTCGACCCACGCGCACACGATGCTCCTGAACGGGTTGAGCATGCTGATCTTCGCTGTGATCTACGCCTTGCTGCCCATGCTCACCAAGCTCGAGTTCCGCAGCAAGGTCCTGGTGGATGTTCACCTGTGGGCCTGGCTCCTGGGTTCGCTGACCATGGCCTACTCGATGGGCTGGGCGGGCGTTTTGGGCATGTTGCGCCGCATGCTCTACGAAACGCCGAACATCTACCAGCCGCAATCGGCCGTGGCCCTGGGCGGAGCGCTGCTGCTGGCGGTCGGCTTCGTGGCGTTTCTGGTTAACATCCTCATCACGCTGGGGTGGACCAACCTGATCGAGCTGTTGAAGCCGGGGCGGAGGCTGCCCGCGGCTGCGGAGGCAGCGGCCTGAGGTCACAAAGCATCCGATCTGCTGAGCTTTCGCAGATTTCCTAGAGGGAATTCGCCGCCGGGCTCTTGGCCTATGAGCAGCCCGGCGGCCGCGTTTCCATTCCAATGTAGGCAGGCGAAGCAGGACTAGGTTGGTGTGCCTGGATGGGGGAGGACGAGCTCAGGCCAGCCCGCGACGCTGAAGAGCCTCGCGGGTCATTGGCCTGAGATCTTCGGCGTACTTGCAGGTGCGTTGATACGTCTTCAGGGAGAATTCGTTGCGATCGCGGTGATATTGCTGCATGGCGGTCGGCCAGTCCATCCGGCCTCTCAGGAATTCCGACAAGCGCCCTGCCAGCAGAACGGCGTGGGTCGAGGCCTGGTCGATCCCTTGACCGGACCAGGGATCCATCACCATCCCCGAATCGCCCACGAGCGCCCATCCTTCTCCCCAGGGCACGCGCAGGTATCCCGGGATCGACCCCGTCCCCTTCACTTCACCTTCCCGTTCGGCCGCCTCCAACCGGGGCGCCAGGTCGGCCATGGATCGCAACTCCCCCAACAGGCTGCCTTCCGGGTCAGCTTTGAACTTCTTGAATTCCTCGATCGGCACGGAGGCTGCAAGCAGAGTCAGGCCGTCGTCGCATGGAAAGCAGTACACCAGAGAATTCCCCCGGTAGTGGAACTCCGCGGCTGGGCCGTCCGCCTGCTCGACACCGCGGAAGTAGGCATAGTACATCGCCCGCCGCACCGGTTCCTGGTGCTCGGCCCTTGCGCCCACTTCCCCGGCCACGAAGGAACGCACGCCATCGGCACCCACCACCACTCGGGCCCTTGCCTCGCCTGCGCCGTCCGGTTCGCGCCACGCGACCCCCGTGACTTTTCCGTCCTCACGGATGAGCCGCTCGACTTTCGCCGACTCCCTCAGCTCAACATGGGGGACGGTCTTTGCGCGCTGTATCAGAATGTCGTCGAGCGTGATCCGGCGTACGCACAGGTAGAAAGGGTAATCCTCGGGGCGATCCACCGGCTCGGGAAACACAATCCCATCGACGACGTTGTAGTTGACGGCCAGGTGCGGAGACTGTCGTTGTACTTCATGGTAGGCGCCCGCCTGGTGGAAGGCGCGGAAGCTGGGCGCTCGAAAGAAATGGGTCGACAAAGTATCGCTAGGGAACCTGGCGCGGTCGAGCAGCAGGACCCGATGGCCTCCCTCCCCCAGAAGCGTTGCCACGAGCGAGCCGGCCACTCGCGCGCCCACGACGATGACATCGTACGCCAGCGTCTCGTTCATGTCGAAGTCAGGTCCCCAGCCTCAGGGGCAGCTCAGTCTTCGTGGTGCCGGCGGGTGTCCTCCACATCCTCTGGCCGGAAGCGCTGGAGCTCGACGATCGTCGCCGACTGGCGAAAGAGGGGCGGCAGCATGGCGCGTGCGTCTTCTTTTTCTTCCACGTCGATGACGAACCAGGCTTTGTGAACGCCGTCGCCGCAGCCCCAGTCGGCGTTGGTCATGAAGTGAGATCCGGTCTCCAGGAAGACCCGGATGGCGCGGTCGCAGGCCTCTTTGGTGTTCTCATGAGGGACTTCCACGAGGAATCTCGGCATCTGAGCCATCTCCGGGGACGACGCGTCGAGTCGGGTTGTGAGTATACCCGCTGCGTGGCGGCACGGCCGACAACCGCAAGAAGCCCACTCGCCCTTCTTCGGACGTTCATCCCCGATGAGCGCCCATTGCGCCTGGCCAGCCTTACCCCTACCCCATCAGGAACTCTGCCAGGCGATCCATGGCGGCGTCGGCCTTAGCCCGGCGGCCATGTGCCCCGGCCTATATCCTCCAGCCGGACGACACGTAGACTAGGGTTCGAGGGGAGGCTAACTTACCCCTATGCGGTCGGGCAGGGTCACCAGCAGCCGGGCTGGCGTTTCGCTTTCCAGGCGAACCCGAGCCTTGCGGTGATGGAGATGCAGCCAGGGTGGATCAGATGGCCACAGTAGACGATACCTTGCCCCGCTGGACCCCTCGGCAAGTGGTCACCGGCACACTCGTCGTCATCGCGGTGGGATTTGGGTTCTGGCTGATGTATCGATTCGGCATCGTCATCATCAGCCTGATTCTGGCCATCATTATCGGCATGGCCATCCAGCCTGCGGTCGACTGGCTCCGGCGTCGGGGCCTATCGCGGGCAGCGAGCGTGACCCTCGTCTACCTTGCGTTCCTGGCTGCGATCGTGGGCGTGTTGCTGGTTGTCGTTCCGCTGGTTGTCGAGCAAGGCTCGCGGGTGGGATCGGAGACGTCGAGATACTACGGGGCGTTTCGGGAGGCTCTGCAGCAGTCCCCAAGCAGCTTCCTTCGGAGGACCGGCGGTCTCCTCCCCCCTCTGTGGGCGATGGTTTCTCCAGATCGCGAAACGGATCCTGAGCTCGTCTCCGGAGTTCTCAGATTTGCCTCGTCGCTGCTGAGCGGAGTGGCGATCGCAGGCGCGATCTTGTTGCTGGCCTACTTCTGGGCACTCGACCAGGAAAGGGCGACCCGGTCCGCGTTGTTGCTGGTCGCCCCGGAGAGGCGCGGCCAGAGTCGAGACTTCTACGAGACCGTGCAAGCGAAAGTCGGCGAATACGTTCGGGGGATGGCCGTTCTTTGTCTGATCGTGGGATTGCTTTCTTTCGGCTCCTACATGGCTATCGGCCTGCCGGATGCACTGGTGTTGGGGCTCGTGGCAGGTTTGCTGGAGGCCGTACCATTGATAGGTCCCGGCCTGGGCGCCGTGCCGGCTGCGCTCGTGGCGCTTTCCGTGGATTCCTCCAAGGTCTTGTGGGTGGTCCTGGCTACTCTGGCGATCCAGGCCTTCGAGAACACCTTTCTGGTGCCGCGTGTCATGCGGCGCGCCGTCGGAGTCAATCCCTTCGTGAGTCTTCTCAGCCTGGCCGCTCTGGGTTCCCTGTTCGGAATATGGGGGGCCCTATTGGCCATTCCGACCGCGGCCGTTCTGCAGCTGGTGGTCGCCCGCTTCTTCCTGGCCCCACAGGCCGCCGCGGGACAGGTGCCCGACGGCCGCGACCCGTTGAGTGTGCTCCAGGTGGATACCCGCGACCTGGTTGAGGATGTACGCAAACAGACTCGCAGCAACCTCTCTCGCCAAGAAGAGCCCTCGGACGAGATTGAACACGCCTTGGAGGAAATCGCCGAGAACCTGGACGCCGTCATCTCCCAGGTGACGAGTCCGGAGAGGACGCCGTGAAACGGCTCGCGACCTACACCTTCCTCGTCCTCATAACGGTCGCCTCTGTTGTTTTGCTATGGCAGTTCCGCTTTGCGGCCGTGCTGTTCGCGTTTTCACTGGCCTTCGCCGCCGCGGTCCGGCCCGCGGTGGAACGCCTGGTAGACCGCGGTTGGCGCCGCTCGCTGGCGATGGCCGGACTGTACGCATTGATCATCGCCATGCTTGTGGCCACCGCCGTCGCCCTGTCCCCTCCGCTGCTGCGCGAGCTCCAGCTTCTCGCCGATCAATTCACGTCGGGCTACGACCGGGCGTGGACGGAATGGCCGAAAGGAAGTGGTTTCCAGCAAGCGGCCGTCCGCTTGCTTCCTCCGCCTCTCGAGCTGTATCAGGCGCTCACCCTCAATGCGGCCGATGCCTGGATGGGCGCCGCCCTGGGCCTCACCCTTGACTTCTTCGGGACGCTCGGCCAGATCCTGATCGTGCTCGTCTTGAGCATCTACTGGGCCATCGACCGAGCGCGATTCGAGCGGCTGTTGCTCTCCCTGGTGCCCGCGGCCCAGCGCACCCAGGCTCGGGACCTGTGGGCATCCATGGAGACCGCCGTCGGGGCGCATGTGCGAAGCGAGATCAGCTTGTTGTTTCTGGCAGGCTGGCTGCTTGGGATCGGATACTCCATCGCCGGATTGCCTTTCCCGGTGTTGCTCGCTTTGCTCGGGGCCTTGGCCTGGTTGATCCCATGGATCGGGACGGCGATCGCGGTCGCCGTAGTCCTCGCCGTGGGCTGGGCTTCGGCCCCCGGAGTAGCCGTCCTGGCCGCGCTGTACACGGCTGCGATCTTCATCGTGCTGGCCAGGTCACTCGAGCCAAGACTTCTGGAGGGAGTGCAGGTCAGCCCGATCCTGATGATCCTAGCGCTCATCGCTCTGGTCCCGGCGCTGGGCCTTCTGGGCTTCCTGCTGGCCCCGCCTCTCGCAGCTGCCGCCCACGTCGTGTTCGCTCAGTGGGTTCGTCAGGCGCCCGTGACGACGGTGGCGGCGACTTCCGCCGAAACGCAGCTTGATCGCCTGAGCGAAAACCTCCAGTCCGTCCGGGAGAGGATCGCCGCGCTGGGCGATGACTCACCGCCGCATTTGTCGAGCCTTGCCGATCGCCTCCAGCAGTTGATCGAGCAGGCATCGGCATCCACGACCTGGCCTACCACCCCCTAACAGCAGCACCGATAGACGCAAGCTGGCCCGGAACTGCGAAGAGAGATGATTCAAGGCCCACCCGCCCATGGAGCATCCGCGCATCAAGGTGCTCCATGGGCGGGGAATGGGGCCGCCGTCGATGGATCTGGCGGGCCCAGCTAGCCTCTAGTGGCCGGCCTCAGGCAATGGGCCCGAAAACTCGCTCGGGAATTGCCGCACGACTCCTTCGCTGAAGAAATCGGCCATTTCGAGGGCGAGGTCGTGGACCAGGTCGTACGCGGCGACTTCCGCGGCGTAGTCTCCGGTCAGAAGGGCGGACGCTTCCTCCAGCGTCGCATCCAAGTGCTCAGTCCACATTC
>DASSGB010000211.1:0-6644 GCA_035693825.1 Anaerolineales bacterium
GCGACGTTCAACACCTGCGGTCTGACGGCGGAACTGTACCCTGAGTCGTGTGTGGCCATCGTGCAGCGGGGCCACGAGATCGCGGGTCACACCTACGACCATCGCCCGCCCTGGCGGCTGACCGAGGCCGAAGAACGGGAGGACGTCAAGAAGACGATCGCCTCGATCCAGCAGGTGACCGGAGCCCGGATCGTCGGCTGGCGCTGTCCACGCGTGCAGCCGAGCCCGCACACCCTGCGCATCATGGCGGACGAGGGATTCGTCTGGGACAGCAACTTCCTGAACTACGATCTGCCCTACATGCTCGACGTGGATTCGAAGAGCCTGGTGGAGATCCCGTACACATTCTCGACTGATGACCTGCCTTTCATCTTCGGGTCTGGTCCCACGTACGGCTTTCCGGCTCCCCGGAACATCCCGTCCGACCTCTTCGAGCTCTGGAAGGACGAGTTCGACGTGCTGTATGCCGAGGCGGCGGTCTCACCCAAGATGTTCATCTGGCAGAACCATCCGCTCGTCATGGGCCGAGCCCACCGCGCGCGCTACTTCGACCGGTTCCTCGGATACCTGCGGGAGTTTCCCGAGGTATGGTTCGCGCGGTGCATCGATGTGGCCAGGCTGTGGCTGGAACACTACAACACGCGATGATCGCGGCGACGGCGAGGCCCGCGACCAGGCGCCCTAGGGGAGGGGAGAGATGTCAAGCCGTTCGCTTGTGATCGATGCCCATCATCATTGGATGCCGCCCGACCACCTGCACGCCGTGGAGAAGTTCATGCGGGGAGGCGACGCGATCCGCCGGAAGGACGGGACGCTCAGCGTGCTTCGCAACGGCGTTCCGGTCCACAACATGGACGAGGCGCTGATCGCCAACGTGGACGCGCAGATCGCTGACATGGACGACGCCGGCGTCGACGTGGCCGTGCTCTCGCTGGGCCTGTGGCTGGAGTGGATCACCTCACTGCCGCTGGCCCGGGCCGTCAACGACGAACTGGCCGAGATCCAGCGCCGCAGCGGCGGCCGGTTCATCGGCTGCGCCCACGTCCCGCCCCTCGCAGACGGCGCTCAGGCTGAGCTCGTCCGGGCGGTGCGCGACCTCGGCCTGGGCGGCGTCAACCTGAACACGCACGTACAGGGCAAGTATCTCCATCATCCTGATTTCCGTCCTGTCCTGCGCACGATCGCTGATTTGGACGTTCCGGTCGTGCTGCACGCCAGCACGAATGCGCCTGTGGTCTCGTCGCTCGAAGGTGACGGCACGATGCTGTCACGCGTGATGGATCAGACGGCGCTGACCGTCTATCTCATCTCAAGCGGGCTGCTCGAGGAACTGCCGGCCCTTCGATTCATCATCCCCCACATGGGCGGTAGCTTCTTCGCGATCCGCAAGCGGATCGGGTTCGGGTACTGGAAGAGTCCGCTCACCCCGCACGCCGGTGCGCTCGAGCGCATGTGGTTCGATACCGCGCCGGGCGTCTGGGATCCCATCGACATCGCCTACTGCGTGGGCAACAGCGGAGCCAGGCGGACGGTGTTCGGCACGGACTACCCGACCTTCCAGCCATGGATGAAGCGCGCCGCAGAGGTCGCCCGAGCCGCCGTCTTGTCCATGGAGCATCGCGATGCGCTCATGGGAGGCAACGCGGCAGAGTTGTTCCACCTGCAGCCGGTGCAGGCGTAGGAGGGAACGCCGGTCGAGGCCAGGCTTGGATGCAGTTGAAGTTAGATCCCGAGAGAGGTGAGAGAGACATGGCGGAGTCCTGGGAGATCACTCGGCGCCGGTTCTTGGGACAGGCGGCGCTGGCGGTTGGCGGCGCCGTGCTGGCGGCGCCGCTGTCGAGGGTGGCCCTGGCTGCACCTGCGGCGCTGCCAAGGCCGGAACTGCGGTCGTTCAAGTTTGGGTTCGATCTGCCAAACTATCTCGGCCAGGTAGCCCACTGGGTAGCGCTGGAGAAGGGGTATTTCCGAGAGGCCGGGTTCGACCAGATCGAGGTCATCAACTCATCTGAGGTCCTTGCCGGAGTCGTGGGCAGCAGCCTGCTCCTGGCCACGGGCGATACCGACATCATCTTCTTGAGCGTGTCCAAGGGCGTCAAGATCGCCTACCTTGCCACCAACCAGGAACGGGAGTACCGGATGTTCATGGTCGGGCCAGGGATCTCGGGCGCCGCAGACCTGAAAGGCAAGACGGTCAATGGCGGCGCGGGTGGGCCGGATGCCCGTCCCGCCTTCAACACCAGGGTGATCCTGAGGAAGCTCGGCCTGGATCCCGAGCGAGACGTCCAGTGGGTGTGGGTGGGGCTGGATGCCGGCCTGCAGGCCGTGGTCAGTGGACGCATCGCGGGAAGCCTGGCCCAACCCCGGCACGAGTTCCCATTGTACGCCGCGGGTGGGAAGTTCCTGTATCGGGAGCTCCTGGACTCCCCGCAGTCAGGGATCTTCGGCACCGTGGACGCCGTGCGCAAATACCCGAATACGATTACCGCGTACCTGTCCGCGACGATCCGTGCCCGTCAGTACATCGCAAAGGACGTGGCCGCGACCAGTAACACCAGGGATGAAGTGTTCGCCATCCTCGACAAGAACGGGATCCGGGTGGCGGAAGCCCTTCGGAGCGCCCACCAGGCCAGCATGCTCATCGTCAGTCCCGACGCCGGCTTCCGAATGGAGGCGATGGAGCGACTGGTGAAGGACTCGCAGGACATCGGAGCGATTCCCAAGCAGTTCGACTGGCACCAGGCCGTGGACGTTAGCTTGCTGCGGAAGGCCCAAGAAGCCGCAGGGGTGCCCGTCCGACCGCGCGCCTAGCCGTTCGCGGAGCGCCCGGATCTGCCGTGACCGTGAAGACGGGCCGTGGCCTCGGCCCGTCTTCACATCTCATGATTCGCCCGCGGGTGCGACAGCGTGCTCAGCCACCGCACCCGGCCGGCCTGCAGACACGCACGGCGCGCCTCATCGCTTGCCAGACGCTCGACGGCCGGACCAAGCGCGGTGACGAAGACGGTCTCCTTCCCCATGACGATCGGCGCAGCAACCACGCCGTGCCGCCTCGTCTCGTTGAGGATCCGGTGTATGCGGTAGACGCCCCGGTCTGCCATCCACAATCCGCGGATCTGCCGGCCTGTGATGGCGTCAGCAAGCACGGGGAGGCCTGAGCTTCCTGTTTCCATCACGATGGCCCGTTCGCGGACAGACGCCGAGTTCGTGTTCGAGCGAAAGCGGGTTCATCAGGCCCCGGCGCTGTCGCGCCTAGTATGCTCTCGCGTAGTATACGGACGCCTTCGACGGCATCCCGCACACCGCGCAGTTGCCCGACGGATGATCGTCGAGCGGGATGACGCGCGGCGAGGCGCCCGTGCGGTCGCGGATGGTGTCCTCGCACGACTGCATCTGGCACCAACCGACCTTCACGAACCCCTGTACCTGGTCGAGCGCCCGGACCAGCTCCTCCACATCGTTCGCCTGGGTCGTGTGTGCGTCGCGGTACGTCTTCCCGCGCGTGAAGAGCTCGGCCTGGATCTCCTCGAGGATCCGCCCCACGGTGTCCTCGATGCCGTCCAGCGACACCGTCTGCTTCGCGCCGCCCGTGCGGCGACTCAGCACGACCTGGCTGCCGGCCACGTCACGCGGGCCGATCTCCACGCGCACCGGCGCCCCGCGCAGCTCCCACTCGTTGAACTTCCACCCGGCCGTGTAGAAGTCGCGGTCATCGAGCTTCACCCGGAAGCGGCTCCCCAGCCGCGCCGCCAGGGCCTTCGCCGCGGGCACGACGTTGGCGTCGTCACGGCCGAGGATCGGGACGATCACCACCTGGAACGGTGCGATCCGCGGCGGGAGCACGAGCCCTTTGTCATCGCCGTGGGCCATGATGAGTGACCCGATCAGCCGCGTGGTCACGGCCCACGACGTCGACCAGATGTACTTCTCCTGATTATCCTGGTCCAGGAACTTGACGTTGAAGGCTTTCGCGAAGTTCTGACCGAGGAAGTGCGACGTGCCCTCCTGGATGGCCTGGCCGTCCGGCATCAGGGCTTCGAGCGTATAGGTGTTGTCCGCACCGGCGAACCGCTCGCTGGGCGGCTTCACCCCGACCAGCACCGGGATGGCCAGGATGTCTTCGATGAGCTCGCGGTAGATGCCCAGGATGAGACGGCACTCGGCATCGGCGTCCTCCATCGTGCGGTGCGCCGTGTGGCCCTCGTGCCAGAGGAACTCGGCGGTGCGCAGAAACAGACGCGTGGCCTTCTCCCAGCGCACGACGCTGTTCCACTGCAGCAGCAGCACCGGCAGGTCCCGGTACGACTGGATCCACTTCGCGTACATCGGGAGGATGATCGCCTCGGACGTCGGCCGGACGGCCAGCCGCTCGCTCAGCTCCTCCTCCCCGCCGTGCGTCACCCATGCCACCTGAGGAGCGAAACCTTCCACGTGCTCTGCCTCTCGTTTCAGGAAGCTCTCTGGAATCAGCAGCGGGAAGTAGGCTGTGACGTGACCGGTCTCCTTGAAGCGGCGGTCCAGCCAGCTCTGGATCCCTTCCCAGATGGCGTAACCGTACGGCCGGATGGCCATGGAGCCGCGCACGGGCGTGTAGTCGGCGAGCTCGGCGCGCAGGGCGACCTGCGTGTACCACTCGCTGAAGTTCTCCGCTTTCTTCGGCAGCGCCTGAACGCTCTCGCGCTCCTGCACCATGCCCGGTTCCTCCCCGGCCGCACGGCCGCGAAAAACACAACACCCCGTCCGCAAAGGGACGGGGTGCACCCGTGGTACCACCCTCATTCCGGCATCAGCGCCGGCACTCGTTCGCCGGTATCGGGGCGGACCGGCTCTCTTTCGAGAGCAGGCTCGGGGGTGGGATCCCCGTCACAGCCTACGTTGTGCGGATTGTAGCACAGCCTCCGCGCCGGCCGCAATCCGCGGGCGCTCCAGGGCGCGCGCGCCGTTCAGGCTCAACTGCGCCGCCAGCCGCTCCCACGGCGCCACCCCGTGATTGATCGCCACGATGCGCCCCTGCGGATCGATCACGACTGTGCTCGGCACGGTCATGATCCCGAACCGTTCCGCAAGATCAGGCCCCTCCGCGGCGTCCACCTCGCGGACCTCGAGCCGCTCCGGATAGCGCCGCAGCAGCTCCTTCAGCGCGGGCTTCTGCTGCGTCCGGCACGGCACGCAATCGGGCGTGGAGAACGCCAGGATCAGCGGCCGGCCGTGGCTCAGGTGCACGAGATCCCTGGCGCCGGCCCGGCGGTACCGGGCGGACCGCCAGCGCAGCAGAAGCCCCACCGCGGCGAGCCCCGCCACGACGAGGAGCAGGATGAGCAGCCGTTCAACCATCGCTCACTCCTGGGCCGCCGTCCGGCCGATCAGCCCGAATCGCCGCAGTTGATAGTAGACGAAGCAGCCCGCGCAGAAGTCGAAGACGACGTTCACCAACGCCAGCACCGCGACGAGCAGCACGAGCGCCCATCCCACGACGCTCGCCCCCGAGATGAGGGCGATCCAGCCGAGACCGAGGAACGCCGCCCCCACGCCCTGCGCGAACCGGTGCGGCGCAGGATCGTCATCCAGGACGTGAGGCCGCAGCCAGCGCAGGGGGAGGACGACCCGCTGATAGAGCGTGCGAAACAGCCCCCAGGTCGGCCGCGCCGTGGCGACCGCCAGGACGACGGCGAGCAGTCCGGCGAGATGCGGCAGGTCCCCGAGGAACGAGGCGATGGACACTACGGCGATACCGACCTGATTGAACTTGATGGCGTTGCGATCAACCTTTGCAACCATGACTCCCCTCCATCCGCGTCGGCGGAGACAGACGTGTGATGAGAGACCGTCCGGCGACGGCCGGTGGATGCGGAGGTCAGGGGTGCCTGCGGGCGTTACGGACGCGCCGGCGAAGGCACACGCTGCCTCCGCCGCGGACAGATGCATTGCCGGGGCGCATAGAGCGCGGTCAGACCTGAGCGCATGAAGCGGAATGTCATCGTCGCATCCAATTCCTGATGCTTTGGGTCAAGATTAGGCGGTCAGCCCTGCGCTGTCAAGGCGGAGCGGTCGATCTATTTGGTCTCGGGGTTGGACACGTCCCTCGAGACGCGCCGGGCATCGCGGACAAGGCGGATGCGGGTCGCGAAGAGCACAGCCAGCACACGGGTGACCCCGACGAACCCTCCGAAGACCCAGCCGATCGGCTTCAGCGTCCAGAGGAACAGCAGGCTGACGACGCCGAGCACGCGTTTCAGCCAGGTGAAGTAGCGACCGATCCGCTGCAGCGCGGCCGAGCGTCCGTAGAGCAGGGTGAGGCCCAGGGTACCGGCCGACACGATGAACTTCTGTGCGTCATTCAGCTTGATGTGCCAGAGATCCTCGAGCAGCAGCTCGATGCCGATGTTCAGGACGAGCAGGTACGCGGCCGCCTCGAGCACCGGGTAGCGCTGGATCATCCAGACGAAGATGCCCGCGGCGAAGCGCATCGTGACGATGCCAAGCGCCACGCCGGTGAAGACGACCCACATCTCGCGCGACAGGGCCACGGCGGCGACGACGTTGTCGAGGCTGAACGCCAGGTCGGCGAGCTCGACCGCCACGACGACGCTCCAGAACGACTTCTCGCCCCGCCGGAGCGGCTCCCCGGCGGCATGCTGCACGTCTTC
>DASSGB010000212.1:0-25738 GCA_035693825.1 Anaerolineales bacterium
GCGGAGCCTCCGGCAATGCTGGGCACGATGAGCAGCTGATCGCTCTGGCTCAGAGGAGTGGCTTCGCCTTCCAGCTCACGCACGTCCAGCTCCCCGAGGAAGACGTGCACGAACGAGCGCAGCGAGCCGGCGTCATCGAACAGATGCTTCCGAAGCTGCGGGTAACGGACCGCCAGATCCTGCAACGCCGCGCCCACCGTGGCCCCCTCCACCTCGACCACGTTGAGGCCGTCGGCATAGGCGCGCAGCGGCGTTGGAACGCGTACCGTCGACATCCTTCCTCCTCAGGCTCCTATCTCGATCATCACCGGCACGAATTCGGAGCGGTCTTCAGCCAACCGCCATCCGGTGCTTTCCTCGGCGCGCCCGGCGCGAACCGAGGTGATCACGTATACGTACCACGGCAGTGCCCACTCCCGGTCGGTTTCGGAAGGCGAGGCCGGATGGTCGGGATGAGAATGGAAGACCCCCAGGATCTCGAGTCCCTGGTCGTCCGCCTCGGCCTCGGCCTGCATCATCTCGCGCGGGTCGACAAAGTAACGACGCCGTCTGACTTCCGCCGGCGAGCGATTCGCGGCCGTCCGCAATTGCAGGGCGCGCCGTCGGTCCCCTTCGACCTTCCCCAATATCAATCCGGCGCCTTCCTCGGGATAGGTCGACTCGCCGTGCCGCCGAATGGCCCTGGCCAGATCTCCCGAAAGCAGAAGCGTCACGGCCCGCCCCACATCGGATCCGAAAGGTATTTCAGCCCCGAATCGGGAAACAGGACGACGAAGACCGCCTCCGACACGGTGCGGGCGATCACCAGCGCGGCAGCGAGCGCCGCCGCCGACGACACGCCGACGAGCAAGCCTTCCTCGCGGGCCAGCCGCCGAGCCATGGTATAGGCCGCCTCCGTCTCCACTGGGTGAAGTTCGTCGTGCGCCGAAGGATCGTAAATCGGAGGCCGGGGAGTAGAGGGCAGGTGCTTGAGGCCCTCCAATCCGTGGAGCGGAGTCGCGGGTTGGACGGCGACAACTCGGACGTGAGGCGCTTCCTGGTGCAGGTACCGGCCGACTCCCACGATGGTGCCGGTCGTCCCCAGGCCGGCGACGAAGTGGGTGATGCGCCCCTCGGTCTGCTGGATGACTTCAGGTCCGGTCGTTTCGTAGTGCGCCTGCCAGTTGGCGGGATGGCTGTACTGATCGGCATAGAAATACCGGTCCGGCTGGCGGGCATGCATCGCCGCCGCGACCTCGCGCGCACCGTCCGAACCTTCGACGGGATCGGTGAGGATGAGTTCAGCTCCCAGCGTGCGAAGCATGGCCAGGCGCTCCCGGCTGGCGTTGGCTGGAATCGCCAGATGCACGGGGATTCCCAGCGGCGCACACAGAGTGGCGTAGGCGATGCCCATATTTCCGGAGGTGGAATCGAGGAGGGGCCGCCGCGGGCCGATCCGTCCTTCGCGCAGCGACTGCCTCACGATGGCCGAGGCGGCGCGGTCTTTGACCGAGCCGCTGGGGTTGTGCCACTCGGCTTTGGCGAAGATCTCGACCGACGACGGAAGCCCCTGGGTGACGCGTTGAAGTCGGATCAGCGGCGTTCGGCCGACGCGGTCGAACGCCGCAGGCAGAGTGGTCGTGGTGATGGATGAAGCCAGGTCGAGTCCCACGTTCAGTCTCCAGAATCAAGACGGCCAACCCGAGGCCGAAGGGCACGCCAAAGGCACCGTAGCGACGGGGTGCGGGGGCGCGCCGGTCTCGAAGGTTGGCCGTTGTGTCAGGCCGTCCGAGACGTGGCGGCTAGCGCCCCCGCCTCAGACAGATGCAGGTAACCATGAAGGGTCCTCGGTAGATATCTATGAGAATTTTGATGAATATTATCACCAGCCAAGTCCGGCTGTCAAGGTTCCTCCTGCTGGCATGGGCATTGCTGGGTGAGATGACCCCTGTCCTGTAGGTTGGGGTCCAACGCTTGATATAATGTCGACGAAAGAGGACCATGCGACGACGAAGACAGCCCGACGCCGCGGCTCATGAGGACGCGCCCCTCGCCAGGTCGGTGATGCGCCATCTTGCCTCGGCGCTGGTCGTCTCCGCTCTTCTGGCAACGGCCTTCACCGCCTGGACTCCGGCCAGCCTTTCACCCGGCGAATGGGTCGGGCAGTTGGTCTCCCTGGCGAGCGCGCCTCGGGCTGATCCGGCCGACAGCGGACCGTCCGTGCCTCTTCTTTCCGACAGCGGAGGCATCCGCATCGGAGTCGTTGCCGGGCACTCCGGCGCCAACCCCGAGAGCGGCTATGTCGACCCGGGATCGGTGTGTGACGACGGGCTGACCGAGCTCGAAGTCAACCAGTCCATCGCCAACCTCGTCGTCCGTTCCCTTCAGGCGGCTGGTTACGAGGCCGAGTTGCTCGAGGAATTCGACTCGCGGCTCGTTGGGTATCGCGCCGTCGCGTTAGTGTCGCTCCACGCCGACTCGTGCACACCGGTCAACGCCGAGGCGACCGGCTACAAGGTCGCCACGGCCGTCGACACGTCCGTGCCCGATCGGGCCCAGCGGCTGGTCACCTGCCTCGCCGACCGCTACTACGCCGCCACCGGCCTGCGCTTCCATCCCGGCAGCATCACGCGCGACATGACGGAGTACCACACCTTCAACGAGGTTCACAACGAGACGCCGGCGGTGATCATCGAGACCGGCTTCCTGTTCCTCGACCGCGAGTTCCTCACGCGCAGCCCCGACCGGGCGGCCCGAGGCGTCGTCGACGGGGTGCTGTGCTTCGTCAACAACGAACCGGCTGAGTTCCCGGAGTCCGCGCTGCCATGAGCCCGGCCCACCGCGCGACGGCCGAGGCCGTCGCTGAAGCTCTGCGTTTCGCGCACAGGGCCCTGCAGCGCAAGGACAGCAGCGAGGCCCGGCGTTGGGCGCGTCTGGCCGTTCGGCTGGATCCGACCAACGAGGCCGCGTGGCTGACCCTGGCGGGAGTCTCCGAGCCGCGGGCCGGCCTCGCCTACGCGGCCCGCGCCCTGGCCATCAATCCACGCAGCCGCGCCGCCCGAAAGGCCATCCATTGGCTCGTGCGGCGTCTTCCGCCACGCGAGCGCCCGGCGGCCGTGCAGCGGCTGCGTCTGCCGGATGACCTCAAAGTGCAGCTGGTTCCGGCAGAAACGCTCACGTTTCGCCGGCTGGTTTCCCCCCGCGCGGCTATTCCCGCGCTGGGTCTGGCCTTCGCCATCGGACTGTGGGTTGGAGGCCAGCCGGCGGATGCCCGGCAGCCGCAGCAGGACTCATCGCCCGTGCCGAAGGCGAGCTTCACGCCCACGCCCACCAACACACCCACAGCCACGGCGACGGCGACGGCGACTCTCACGCCGACTCCGACCAATACGCCCACGCCGCGCCCCAATGTTTCGTGGGATTACGTTCTGGATCCTGCCGAACTGGCCAACGAGGGCCGCTGGATCGACGTCGACCTCAGTGAGCAGCGGGTTATCGCTTACGAAGGAACGACTCCGGTGATGACCTTCATCGTGTCTACCGGCAAACGGGCGACGCCGACCGTCACGGGAACGTTCCGCATCTACGTGAAGCTGCGCTCGACGCCCATGGCCGGCCCGGGCTACTACCTGCCCGGGGTGCCGTTCACGATGTATTTCTACGAAGGCTACGGACTTCACGGGACGTACTGGCACAACAACTTCGGTACTCCCATGAGCCGTGGCTGCGTCAACCTCAGCGTGCCGGACTCGGAGTGGCTCTTTGGTTTCGCCGAAGTCGGCACACTGGTCAACGTGCATCCCTGAGGCCCGGGTCTTGGCTGAGTCGATCGAACTTCCCGATCACCTTTCTCGGCGCGGCTTTCTCCGCTTGAGCGGCATGGGAATGCTCAGCCTGGCGCTGCCGCTGCAATGGGGCCGCCGCGCGGTGGAGCTTCCGCCGGCGCAGCTGGGTCGAGTTCTCGAGCCGACATTGGATATCTACCTTGAGCCGTCGTTCAAGGCCATCCGGGTCTTCCGTGTCGAACGCGACGATCTCCTGCGGCTGGTCGGGGCCGTGGTCGGCGACCGGGAGCCGGCGCACAACCGGGTCTGGTACGAAGTCGAGCGCCTGGGATTCGTCCATTCGAGCGCCATCCAGCCCGTCCGGGCCGAACCCAACCAGCCTGTGCGTTCCGTGCCCGCCAGCGGCGCCCTGATGGAAGTCAGCGTGCCCTGGGTGGATGCGTACTGGGAGCCGAACAAGGAACCCCCGCGCGCCTATCGTTTCTACTACGAGAGCGTCCACTGGGTGCTGGGGATGGTCCGAGACAGGAAGGACCGGGTCTGGTATCGCATCTACGACGACCGCATCGCTCAGAGCTACTTCGCGCTGGCGGAAGGGCTGCGGCACATCGATCTGCCCGAACTGACCCCGATCACCCCGGACGTCCCCCTGGAGGACAAGCGCATCGAGGTGGATCTGGCGCGGCAGTGGATTCAATGCTTCGAAGGTTCCACGCCCGTCTTCACCTCGCTGGTGTCGACCGGGGCACGGGTTGAAAGCGGAGAGTATTGGACCCCTGCGGGGAAGTTCGTCACTTTTCGAAAGCGAGGTTCGCGGCATATGCTGGCCGGCAATCTCGCCAGCGGCTACGACCTGCCCGGCGTACCTTGGGTTTCGTACATCACCCAGGAAGGCATTTCCTTCCACGGCACCTACTGGCACAACGATTTCGGGGCCCCGCGCAGCCACGGCTGCATCAACATGACGCCCCAGGCGGCCAAGTGGCTCTTCCGCTGGACTCGCCCCATGGTCCCGACCCACATGGACGAGCTCTGGTCGGAAGCCGGAACGCAGGTCACGATCCGCGCATGAGGAGCTAGGATGGCCTCCCAGGCCCTGTTCGCCGGCCTGGTCGTCGATGAGGACGATCGCCCCGTGCCTGCGCTCGTCGTGGGAGACGAGTCGTTCTACGTGATCGATGATCAGGGCTTCCGGCGGCACGTGGAAAGCGAGACGGTGGACCGTCAGGTCCTCGAGCACATGCGCCAGATGATCGCGGGCAACGAGGAGCTCATCAGCCAGGGGACGATGCGCATCCTGGGGCAGGATGACATCTTCACCAAGGCCATGATCGAGGCTTCGCTGCGCGACGTGGGATCGCGCTTCGACGAGCTCATCGCCAGGGGAATGCCGGACGAAGCCCGAGCCTGGCTGGGGATGATGGGCTTCCGGGTCGTCCTCAACGTGCACGGCGAAGTCGTGCGGGTGGAGGAGCCTCAAGCCCCGCCCGACGAGTCCTAGGCGCGCCAACGTTCCGCTGACGGAGCCGTTGTAGAATGGCGGGCGGGGGGCGAGGTGTCCGGTGCCGCTTTCTGAGCATATTCTCGACGTCAACGAATCGACCTTCGAGGAAGAGGTTATCCAGCGCTCGTATCAGGGGCCGGTGGTGGTGGATTTCTGGGCGCCCTGGTGCGGGCCCTGCCGCACCCTCGGGCCCATGCTCGAGCGCATGGCCATTGAGGCCGGCGGGAATTTCCGTTTGGCCAAAGTGAATGTGGACGAGAATCCGAATCTGGCCATCCGTTTCGGCGTCCAGGGAATCCCCGCCGTGCGCGCCTTCCGCCAGGGAGAGGTCACGGCCGAGTTTGTAGGGGCGCAACCCGAGACCGCGGTGCGCCGCTTCCTCGAGCGAGTCGCCCCGAGCGCCGCCAATCTAGCGGTGGAAAAGGCGGCGAGCCTGCTGGCCACGCGCCACTGGCACGAGGCCGAAAGCGCCTATCGACTCATTCTGGAAGAAGACAAGTCCAACAGCAAAGCCGCCCTGGGCCTGGCGCATGCGTTGTTGATGCAGGGCCGGGGCGCGGACGCCCTGGAGTTCTTGAGCCGGTTCCCGGCGGGCGCGGAATGGCCGGCGGCGCAGAAGCTCAAGCCGCTGGCCGAGCTGCTGGCCCGAGTCGAACAAACCGAGGAATCGCCTTCCGACGATCCTCTCCAGGCGCAGCTCGATCAGGCGGCCCGCCTCATCGTGCGCGGCAACTTCCCGGCGGCCATGGACGGCCTGCTCGACATCCTTCGCCAGAACAAGACCTACCGCAAGGGCCTTCCCAAAGACATCTTGCTGGCTCTGTTCTCCCTTCTGGGAGAAAGCGATTCGCTCACCCGCGAGTATCGCGACGAGCTGGCCTCGATCTTGTTCTGAGCCGGTATAGATCCGGAAGCACCATCGGGCAAAGACCATGTAGGCGCGGCTCGCGAGCCCCCCCCGATCCAAAACCAGGTTTCCGCAGGAAACCTGGTTTTGTGTTTGCTCTGACGACTGATGACTGACGACTGATCTATTCCCCGAGAACGAGGGTTCCCCACGAGGTGGGATCGAACAGCTCGCGCGTCGAGACGCTGGAGACCATCGATTGCTGGGCGGCAGCGCCGGCCGAATCGTTGTCCGACACGGACAACGTGAAGCCGTAGCGCGACCCCTCGGCCGGAGTGACGCCGAAGACCGTCCACGGGATCTTGGCCTCCAAGGTGTACCCGCTCGTCGTGGATTTCCCGCCGACCGTCACGCCCGAGGGGACGCCGGCTTTGTCGGAGGGATACCAGCGGTAAGCCTGGGGCGAGATCGACCCGAAGTTGCCGGCGCTCAGCCCGATCTGATAGTCGTCGCTGCTGAGCGAGACGGTATAGAAGTCTGAGGCCAGGTTGGCATCCAGCTGAATCTCGAGACTGTCACCCAGGTACATATCGTGGCCGCTGGAGATCTGGACGTACTGATCGTCGGTGACGCGCGCCGCGATGTAGAGCGCGGAGCTATCCCATCCGATGTAGAAGACGCCCGAGGCGTCATTCAGCCCGCTCCAGCGCGCGGCCCCGTAGGTGACCTGGCTCACGCTGTAGGTTGCCGTGGCCCAATCCGCCAGGTCGCCGTCAATGGTAGGAGGGGTCGAAAGATGCGCCGCCGCCACCGGCGAGCCGTTCGGGCGACTCGAAAGCGCCCCGGAGGTGCTCGTGGGCAGGGAGGCGGAGGTGACGATCGCCGTGACGGCAATCGTTGAGGTGGCCGCCGCCGTCGGCGCCGCGACCGTTGCACCGGCCGTGGGCGCGAAGATCGCGGTCAGCGTCTGATTGGGGGTGGGGAACGCGAAAGGAGTGGGCGGCGCAGCCCCGGGGAGTGTACAGGCCAACGCGGCCGCCATCACGACGACCAAAGGGAAGACAATGGCTCGAGTGTTCATGGGGTTCCTAATCTCCGGAGGAGGCCGGCAGGCGTTCGCTCCGTGGTGGGGCGGGTGGGAGTCGAACCCACACGAGGTTGCCCTCAGAGGATTTTAAGTCCTCGGCGTCTGCCAGTTCCGCCACCGCCCCGCAGGAGAGATTCTAATGCAGGAATGCTCAAGGACGTCAGCCGTCGGCCATCACCGTTCGTGCCGCAAGCACCGGCGGCACGCCGGCCGTCTTGCCCCGGCGGGCCCATGCCCACCGAACGAATCATGGGGCTCGCGGCCCGCCTGCACCTGCGCTGCACTCGGTGCGGCGCAGGCGAACGGGGTGCGAGACGGCAGCCGCCAGCTTTGAGCTTCCAGCCGCAGTTGCCAGGTACGTATCTCGAATCACTAGCCACTTCCGCCCACTCACCACTCACCACTCACCACTGACCACTATTCTTCCCGGCAGACCTCTTCGAAAGAAATCCCTTCCGGCAGCGCCGCCTCGACCGCCTCGGGCCCGGTGCTTTCGACCCAGACCCAGGCGTCGATGTCGCCGTCGCTGAGCTGGCGGGCGCGTGCGCCGAGCGGGGCGTACGTCCACGCCTGGCGTTCATCGTCCCACCCAAAGTAGGCCCAGTAGCCGCAGGAACCGGGCAGGGAGCATTCGCACAGACAGGGCTCCTCGGGGAAGGAGCAGCCGTCACCCTCGATGGAGCACACCATCGAGCCCATGGCGTTGGCCATATCCAGGCGGACATCGAGGCCCGAATCGAGGAGCAGTTCCTCGCCGGTCAGACTTTCGCCGGAGAATTCGATGCAGGCGGTCTGCACTCGGCCATCTCGGAAGCGGACCACCAGGCCGGCCTGCCCGGACAACTCCGCACTGGACGTAGCGGGCGCTGCCGTGCAGGCGGCGAGGAATATCGCCGCAACGAAGATTGAAACGCCGGCGATCGCCCCGGATCGCCTCGGTAGACGTGGAAGAGCGAGCACGCGTCTCTCGGCTTCCCGCAGGGCATGCGAGTATACACCCTGGATATCGGCTCGTCCGGGCCCGGGTGTTATAATGCGCGCCGAGGGATCCCTCGGATGTTCAAGAATCTGCGTAAGGTCCTTGGCGGCGATCCGGTGCGCCGCGACAGCGAGCGTCATGCGCCGCTGGTCGCCGAGGTGGCGCGCCGGGAAGCCGAGTTGCGCAATCTGAGCGACGAGGCGCTGCGCGCCAAGACCGCAGAATTCCGCTCGCGGCTGGCCGCCGGCGAGACGCTGGACGATCTGATGGCCGAGGCCTTCGCCGTGGTGCGCGAGGTCTCGATGCGGACGATCGGCCTGCGCCATTTCGACGTTCAGATCGTCGGTGGCGCCGTCTTGCATGAGGGCATGATCGCCGAGATGCGGACGGGCGAAGGCAAGACGCTGGTGGCCACGCTGCCCATGTACCTCAATGCGCTGGAGGGCAAGGGCGTCCACCTGGTCACGGTCAACGATTACCTGGCCCGCCGCGACGCCCGCTGGATGGGCCCCATTTTCGACTTCCTCGGCATGAGCGTGGGGGTGCTCCAGGAAGCGGCCCGGACGGAGAACGGCCGCAAGGCGTTCGTGTACGACCGTGAACGCGAATCGGCTCAGGAAGATGTGCACCGCCTGCGCATCGTCGATCGGGCCCAGGCCTACGCCGCCGACGTCACCTACGGCACGAACAACGAATTCGGCTTCGACTACCTGCGAGACAACATGGCCCAGAGTCTGGAGGCGCGTGTCCAGCGAGGCCACCACTACGTCATCCTCGACGAGGTCGACAACATCTTGATCGATGAGGCCCGGACGCCGCTCATCATTTCCGGGCCGTCGCACGAGGACGCCACGCTCTACGAGCGCGCCGCTCAGGTGGTCAAGGAGCTTCGCGCCGAAGACTTCGAAGTCAGCGAACGCGATCGAACCGTCGCTCTGACCGAGCTGGGCGAAGAGCGGGTCGAGAGCCTGCTGGGCACGCGCTTGCGCGATCCGGATCGCCCGGAAGACATCACGCCGGAACAGGCGCGGCTCCTGGGCCATATCGAGCAGGCTCTGCGCGCGGAACACCTCTTCAAACGCAACAAGGCCTACGTCGTTCAGGGCGGCCGGGTGATCATCGTCGACGAATTCACCGGCCGACTGATGGCGGGAAGGCGCTGGTCGGACGGCCTGCATCAGGCGGTCGAAGCCAAGGAAGGCGTCAAAGTCCGCCAGGACAACGTCACCTACGCCACGATCACCCTGCAAAACTACTTCCGCATGTACGCCAAGCTGGCGGGCATGACGGGCACGGCCGTCACCGAGGCCGAAGAGTTTCACAAGATCTACAACGTCGAGGTGGCTCAGCTCCCGACCAATCTCGAGTACATGGCCCTCCAGGAAGACTCGGATCTGGCCGAGGCCGAATACCAGGAAGACGGCAACCGCTTCTACTATTTCGTGCGCAAGGGCGATGCCTCCGGGAAACCGGTGTTCTGGCGCCGTAAGGACTACCCGGACATGGTCTACCGGACGCAGGAAGCCAAGCTGCGGGCCGTGACCGCGGAAATTTTTGGCCGACACGTCCGCGGCCAGCCGCTGTTGGTGGGAACCACGTCGGTCGAGCTTTCTGAGCGGCTGTCCTCGCGGTTGAAAGCGGAGCCGCTGCAGACCCTTGCACTGACGATCGTCCTGCGCGAGGCCTACTTCGAGGCTCACGGGTTGACGGACGACGGCACGCGGATCGAGGACCTTCAGGTTCTGCATAAGCCGCTGGGAGAGCTCTCGACGGGGGAGATGCGTCCTCTGGCGAAAGAACTGAACGTGGCGCTGACCTCCACTCGTCCGGAGAATCTCGAGCGCCTGGCGCGCTATCTGGGGCTCGAGGCCGAGCACCAGGCGCGGCTTGGCGAAGTGCTGGCCTCGGGCATCCGGCACAACGTGCTGAACGCCAAGCGGCATGCGGAAGAGTCGGCCATCATCGCCTGGGCCGGTGGGCTGGGCTCGGTCACCATCGCCACCAACATGGCCGGCCGCGGTGTGGACATCAAGCTCGGAGGCGAGATCGCCGAGGAGGTCCTGGGGGCCGTGAACCGGATTCTGCGGCGGGCGGGTCACGCCGAACCGGAGACGTTGACCATCGAAGAGAGAGCCCAGGCGCTGACTTCCGTCGATACGCAGGCCGTGGGCATCTACTCCGCCGAACGCGATCTCTTCCTCAAGTTCGTGGAAGACGAGAAGAAGGTCAAGGAAATCGGCGGCCTGCATGTGGTCGGATCGGAGCGCCACGAGGCCCGGCGCATCGACAACCAGCTGCGCGGCCGTGCGGCCCGGCAGGGGGACCCCGGTTCCTCGCAATTCTTTCTCTCGCTCGAAGATGAGCTGATGCGTCTCTTCGGAGGCTCGCAAGTTTCCGGTCTGATGGAACGCCTGAACATTGACGACGCCACGCCGATTGCCCACGGCATCGTCAGCCGCGTCATCGAACAGGCCCAGACGCGTGTGGAAGGCGCCAACTTCGATACGCGCAAACACCTCCTGGAATACGACGACGTCCTCAACAAGCAGCGCGAGGTCTTCTACGGCCAGCGCAACCGGATCTTCAGCAAGGAAGACCTGCGCGACGACATCCGGGCCATGCTCGAGCAGGAAGTCAAACGCCGGGTGACCGGAGCGCTCGAGGACGCGGAAGCGCGCTGGAAACTCCTGGCCTGGCTCGAAGAGACCCAGCCGACGCTCAACCTGGAATCGGACCGACCCTATCCTTCGTATATGCTCCGGCTGCTGATCGAGTCGTTCGAAGGCCAGGACGCTGCCGGGATTCGGCGATCCCTCCAGGATCTGACGCAGCGGTCCCTCGAGGCGCAGTACGTCCACCTGTCCAAAGCCATCGACGAGCAGCTGGAACGATCGCTGTCGCGCCTGGACGAACAGGTGCGCCAGCGCGTCGAGATGGCCGAGACCGCGATCGAAGGCGCCATCGCCGAGGCGGAAGAGGCCGGGGGCGAGGTCGACCCGCAGGCGATGCTGCGGTCGGTGGAGGAGGCGGCCGGCCTCCGCATTCAACTCGGCGCCGACGGCGCCCGCAAGATCCGCTCGGACCCCTCCGGCTTCCAAAAGATGGTGCCTCAGATGGTTGAAGCGGGCATGGGCGGCCGCGTTTGGGTAGGACTGGTGCAGGCCGTCGAGGGTCGGCTGGCTGAGTCGCTGGGCCTGCCCGCGTCGCTCTCGAGTCCCATCGACTGGGACGCGGCCGAGCGGCAGCTGACCGAGGCCGTCGATCGCGTGTGGAAACAACGCACCGAGGCCATCCAGGCCGAGATCGCCCGAGAGCTGGAGGCGGCGATTCCCGATGGCGCCGAGGTCAGCGAGGCCCTCAAGGCTCGTCTGCTGGTGCAGATGAGCTACGGCCAGCGGACTCTCTTCGACCGGCGAACGCATCAGCGGCGATCGGTGCTGGTGGCGCGTCTGTCGTACCCCTACCACGCCGCACGCCTTCTGGAGTCCATCGACGAACCCGAGCTCCTGGAAGAGGTGACGGAGCATCTCACGGGCGCGCTGGAAGTCGTCGAGCGCAGTCTGGGGCGGGCCGAAGCGCGGCGACTGGGCGCGACGCCGCTCGCAGAAATCGACGAGCGGGTGCAGCGAGGCCTGAGGCGTGTCCTCGGGCAGGAAGTCTGGGAAGAATGGACCGCCGCCGGAACCATCGCCGACCTCCCGCCGGACGACCAGGAGCGCGTCGAGGAGGCTCTCGGCCGGTCGATTCTGACCGAGGGCCTGCGGGGGCTGATCCTGGCCGTCGGGGACCGACTGTGGGTCGACTATCTCACGCAGATGGAAGCGCTTCGGACCTCGATCGGACTCGAAGCTTACGGTCAGCGTGATCCGCTCGTGCAATACAAGAGCCGAGCCTTCGACATGTTCGGCCATCTGCAGGCTGATATTCGCGCCGGCGTCATCTCGCGCTTGTTCCGGGCTCAGGCGCCGCGGCCGTCGCTGGCCGCGCCGGCTGCCGGCGAAGTGGCGCCAGCCTCGGCCGCGCCGCCTACGGCCATCCCCGCTGAGGCCGCCCGCAAGAAGCGCCGGCGGCGACACTGATACCAGCCATCAGCCGTCAGCCATCAGCCAGTGCCGACCACCAATCACTAATCACTAATTCACTAATCACTAATCACTTGGTGCCCTTCCTCCCATGAACTTCGGCGACCTGGAAGTCAACATCGTCAGCGACGGTGTCGTCCACGTGGACGCTGGCGGGCCGTTTGGGCTGGTCCCGCGGTCGCTGTACCTTCGAGACTTCGCTCCCGATTCCGACAACACCATCCCGATGACGCTCAACTGTCTGTTGGTGCGTGCGCCGGGGAGAACGGTCCTGATCGACACGGGTCTGGGCGACAAGCTCGATGGGCCGGCAAGGGCACGTTGGAGACTCGAACGTCCCAACGGCGGACTGGTGGAATCGCTGGCGACTCTGGGCGTTGGGTCTGAGGACGTCGATATCGTGGTCAACACGCATCTGCACGCCGATCACTGCGGCGGAAACACTCGCCTTGAGGAGGGTCGGGTGGTGCCGACCTTCCCGCGGGCAACCTATATGGTTCAGAGAATCGAGTGGGCCGAGGCCTCCCACGCCGACGCCCGCACTCGCGGCACGTACCTCGCCGAGAATTTCGAACCGCTATGGAAGGAAGGTCGCCTGCAGCTGCTCCACGGCGACACGCAGGTCGTCCCCGGGATCGAATGCCTCGTCACGCCCGGACATACTCGGGCGCATCAGTCGGTACTCCTCGGCGGCGAGGCAGGCTATGGCTTCTTCGCTGCGGACCTGGCGAGCTACGCCGTGCACATGGCGCGACTGTCGTGGATGACGGCCTACGACATTGAGCCGCTCGAGACCCTTCGCACGAAGCAGCGATGGCAGCCGTGGCTGCTCGAGCGCGAGGCCTGGATCTTCTTCGAGCACGATCTCGCGACCCCGGTGGGGCGGTTGACGCGCGCGCAGGCGAGGTTGGAGGTCGAACCGGTGAGCGTGCCCGCCTAGCGCGAAGCCTCCCACTCGGCGACGGCTTGCCGGATCAGTTGCCGAATGGAAGGGTCGGGCACTTCCTCGATGCTGTAGGCCTGGACCCCGACGTAGACACGCACCGTGGCGCCGGGACCTTCGGCCAGGCGCACGCCGCGAGGCAGATTCCCCGACGCTTCGAGCTTCTTCTCCAGGATCTCGTTGATCTGCTCGATCATCGATCCCGCCTTGGTCGGCGCTTCGTCGCGCGGCGGGACCGACGGTCTGGCCGCGGGCCGCTCGACGGCCGTCCATCGGGCCAGTTCGGCCGAAACCGATTCGACTCGGGCCCAATCCGGCGAGATCTTGAGGTCCTCCGGCTTCCGGTACAGGCGCTCTCCCACCTGGACCACGAGCGCGCCGGAGGCATCCTCACGGAGCAAGAAGGCGACGGGGAATAGGCGGCGCCCCATCTCGCCCTGCACGGCAGGCTTCGGCAACGGAGGCGCGGCCGGAGCCGGCTCGGGGGATGGGGCAGAAGGAGCTGCGGCTGCAGGTTTCTCGGCCCACGGAGGAGGCGGCATCGTCGGGATAGGTTCCGCGGCTTCCTGCGGCTCCAGGACTTGATCCATCCCTTCCACCTTGGGCTCGGCGGGCGGGGCCTCGGGTTCCGGCTCCCGTCGGTTCAGCATGACGGCATAGGCAATCAGCGCCAGGGCCATCCCCACACCGATCAGTACGATGCCCAGTATCAGCGAGTTGTCCATTATTGCCTGCGCTCCGGTTGGCATGTCGGGCAGTAATGGGTGCCGCGCTGCCCGACGGTGATACGACGGATTCGGGAACCGCAGACCGGGCACGGTTCGCCGGCCCGTTGGTAGACGCGGAAATGATTCTGGAAACTTCCGCCGCGATACACCCAGTCGAGGCTCGCACCGTTGTGGCGGATCCCGCGCCGCAAGGCCGAACGGATGGAGCGCCACAAGCGGCGGACCTCCTGTTCGCGGAGACGGTCGCTCCGGCGTAACGGGTGCAAGCGGGCCGCGTGCAGGGCTTCATCGGCGTAGATGTTGCCGAGCCCGGCGACGAAAGTCTGGTCCAGCAGAAGCGGCTTCAATTTTCTGGCGTGCCTGCGGAGACGGCGCCTGAAGGTCGAAAACGTGAACCCCTGTTCCAACGGCTCGGGGCCGAGGGGCCCCAGAAGGGGCGTGGGGTCTTCCATCAGGTACACGCGCCCGAACTTGCGGGCGTCCGAAAACCGCAAGTCCCAACCGTCGTCCAGATGAAGCAGCGTGTGCTCAAATCGGCCCTCGGGCGCATCCGAAGGCACGACGGCCAGGTCGCCGCTCATCTTGAGGTGGATGATCAGATACGCGGAATCGAGCGGCAGGACGAGGTACTTGCCCCGGCGCCGCACATCCTGGATGGTGCGACCGCGGACGGCCTCGGCGAACGTTCGCCAATCCGGATGACCGATGTGGCGCGGCCAACGAACGGTGGCGGCCATGATCCTTCGCCCGGGCAACGACGGAGCACCGTCTGAGCCTTGGCGCAGGTGCCGCACCAGAGTCTCGACCTCGGGAAGCTCGGGCACGGAGCGATTATACAGTGGTCAGTGGACAGGGGTCGGTGGTCAGTGCCAGTGGTCAGTCACCAATCACCAATCACGCATCCCTTTCAATCCACCCTCACCAAGTCGCGTATTTGCGCCAGCCGCGAAGGCCCGATGCCAGGGACGAGCAGCAAATCCTCGACCCTGCGGAACGGCCCATGGGCTGTTCGGTATTGGATGATCGCCTGGGCCAGACCGGGCCCGATGCCTGGCAGCTTCTCCAGGTCGGAGGCGGTGGCCTCATTCAAATCAAGGGCGCCATTCCCCGGATCGGAGTCGTCGGGTGCGTCCGGCGCCGGAGTGACGGACCGAGGCACAGAAATCCGCTCGCCGTCGGTCAGCGGCGCGGCCAGGTTGATGCGATCGACATCCGCGTCGGAGGTCGCGCCGCCGGCGGCCCGCAAAGCGTCTTCTACGATCGATCCCGGAGCCAGACCATAGACGCCGGGGCGCTGAACCGCGCCCGCAACATGGATCCTCAGCGGGCTCGGCGTGGGCGGAGGCAGCAATTCGATCGGTTTGCCGCGAGGTTTGGATACCGAAAGAAACAAGAGGCCTGAGGCGGTCGCGCCGAGGAGAACTGCGAACAGGAATCGGCGGGCTTGGGCCAACATGACTTTCCCCCTTGTGGCTCCAGCGTCTGCAACGCATTATGGACGAGGAGGTCCATCGAGTCAACGAGGGGGCGCGGCTATAATCGCCGCATGGGAAAATTCTTCACCGGCGAAGGCGATGACGGAACCACAGGCCTGCTCGGCCCGGGCCGAGTCCCCAAATACCATCCACGCCCGGAGGCCTTCGGAACGGTTGATGAAGCCGCGGCGGCCCTCGGCCTGGCGCGTTCGCTGACGCAAGTCGAAACCACCAGGACGATTCTCGAAACCGTCCAGCGGGATCTGTACCGCCTCATGGCGGAAGTCGCCGCCTTGCCGGAGACGGCCGAAAGGTTCCGATCGGTCGGGCCGGAACATGTCGCCTGGCTGGAGGACCGGATTCGTGAGATCGGCGACGGCCTCGAATCGCCCGAGGGCTTCATCCTCGGGGGCGATACCCCTGGAGCCGGCGCCCTCGATCTGGCGCGGGCCGTGCTACGCCGGGCCGAGCGGGAGGTCGCCCGGCTGACCCATTCCGGGGACCTGGTCAACCCCGACCTCATGCGCTACCTCAATCGCGGCTCGACCCTGTGCTTCGTCTTGATCCTGGCCGAGATCCGCTCCGTCGGCTCGACCCACCCGACCATGGCTCGGCCGGAAATCCGGTGATCGGAACTTTCCTCAACATCGCGACCGTACTGGTCGGCGGGATCCTTGGGCTTGCGTTCGGCGCTCGGCTGCCCGAACGCGTGCGATCGACCGTTCTGGCTGGAATGGGTCTCTTCACGGCCGCCATCGGCCTTCGGCTCTTCTTTCAGACCCTCAATCCTCTGTACGCGCTGGGCGGCCTGCTGATCGGCGGGTTGCTGGGAGAGTGGTGGCGGATCGAGGATCGTCTCGCCGGGCTCGGCGCCCGCCTCGAGACTCGCTTCGCGGGCGGCACGGTGGGAGGCAGCAATTTTGTTCGCGGCTTTCTGACCGCCAGCCTCCTGTTCTGCGTTGGGCCGATGACGGTCCTGGGGTCGATCCAGGACGGACTGACCGGTGACTACAGCCTGCTGGCCATCAAGTCGGTGCTGGACGGTTTTGGGTCCCTTGCGCTGGCTTCGACGCTCGGGATCGGTGTGCTGTTTTCCATCCTCGTCATCCTGGTCTATCAGGGAGGGTTGACCCTGCTTGCATCCGGGGCTCAGGCCCTGCTGTCCGACGCCATGGTCGCCGAGATGACCGCGGTGGGCGGGATTCTCCTGGTGGGCCTGGCGGTGAGCAGCCTTCTCGAGATCAAACCGATCCGCAGCGGCAACCTGCTGCCGGCGCTGCTGGTCAGCCCTTTGCTGGTCTGGATCGTCTCGTTGTTCGCCTCGGGCTGAGGACGTTTCCGTCGCGCGAAAGGAAAGGGCGTCCAGGACGGACGCCCTTTCACGTTTCATGCGTGAGCCGGTCCTATGGAGCCGGCTGAGTGAGTGCAGCTTCGATCGCGCTTTGGAATACCTCGTATGGCTGCGCGCCGGTCACGACCTGGCCGTTGATGACAAAGGACGGCGTCGAGTTCATGCCCAGGTCGATGGCGCTGGCTTTGTCGATTTCGACTTCATCGTCGGCGGTGCCAGAGGCGAGACACTCCTCGAAGGCGGGCATGTCCATGCCGATGGTTTCGGCCATGGCCGTCAGCCGATTGGCGGTGAAGTTGCCGATGTTCTCGCCCGTCTGATTGGCGAAAAGAATGTCGTGGTACTCCCAGAAACGGTTCTGGCGAGCGGCGCACACCGCGGCATTGGCCGCCCGGTGCGACTCGCCGCCCAGGCCACCGTCGACGACAGGAAAATGCCGGTAGGTGAAGTACACCGTGCCCTGCGCCACATAGTCGCGCACGAGGAGGGGCAGGGTTTCGTCATGGAAGCGCCTGCAGAACGGGCACTGAAAGTCGGAGTACTCGGTGATGACCACCGGCGCCGAGGGATCGCCCATCGCATGGCCATCCGCCTGCGGGTAGGTTGCCGGGGCAGGGGTGGCGATGGAGCCCGCCGGCTGATTGTTCTGCAGGATGAGCAGGGCGACGACCACCAGAGCCACCCCGGTCACCGCCAGAACGACCACCCATTGGCGCTGCCGTTTCCGCTGCTCTCTCCGTTCCCGAATCGCTGTTCGTCTTCCCATTCGTTCTCCTGTCCATCCTTGCCTTTGCCGGATCAGAAGTGCGAGCGGACCCAGTCGACCATCACTTCGAGCACTTGGTTCTTCTCGGGCTCGTTGTGGATCTCGTGAAACAGCTCCGGCCACAGGCGGAGTGTCTTGTCCTCGCTCCCGGCGCGATCGAAGAAGAGGCGCGTGGCCGATGGATCGGTGACGGGGTCGGCCTGCCCATGCATCAGCAGCACTGGAAGCCGAAATTCCGGAGCGCGCCTCAGAGCGCTCTCGCCAGCCAGGATCAGGCTGTGCCCCACAACCGCGCTGATCCGGTCGTGGACCAGGGGATCGCTCACGTATTTGCGAACGACCTCTGGATCGCGAGAGAGCCCCTGAACGTAGAGGCCGCTGCCCATGGTGAAACCTGGGAGGACCCGCGCCAACAGACGGGCCAGCTGAACCTTGCCGGGGGTCACACGTTGTCGCAACCGGAACCACGGCCCGGTCAGCACCGCTCCTCTGAGCTCAGGGCTGCGATCCACCACATAGGCGACGATGACGCTGGCCCCCATGCTGTGCCCGTAGAGAAATATCGGATAGGACCGGTCCGCCTTCTCGAGGAGTCGATCGACATCATCAAGGATGTGCGCGAACGACGGGGCATGGCCCCGCGGGCCGCCCGATCGGCCATGACCGTGCAGGTCGCAGCCCAGAAGGGAAACCTGGGCTGCGATCAGGGCCTGGGCGACGTGCTCGTACCTGCCGACATGCTCGCCGTGGCCATGGATCAGGCAGACCGTGGCCCGTGGGCTGCGATCGGGCTCCCAGTGTTGCCAGTAGAGCGGCGTCCCGTCCTTGGCCGGAAAGGTTCCTGATGTGGATCTCAACGGGGAGTGCGGCCTCTTCCGACCGCCGGGACCTTCGGCTCAGTTCCCGACGCGGGAAATTCTGTTGGGTACCTGCAAGGTCCCCGCAGGCCGGGGCATTATAACATCGGGCTGCCGGCAGGGCGCTTTGTCGCCCGTCTGAGCGCCCCGGAGCCTAACGGAAGGTTCAGGAGGAGGCCGATGGCCTCGGTTCCCCAAACGTATACCGCCCCCACGGCCCCTCTTTCGGCGCGAGGCACCAAACTGCGAGTGCTCGTCGTGGACGACGAAATCGCCTTTGCCGCGGTGATGCGCGAAGTCCTCGACGCGTTCGGCCTGGACGTGCATGTCGCTCACAACGCTCGCGACGCCATTCGCCGGATTCGCCATGAGCCTCCCGATCTGATGCTGATCGACGTGATGATGCCCGAGGTCGACGGGCTGAGTCTGATCCGCCGCATCCAGAAGGAGCAGGCCTGGGTGAACATCCCGATCGTGGTCATCAGCGCCCGCGCCGGGAGCCAGGATCGCAACGAAGCCATGTTCGCCGGGGCTGACGGGTTCCTGGGGAAGCCGTTCACCTCCGAGGAGCTGCGCGCCGCCCTGCGGCCGTTCCTGCCGCAAAACGGAAAGCACTAATTCCCCTACTTTCATCCGAAATTTGCGGGCCCGTTTTCGACAAGAAGACGGGCCCGCAGATTCATGCCAGGCGCTGAACTTGCATCCCCGACGCAGGGCCGGTCACCCGGGAAAGAAGATGGAACCTTCAGCCGCCGCGATCTCCAGCCTTCCTATCATCCTCGTGGTGGATGACGACCCGGCCTTCTGCGCCATCATGCAGGAAATCCTGAAGATGTACCGCGTGCAGGTGTACACCGCCCACAGCGCGTCCGAAGCCTTCGACCTCCTGGGCCAGGTCACACCCGACCTCATTCTGGCCGACGTCATGATGCCGGAAACGGACGGCCTGACCCTCGTTCGCCGCATCCGGTCCGAGAGGACCTTCGCCGGAGTTCCGGTGATCGTGGTCAGCGCCGGTGTCACCAGTCGCGAACAGGCCGCGGCTCTGCAAGCCGGCGCCGATCAGTTCCTTCCGAAGCCGTTCTCGCTGCACGAACTCGAGGCAGCCGTCGGGCCGATTCTTCCCAACTGATCGGCGGCATCGCTCCCCCACTCGAACAACGGCAGGGGCGGCTGACGAGCCGCCCCTGCCCATTAGCCGGAAGCCGAGCCGTCCGGTCACAGCGACAGCTCGAAGACCGGAAAGGAATCCGGTGTCTCCTCAAAGCCCAGCCGCCGATAGAGCGTCTGGCTGGCCAGGTTGTCGGCCTGAGTGTTGAGCGTTACCCGCGCCGCGCCGCGCTCGGGAAGCCGCTGAAGCATGTCGACGACCAGTGCCGTCCCGACACCGCGCCCTTGCCACTGCGGGTGAACCGCCAGTCGCGCCAGATGCGCGCCCAGGGGCGAAATCGTGGTGATCTGGTAACCCACCAGCCGGCCCTCGGATTCGGCCACGCTGGCATACGCCGCCTGACGGACGGCGATGTCGAGCGTTGCGGTTGAGATTCGCCACAAGGTGCCGAACGCCAGATGGTCGACCGCGGCGACGTCGGCGTGGTCGGCGGCATTGAGCGGACGCAGGTGGAGTGGCGTCTGCGGCGGCGAGGGCAGGCGCCGCGTGGATCGTTCGAAGAAGATGACGGCGTTCGTTTCGCGAAATCCCGTTCGTTCCAGCAGGCGCCGCTGCCACGATCCACTCAACAGACACGCGCTCCTGTGGATGCCCTCCTGGGCAAGCCGGCGCGCGGCCTCTCCCCACATCGCCTCCCACACGGCCTCGGGCTCGGCGCCCATGGCGATGCCCACGACGCGCAGCCATGCGACGCCGGATGGTTCCTCCGGGCAGGCGAGGCACCCGACGAACGTCGAATCTTGCTCGGCGATCAGGTAGGGTTGCTGACCCAGAAGGTCCAGCGGTTCTTGCCAGTCGAGGTGCTGGTGCTTCCAGCGACTGGTGGCCAGCACGTTGGCCACCAGATCTCTATCGCGTCGGTCCACGCTGCGGACCACGGGCGATCGCGCCGCCGCCGTCAATCCGGATTACCGGTTCCGGGAAAGGCTGCCGAGGATCTTACGAACCCAGCGGGCGCGCCAGCCGCCGCGAGGATCGATCTCCAGGGCGCGCTTCATCACGGCCGAGGCCTCGACGGCACGACCCTGACGCAACAGCAGCCCCGAGAGGGCGCGGCGGGTGTGGGCTTCGGCCTCGGATGACCCGCCCGACAACAGATCGATGGCCTGTCGATAGCGTGCTTCGGCCTGATCCACGCGTCCCACGGCCTCCAGGGCCGCGGCCCAGTTGCCCGTGGCCTCGGCCTCGTGGAGCCTGTCGCCGGCGGCGTGGAAGATCTCGGGTGTGCCTTCGACGGCCCGCAGCGCGGCCTGGGCCTGCCCGGCCTGCAGCAGGGCAACGCTCAGGCTGTTGGCCGCCTGAGCTGCGCGCAAGTTGTCGCCATGTTGAAGGAAAGTGTCACGAGCGGAGCGAAAGCCCTGGATGGCCTGATCCCACTCGCGCCGTCGGAAGGCCTCCAGCGCGTGGCGCTCGAGATCTTCAGGATCGCCGACGGGCTCGGTCACAGAGTGAGTTCGAGCAGCCCCTCGCCGAGCGTGCGCAGCTTGTCTGTCGACAGTTCGCTCAGGCGAAGCGCCATGCGCAGATAGACCTCGCTGTTGGGGTTGCGCATGAAATCGCGGATGTCTGCCGGCAAGCGTTGAAAGTCCTCGAACTCTTCCTGCGTCGATTCCCACTCGCCGATGGGCCCGCGCGCATCCATGAAGACCTTGACGCCGCGATTGAGAACGTTGGCCAGCTGCTCGAGCTCCGCCAGCGGAATGGGACGCTCGCCTTGTTCGTAGGCCGCCAGCCGCGCCGATGAGAGGCCGACCGCCTTGGCCAGCTGACGGAGACTCAGCCCGGCTTCGGTGCGCAGGGTCTTCAGCATGGCGCCGATGAAATGCTGCCGCAGGGAGACCATGACCGCCGGGTTGAACTCCGCCTTCTTGCGGGCTTCGGCCTTGGACGACGAGGTCAGGCTGCGAAGGGGCATGCCGAGATAGAAGGCCAGGAGCTCCAGTTCGGGCAGTGAAATCCCTCGCCGTCCCTTCTCATACGACGACAGAACCCCGGAGGTGGTGCCGATCAGCGCCGCCGTCTCCTTCAGGCTCTTGCCGGCGGTCATCCGCGCCTGGCGAATGAGCGCGCCCAGCATCTTGGTTCGCAGCAGTACGGATTGTCGCTCAGCCATGGGGAGGCTCCGTGAAGTCGCAACGCGGCGGATTATAGCAGGCGATGCGCGCGCGAACCGGGTGTGAGACGGCGGCCGTCAGCTCTCAGATTCCTCCGGCATGTAGTAGCCCAGGCCCTGACGGGTGAGGATGTGGATGGGATTCTTCGGGTCGGGTTCGATCTTCTGGCGGAGCCGGCTCAGGCACACCCAGAGAATCTCTTTGTCGTCGCGGTATTCCGGCCCCCACACGGTCGTCAGCAGCTCTTCGGCGGTCAGCATGCGCCCCACGGCCGCCGCCAGGGTCTGCAGCAAGCGGTATTCCGTAGCGGTCAGCATGACCGGCTTGGAGGCGCTGGTGACTTCGGCCCGCGCCAGATCGATCTGGAGCTCGTGGTGCCGGAAGAACGGCTTGTGAAACGTGCCCACCATCTGGCGCTCGGCCCGCCGCAACACGGCCCGCACGCGCGCCAGGAGTTCCTGGGCCGAGAAGGGTTTGACGATGTAGTCATCCGCCCCGGCGTCCAGGCCGCGCACGCGGTCGCGCTCTTCGCCCTTGGCGGTGACCATGATGATGGGCACGGTCGAGAACTCGCGCAGGCGGCTGCACGCGGTGAAGCCGTCCATCACCGGCATCATCACGTCCAGGAGGATCAGATCGGGAGCCTGCGCGGCGACGGCCTCGACCGCCTCCTGCCCGTTGGCGGCCGTCGTCACCGCGTAGCCTTCGGTCGTCAGGTTGACTTCGACCAGCCGCACATAGCGCGGCTCGTCATCCACGACCAGGATGGTCTTCTTGTCGCTCATACCCGGCCTCCTGGGAATCGCCCGAGGCGATCGGCAAGGTGAAGTGGAACCTGGTTCCGTTCCCGGGCTTGCTCTCGACTCCGATTTCGCCTCCGTGGGCTTCGACAATCTTGCGGCAGATGTACAGGCCGAGGCCCGTGCCGCGCGCCGAACGCTGGCTGTCGGGCACGCGGTAGAAGCGCTGGAACAGGTGCGGAAGATGCTCGGCCGGGATCCCCGGGCCCCGGTCGTGAACCTCGATGCGAAGCCGATCGGGCTCCCGGGCGACGCGCAGGGTCACCGGCGCACCCGGCGCGTACTTGTGCGCGTTGGACAGCAGGTTGTCCAGCACCTGCGAGATGCGGGTCGAGTCCACATGCAGCACCGGCAGATCTTCGGGCACTTCCAGCGTCAGCTGGATATCCGGATAGGCGGCCTGGGTGCGATAGGCCGTGTCGCGGATCAACGGTCCGACGCGCGTCGGCTCGCGGGTCATGCTGAGGGTGCCCGTCTCCAGGCGCGACGAGTCGAGCAGATTGTCGATCAGTTCCCGCAGGCGATCGGCTTCTTCGTCGATGATGTGCAGGAACTCGACTCGCGAGGGCGAATCCCACTGCGTGTCCTCCCGCATCAGAGTCGTGACATAGCCTTTGATGAATCCCAGCGGGGTGCGCAGCTCATGCGAAATGGTCGAAACGAACTCGTCCTGCATTCGGGCCAGCTCGCGCTGCGCCTCCAGGGTGGCGATGCGCCGCGCCATGCGCCGGTTCTCGAGCAGCTGAGCCACGTGCCAGGCGACGAACTCCGCCAGGCGGATGTGCTCGGGAGGGAAGGGCGGCCCGCCGAACCGGCCGAAGACCAATCCGCCCACGCATCGCCCGCCGACCATCATGGGCAGCGCCAGATAGTCGCGGCGGCGATCGCGGGTGGGCACGCCCGATCCGCTGTCCTCCTGTCGCAGGACGGTCTGTCCGGTGCGGAAGGCTTCACGAGCGGCGGGCTCGCCCCAGGTGAGCTCGGCCTCGCGATCGCGGCCCCGCCCGAGCGCCAGAGCGTATGACGGCTCGAGATCGCCGCCGTCCTCGCCCTCCAGGAACAGCGACACGACGTCGAAGATGAAGATCGTGCGCGATAGGCGGAACACCGTGTCCAGCCCGGCCTCGGTGTCGTACGTCTCGGCCACGACCCGGGCGATGGCGTAGACCGCGTTGAGCTCGGTCCCGTGAGTCAGAGGCTCTGTGGGGACGAGGGGGCCGGTCATGGGGGTTCCGGCGAAGCCGCCAGCACGAAGGAAAACGTGGCTCCCTGGCCGTCCTTGCTTTCCACGAGGAGGTCGGAGCCGTGGGCGTTGAGAATGAGTTTGACCAGGGCCAGACCCAGCCCCGTCCCGCCATAGCGACGGGTGGCCGAGCTGTCGAGTTGATGGAACGGCTCGAAGATCTCGCGCTGCCTCTCGGGTGGGATGCCGATGCCGGTATCGGACACGCTGAAGCGGACGCCGCGCTCGTCGGCGCCCGCACTCACCCGCACCCGACCGCCGCTGGGCGTGAACTTGATTCCGTTGTCGATCAGCTGGAACAGCACCCAGCTTATCCGATCGGCGTCGCCCAGTGCCTTCGGAACGTTGGCCTCGAGGTCCCGCTCGAGCGCCACGCCGGCTTTGTCGGCCTTGTCGTGCGAGCGGGAAAGCAAGCTGTCCAGCAGGACCCGAGCATCCACCGCGGTGAGGTTGAGCGTGATCCCCTGGCGCGAGGCCGTGGAGAACTCGATCAGATCTTCGATCAACCGTCCCAGGCGCTCGGTGGCGCGCAGGACGACCTCCAGCGCACTCTGCTGCTCGGGGCTCAAGTCTCCCAGCTGGCGGTCGTTCAACAGCTCGATGTAGCCCTTGATGTGGGCCAGGGGCGTCCTGAGCTCATGCGAAACGTTCGAGATGAGATTGGCCTTGACCTGGTTGATCTCCGTCAGGCGCTCGAGGGCGCGACGGAGCTCGGCGGTGCGCTCCGAGACCCGCAGTTCCAGGTTGCGGTTGGCTTCTTGCAGGGCCGCGTGCAGTTCGATGATCTGGCGCGTGATCGCACGATCGAGCGTCTCTCGATCGATGACCCCCATCTCGGTCAGAGTCTGCCCCAGCAGACGCCGCTCGCCTCGCGCGGCCGACTCTTTCTGACGCTCCAGGGCGACGCGCAGCTGCTCCGTCGTGATGAGGCCCTGCTCCATCAGATACTCGCCGATGCGAGGCACGACCGACTCCGGCGTAGAGCTGATCGGAGCGATCTGCGGGAAGCCTTCGAGGTAGGCCCGTTCGGCGAGGAGCGCCAGCAGCGCCAGGTCGACGCCGCACTGGGGGCAGGTGCGGGCTTCCCTCGGCAGGGCGTGGCCGCACTGAGGACAGCTCAGGGGAATCGGACCAGGACGCGTGGAATTCATGGCAGGGACAGCAGGCGGACCCTGGACCGGTATGATAGCCGCTCCGCCTCTGGCGGGCAAGCACGGCACAGCCCCGGCAAAGCTGAAAGGCCCCTGTAAGGTCGTCGTAAGGCGTAATTCCGGATAATGAATGGGCGGAAGCATGCGGTCCATGACGATCCAGGCGCTCCTCATCGACGACGACCCGGACCTCTCGGTCATGCTCCGGACTCTGCTTCGGGGCCAAGACTTCGAGATCCGCGCCGTCTATTCCGGCCAGGAAGGGGTCGAAGCCTGCCGGGAGCAGCCCCCGGACATCGTGATTCTGGACCTGCTGATGCCTGAAGTGGACGGGTGGGAAGTGTGCGGGCGCATTCGGGAATTCTCGAGCGTCCCCATCCTCATCCTTTCGGCGCTCGGCGCGCCGGCATCGGTGGCGCGCGCGCTGGACGCCGGCGCCGATGACTACCTGATCAAGCCCGTCCACGCCAGCCTGCTGGCCTCACGCCTGCGGATGCTCGTTCGCCGCCAGGCCGCGAAGGAGGCCGTGCAGGCTGCCTGACCCTCTGGGAGAAACCGCTGGCTGGCAACCGCGTTTTCCACTCCACACCACGCAGCGCAAGCTGCGTGGTGTGGATTCTGGGGCTATCACGAAGACCATGCCCTACCGGGACTTGAAAATGCTGCGAACGCGCAAGACGCAGGCTGAAGCCTGCGGCTAGCGCGTCGAAGGGCCTCGCGAAGGGTGGAGTCCCACCCGTCCCGCCATGTTTCCTTCCCCTGAAACATCTTGACCGCGACCGACCTGCCCAAAGACTCGTCGCGGCCGCGGCATGCTCATACCGCCCCGCGGCCGATCTCCGACTCGAGGCGGCAGCGCTGGTTCAGGAGCAGGCC
>DASSGB010000213.1:0-5237 GCA_035693825.1 Anaerolineales bacterium
GGTGGCGTGGCCCAGAATCAGACCCAGGGGCGTCCGCAGCTCATGCGAGGCGATGGCGATGAAGTCGGATTTCATCCGATCGAGGCGCATCAACTCCGAGTTGGCTTCTTGCAGCCGGGCCAACAGGCGCGCGTTCTCGATCGCGATCGCCGCCTGCGCCGCCAACGACTCTAGTATGGCCAGGTCATCTTCGGTATAATCACTTCCCGGTCGTTTGTTGACCGCCTCGATGACCCCGATGGCCTCCTGCTTCACCATCAGGGGCACTCCCACGATCGACCGAGTCCGGAAGTTGAGGGCGTGGTCGACGCGGCGAAAGACCCGCGGATCGGCGGCGGCGTCCTGCACCACCATGGGGCGGGTGTGCGTGAAGACCCACCCGGCGATGCTCGACTCGAGAGGGACGCTGATCTTCTGGAGCTGACCCTGGTTCTCGCCCGAGGCGGTCTCGAAGCGGAGTTCGCCCTCGGCCGGGTGATACAGCAGTATGGACGAGGCTTCGCTCTCGGTCAGCTCGGCGGCCATGTCGACGATCGCCTGCAGCAGCTTGGGAAGGTCGAGCGTCGAGCTCAGGGTCCGGCTGACCTCAAGCAGTCGCTCCAGTTGCTGGGGCTTCTTGGGCGAGGTTGGCCGGTCGATATTCATAGGAATCCCGCGGCGCCGCCGCGATTCTAGCATAGCCGCTCTCCCCGCGGCTTTGCGGGGAGCCTACGAAACGCCGTCGGGCGGACCAGGAGGTCTGCATGCCAGGTAGGAAGAAAGTTCGGGTAGCCATCATCGGAGTCGGCAACTGCGCCTCGTCGCTGGTGCAGGGCGTCGCCTACTACCGCGAGGCCAAACCCGGAGATCAAGTGCCGGGCCTGATGCACGTGGACCTGGGCGGCTATCACATCCGCGACATCGAGTTCAGCGCCGCCTTCGACGTGGTCAAGGGAAAAGTCGGGCTGGATCTGGGGCAGGCCATCTTTGCCCATCCGAACAACACCATTCGTTTCGCCGAGGTCTCCGATCTCGGCGTGACCGTCCATCGCGGCATGACCCACGACGGCCTCGGGACGTACCTGGCGCAGGTGGTGGAAAAGGCCGAAGGCCCGACGGACGACATTATCGGTATCCTCAAGGACACCAAGACCGACGTCGTCGTCAACTATCTTCCGGTCGGTGCGGAAATGGCCACCAAGTGGTATGTCGAGCAGGTGCTGGAGGCCGGCTGCGCCCTGGTCAATTGCATCCCGGTCTTCATTGCCTCGTCCGACTACTGGGCCGGGCGTTTTCGCGAACGGAAGCTGCCCATCATCGGCGACGACATCAAGAGCCAGGTGGGCGCCACGATCACCCACCGCGTCCTGACCGCGCTCTTCAACGATCGCGGCGTGCGCCTCGATCGGACCTACCAGCTGAACTTCGGCGGCAACATGGATTTCTACAACATGCTGGATCGGAGCCGCCTCGAGTCGAAGAAGATCTCCAAGACGAATGCGGTCACCAGCCAGCTGCCGTATCCCCTGGCGCCGGAGAACGTGCACGTCGGGCCGAGCGATTACGTTCCATGGTTGACCGATCGCAAGTGGTGCTACATCCGCATGGAAGGCACGACTTTCGGCGACGTGCCGCTCAACCTCGAGGTCAAACTCGAGGTGTGGGATTCGCCCAACTCCGCCGGGGTGGTGATCGACGCCGTGCGCTGCGCCAAGCTGGCTCTCGATCGCGGCTTGTCCGGCCCGCTCGCCGGACCGTCGGCCTATTTCATGAAGTCGCCCTCGAGGCAATACCCCGACGACCAGGCGCGACAGATGGTGGAGGAATTCATCGTCGCCAAGGCGCCAGCCGCCGGCTGACCTGGGGGCGAGGTCGCAGAAGCCATGCGAGCCATGCTCCTGCGCCGTGCAGGGGACATTCAACATCATCCGCTCGCTCGTGACGAACGGGAAAAGCCTAGCCCCGGGCCCGGGCAGGTGCTCATTCGAGTCGAGGGGTGCGGCGTGTGCCGCACCGACCTGCACCTGGCCGAAGGTGAGATCGTTCCACCATCCTTGCCCATCGTCCCGGGGCACCAGGTCGTAGGCGTCGTCGACAGCCTCGGTCCCGAAGTCGGCGGCCTGGAGGCGGGCGCGCGGGTGGGTGTCGCCTGGCTGGGGTACGCATGCGGCGCGTGTGACGCCTGCCAGCGCGGCGAGGAAAACCTGTGCGTCAATGCCCGTTTCACCGGATTCCATCACGACGGCGGTTTCGCTGAATGGCTGGTGGCCGAGGCCGCGTTCGTTCTTCCGCTCGCGACTCGCCTGGAGAGCCTTCAGGCGGCCCCGCTGCTGTGCGCCGGGATCATCGGCTATCGCTCGCTGCGGAAGGCCGATGTTCAGCCGGGAGAGACGGTGGGGCTCATCGGCTTCGGCGCCAGCGCGCACCTTGCGCTCCAGGTTCTTCGTCATTGGCGCTGCCCTGTTTACGTCTTCACTCGAAGCCACGCGCATCGCGAGCTCGCGGCTTCGCTGGGAGCTGCCTGGGTGGGAGGCATCGAAGATCGAACGCCGGGTGCGCTCGACCGCGCCGTTCTCTTTGCCCCCGCCGGTGATTTGGTCCACCCCTCATTGGAACGGATTCGGCCGGGAGGAACCCTGGCGATCAACGCCGTCCACATGTCGCCCATCCCCGAGATGCCGTATCGACTCGTCTATGGCGAAAGGACCATCCGCAGCGTGAGCAACGCCACGCGCCGCGATGGACGCGAGTTCCTGTCGCTGGCAGAGGAAATCGGGCTCCGTCCGACCGTCCGAAGCTATTCTCTCGAGGAGGCGAACCTGGCCCTGGAGGACATGAAGCACAGCCGCATCGACGGGGCGGCCGTCTTGCAACCGTGATGCTCTACATCCGTTCGCTCCTCAGGGTCCTTGAGGTTGCAGCATGATCCGTTTCGGGACGTCGGGATTCTCCTACGCGGACTGGGTTGGACCCTTCTATCCGTCCGACATGCCTCGCAACCAATGGCTCAGCTTCTATGCCCAACATTTCGATACCGTCGAGTTGAACGTCACCTACTACCGCGTCCCATCGCGCAAAACCGTTGAGAGCTGGATCCCCAAGACCCCCGAGGGTTTCCTGTTTTCCGTCAAGGCGCCGGGTTCGCTCACCCACGAACGCCTCGATCCCGATCCTGCACCGTTCCGGGAAGGTATCGCACCGCTGGTGGATGCCGGGCGCCTGGCGTGCGTTCTGGCGCAGTTCCCCTACTCGTTTCGGCCGGCTGATGACCACTGGGATTACCTGGCGCGCCTGGGCCAGGGTCTTGCGGATCTCCCGGTGGTGATCGAGTTCCGGCATCATGCCTGGCTGAACGACGAGACCTTCGACAGGCTGCACGAGCTCCGGCTGGGTTTCTGCTGCGTGGACGAACCGCGGCTGCCGGGCCTGATGCCGCCCGTTGCGAGAGCCACGGGCCCCGTCGGTTACGTGCGCTTTCACGGGCGCAACGCCCGGCAGTGGTGGGATCACGAGCAGGCGTGGCAGAGGTACGACTACACCTACCCGGAAGAAGAGCTTCGAGAGTGGGTGCCGCGGCTGCGCACGCTGGAGGACGAGGCCCCGATCACCCTCGTCTACGCCAACAACCACTACCGCGGGCAGGCGACGGACACGATTCGCAAGTTGCGAGACTTGCTGGCGCAGGAGGATTAGCCTCCGGCCGACGGCCATCAGCCATCGGCCTTGGCCGCGATGGTATAATGCCTTTGCGCCGGCGGTAGGCAAAGCAGGCTTCGGTTCCTCGCCGCCCCACGGCGAGTATGGGTGAACGATGTCCGGACATTCCAAATGGTCCACGATCAAACGCAAGAAGGCTGCCAACGACGCCAAGCGCGGCAACATGTTCACGCGACTGGCGCGCGAGATCGCCATGGCGGCGAGGGAAGGCGGGTCGGATCCCGATTCGAATTTCGCCCTGCGCCTGGCCATGGAGCGCGCCCGCGGCGCCAACATGCCCAAGGAGAACATCGAACGAGCCGTCAAACGCGGAACGGGCGAGGACAAGGACGCCGCCGCCTTCGAGCACATCATGTATGAAGGCTACGCTCCACATGGCGTGGCCACGCTGATCGAAGTCGTCACCGACAATCGCAACCGCACCGTCGCCGATCTGCGCCACGTCCTCACCCGATCTGGCGGCACGATGTCCGAGGCCGGCTCGGTGGCCTGGCAGTTTCGGCGGGCGGCGTACTTCTCGTTCGCCGCGGCCAACGTCGATCGCGAGAAGATCTTCGAGGCGGCCGTGGAGGCGGGTGCCGACGACGTGATCCTGGGCGAGGATGCGATCGAAATCATCGCCCCGGTCGAGGCCTTCAAGGCACTGGGGGACGTGCTGCGGGGTCTGGGCATCAAGACCGACGAGGCCGGATTGCGCATGTTGCCGAACACCACGGTCGAGCTGCCGCCCGATCAGGCCATCCAGGTGATGCGTGTCATCGAGTCCATCGAGGAGATGGACGACGTCCAGCATGTCTTCTCGACCCTGCACGTCTCGGACGAGGCGGTAGCCCTCCTCGAGACCGCGTAGCGCGGGCGGCCCAGTGGGGGCGCCCGCTTCTTCCTGCGCTGGCCGGTCCATGTCTCCGCTATTGCGCCGCCGGGGCCGTCGATGAACGCCCCGGCGGAACTCATCCTCGGGATCGATCCCGGCACCGCCCGCACCGGCTTCGGGGTTGTTGAGCAGACACCCTCCGGGGGACTGCATCTCGTCGCGTACGGCGTGATCGAGACGGAAGCGGGTCGGGCGATGGGAGAACGCCTTCTGAAACTGCAGGAGGAGTTGGAGGCGCTGGTGCGCCAGCACCGGCCGGTCAGTGCCGGGGTCGAGAAGTTGTATTTCGACCGGAACGTCTCGACGGCGATGACCGTCGGCCAGGCGCGCGGCGTGGTGCTGGTCACCCTTGCCCGCCATTCGATCGCCATCGAGGAATACACGCCGCGTGAGATCAAGCAGGCCGTCGCCGGACACGGCGGCGCGGACAAGAAACAAATGCAGGCGATGGTGCGCCTGCTGCTCGAGATGGACCACGAACCGCGTCCCGACGACGCCGCGGATGCCTTGGCCATCGCCATCTGCCACGCGCACGCCAGCCGCACCCAGCAACGCATCGAGGAGGCCGGATGATCCCTGCGCCTATCACCAGAGGTTGTGAACGAGGCGCAGGGAGGGTCCCTGCGCCTACCACCAGAGGTTGTGAACGAGGCGCAGGGAGGGTCCC
>DASSGB010000214.1:0-2545 GCA_035693825.1 Anaerolineales bacterium
CCTTCGCCCCTACCTCTTGGTGCCAGAGTGGTTATATCGGAGCGCCCTTGTCAGAATACACCCCCCGGGGATATAGTGTAGGCAATCGGGCCGCGAGAAGCTTGGCATGATCGCTGAACGACAAATCCGCAGCACCTGCCCATTCTGCGGCGTGGGCTGCCAGGTCGACCTGCACCTCCGGGACGACGTGATCTATCGGGTCAGTGCGCCCTACGATGCCGCGCCCAACTATGGCATGCTGTGCGTCAAGGGGCGTTTCGGGACGGACTACGTCTCCCATCCATCACGGCTGCGCAAGCCGCTGATCCGGGTCAACACTCACGAGCCACGCAGCGCCCCTCCCGTGTGGCGCGAGGCCGAGTGGGAGGAAGCCCTCAACCTGGTGGCGGATCGACTGGCAGCCATCGCTCGCGAGTTGGGCGGCGACTCCATCGCCGCCTTCGCCTGCGCCAAAGCCACCAACGAGGACAACTACCTGCTGCAGAAGATGATGCGGGCCGTCCTGGGCACGAACAACGTCGACCACTGTTCTCGGCTGTGTCACGCTGGCAGCGTCGCCGGGTTGCAGCTGGCCATCGGCTCGAGCGCCATGAGCAACTCCATCGCCGAGATGGAGCATCTGGATACCTTCATCGTCACCGGCTCCAACACCACCGAGACCCATCCGGTCATCAGCAATTTCCTCAAGCGCGCCGTGCGCCAGAACGGCGCCAAACTCATCGTCCTGGATCCGCGCAAGATCGAGATGACCGATTTCGCCACGTTGTGGCTGCGCCAGCACCCCGGCACGGACGTCGCTGTGTGGCAGGCCATGGCCCACGTGGTGGTCAAGGAAAGGCTCTACAACAGCGACTTCATCCAGAGTCGGACGGAAGGTTTCTCGGACTACGTCGAGTCGTTGGAAGCCTTCACGCCCGAGTGGGCCGAGTCGATCAGCGGCGTGCCGGCCGAGGACATCCGGCAGGCGGCGCGGATGTACGCGAAGGCCGGGGCCGCCGCCGTGTATTGGGGCATGGGCATCAGCCAAAGCTCGCACGGCACGGACAACACGCTCGCCATCACCAACCTGGCTCTGATGTGCGGCCATCTCGGCCGGGAGGGCACCGGCCTCAATCCCCTTCGCGGTCAAAACAACGTGCAGGGCTGCTCCGACAGCGGCGGACTGCCGTATGTCTTCACCGCCTACCAACGCGTCGACGACAACCAGATCCGCGCTCGCTTCGCGCGCGAATGGAATCGGCCGGAGTTGAGTGCGACTCCCGGCCTGATGATCACCGAGCTGGCGGACGCGGCGCTGGCCGGGGCCGTGCGCGCCTTCTACGTCATGGGCGAGGATCCGCTGACCAGCGAGCCGAACCTCAATCACGCCCGTCACGCGTTGGAGAAGCTCGATTTCCTGGTCTGCCAGGATATCTTCCTGAACACCACGGGCGAACTGGCCGACGTTGTCCTGCCCTCGGTGTCTTTTGCCGAGAAGGATGGGACGTTCACCAATTCCGATCGGCGCATTCAACGCGTGCGCACGGCCGTGCCGCCGATCGGCGACAGCCGTCCGGATTGGCAGATCGTGTGCGATCTGGCCACGCGGCTGGAGTCTCGGCTGGGTCAATCCCCGAGCGCCGGTTTCCGTTACAGCCATCCCTCCGAGATCTGGGAGGAAATGCGGCGCCTGACACCGGACTTCGGCGGCATCGACTACGAGCGCCTGGAACGTGAGGGCGGAGTCCATTGGCCCTGCCCGACGGTTGACCATCCGGGATCGCCGTACCTGTTCCAGGACTCCTTCCCCCGGGGTCGAGGCAAGTTCTGGAAGCTGGAGTACGGGACGGACAGCGAATTGCCCGACGCGACCTATCCCTTCATCCTTTCGACCGGGCGGGTTCTGTATCACTGGCATGGCGGCACGATGAGCCGGCGATCGAAACTCGACGAGATCTGGCCCGAGGCCACCGTCGAGTTGAATCCGCTGGACGCCGAGCGCCTCGGTCTCCAAACGGGCGACTGGGCGGAGGTGGCCTCACGGCGAGGCGCCATCCGCCTGCGCGTGATGGTCACCGGGCGCTCCCCGGAGGGGACAGTGTTCATCCCGTTCCACTTCGTCGAAGCGGCGGCCAACCTGCTGACCCTCGACCGCCTGGATCCGCGCGCCAAGATCCCCGACTTCAAGGTGTGCGCCGTGCGCCTGTCGAAGATAGAAGCGCCCGCAGGGCGCGATCCCGATTCCGACCAACCCCTCGACGAACGCGGCGCCATCAAAGATCAGGCGGCTCTCGTCCACTAGTCGCTTTCACACACATATGATCCAGACCCTACCGGGGATCGCGCTTCGCATCCCCTTGGGGGACTTGAAGCAGAGTCCGCATCCCCGAGGCCGTTGGGCGACGAACGCCCCGCGTTTCGAGTGGCAGATTTGTAGCCGCAGCCTTTAGGCTGCGTCCTCCTCCATCTGGGGTCCCTTGTGACGCGAATGGCGCAGGCCGCCGCGAAGCGTCCCCGCGGGAAGGCCTGCGGCTACAAGACCGCGCATCCCCGAGGCCGCTGGGCG
>DASSGB010000215.1:0-3970 GCA_035693825.1 Anaerolineales bacterium
CCGTTCGCCTGCGCCGCACCGAGTGCAGCGCAGGTGCAGGCGGGCCGCGAGCCCCATGATTCGTTCGGAGGGATTGGGCCCGCCAGGGCGAGACGGCCGGCGTGCCGCCGGTGCTTGCGGCACGAACGGTGAGCGAGGCCCAAGCTTGGCGAGGGCCGAGGCGAGGCGCCAGCGATACTGATGCTGAAGCTCAGGCCCCCGCACGTAGGACTGGTGGCTGATGGCGCTCCCCAAGCCGGGGATATACAATACCGTCCGCTATGGCGCCTCCCGTAAAGATTCTCGTCATCGATGACGAACCCGACACCGTCGGACTGCTGGAGCTCACTCTCACCACGGCCGGATATGAGGTGCACGGCGCCCGGAGCGGTGAAGAAGGCCTGCACCTGGCGATGGCCAACCGGTACGACTTGCTGCTGGTCGACCTGATGATGCCCGGGATGAGTGGGTTCGACCTGATGCGCGCCATTCAAAGCAAGGGCGGCCAGGCGGCCCAGACGCCCATCATCATCCTGACCGCGCGAACTCGCCCGGAGGATCGGGAGATGGGAGAGCGGCTCGGGGCGGTCGGGTATCTCATCAAGCCCGCCACGCGTGGCCAGCTGCTCGACGCCGTCCGTCGAGTCCTTCGAGAGATTCCCACAGCCAAATGACCTCGCCCGAGGTCCGGGTGGCGTGGTACGCCGCGGCGCTGGAGGAATTGTCGCTCTTCCTCACCTCCGACGAAATTGTCTGGCCGCTGGAGCGCCCTCCGGCCCAGCTGCGCCAGGATCTGAGCCTGGGCGGCTTGCTCCTGATTCAGGATAGCTTGCGGGCAGAGGCGAGTCTTCCGGCACCGACCAAGCAGCGGCTCGAAGAGCTCGAGCGGCGCTGGGCGACCCTGTCGAGGTCGCAGGCGTCGGCGCTGGCGCGCAAGGCGGAGAAGGAACTCCGCATGCGCGTCAACCTGTGGAAGGCCTACCTGGCGGACCTGGGCGAACGCCGAGGAATGACACAGGAGTATCAGCACCAGGTTCGCCAGCGGGCCATGATCGAAAGGCTCGCAGACCTGGGCGCGTCGCAAAACCTCACCGGCCTCGACGATCAGCTGCGCGCCGTCTTCCGCCGCGGGCCCTTCGTCTGGCAAACCCCCCTCCAATCCGCCTACCCCGAATCTCGCTATTGGTTCCTGTACGGCGCGCCTGAAACTGAAGATTAGGGCACCGTGGCACCGGGGCGCGAAGGCACCAGGGTCCTTGGTGCCCTTGGTGCCCCTGGTGCCCCTGGTGCCCCTGGTGCCCTGGTGCCTCTGTGCCCCTGGTGCCCTGGTGCCCTATTTGGCGTAGTCGATGGCGCGCGTTTCGCGGATCACGGTCACCTTGATCTGACCGGGATACTGCATGCCCTCTTCGATCTTCTTGGCCACCTCGCGCGCCAGGCGTGTGGCTTCCAGATCGTCGATGGATTCGGGCTGCACGATGACCCGAATCTCCCGCCCGGCCTGCAGCGCGTAGCTTTGGGACACACCGGTAAACGAATTGGCGATATCTTCCAGGCCTCGCACGCGTTTGATGTACTGCTCGAGACTCTCGCGGCGGGCCCCGGGCCGGGCGCCGCTGATGGCATCGGCCGCCTCCACGATCACCGCCTCGACCGACTCCTGCTCGATCTCGTGGTGGTGAGCTGCGATGGTGTTGACCACAGCCGGCGGCACGCCGTAGCGGCGGGCAAACTCGGCGCCGATCGAGGCGTGGGTGCCCTCCACATCGTGGTCCATGGCCTTGCCCAGGTCGTGCAGCAGGCCGCCGGCTTTCGACACCTGGACGTCGGCCCCCAATTCGGAGGCGATGACGGCCGCCAGCTGCGCCGTCTCGACGGCATGCGCCAGCTGGTTCTGCCCGTAGGACGTGCGGAACTTCAGGCGTCCGAGTTTCTTGATGATCTCCGGATGCAGCCCGGGGACGCCGGCATCGAAGCTGGCTTTCTCGCCCTCTTCGACGATCAGGCGATCCACCTCGTTGCGCGACTGCTCGACGATCTTTTCGATGTGCGCCGGATGGATCCGGCCGTCCTGGACAAGCTTCTCCATCGATCGCCGGGCAATTTCCCGGCGGACCGAGTCGAAGCACGAAATCGTCACGGCTTCGGGCGTGTCGTCGACGACGACATCGACGCCCGCCGCCTGTTCGAAGGCGCGGATGTTGCGGCCGTTGCGGCCGATGATGCGGCCCTTCATTTCGTCCGAAGGCAGCGGCACCACCGACACCGAGACCTCCGCCACGTGCTCGGAGGCCACGCGCTGAATCGCATCGGCGATCAGCTCTCGCGCCCGCCGCTCGCCCTCCTCCTGCGCTTCCTCTTCGATCTGCCGGATGATGCGCGCCATGTCGCCGCGCACTTCCTTCTCCACCGCGGCCAGCAGTTGGGCCTTGGCGTCGTCCTGAGTCATGCCCGACACGCGCTGCAGTTCGGCCAGCGTCTGTGCGTGCAGAGTTTCCAGCTCGTTCTGGCGGCGATCGATCGAGCTCTGGCGTTTGTTGAGGAGCTGATCGCGTTTCTCGACGCCTTCCAGTCGGCGGTCCACCTCACTCCGCCGCCGCTGCAGACGTTCTTCCTCCCGCGTCAGCTCGGCCCGGCGCCGGGACAGCTCGGCCTCGCCCTCGTCGCGCAGGCGCAGGGCTTCATCGCGCGCTTTCAGCTCGGTCTCGCGCGCTCTGGCCTGCGCCGCTTCCAGGATTCGATCCGCTTCCGCCTGACGTGTCTTGGTCTCTCGCTCGAGCTGCAAATGGCGTGCGAAGTATCCCAGCGCCGCACCCGCCGCAAGGGCAATGATGATGCCCACGATGACCCAGGGACCGTTCACGACTCACCCTCTCTTTCGGCGAAGGCGGTGGTTTCCGCGGCGACGCGCCGCACCACCGCCGAAATCGTTTCATGCCCGAACCCCCTGCGTTGCAGGTAGGCGTAGAGCTGCTGGTCGAAGGGCAGCTCGGGCCGGGCGCGCAAACGTCGGGCGGCCTTGCGCGCCGCCGCCAGCGCGGCCTCCTCCTCCGAGAAACCCTCCAGCGCCTGATCGATGACCTGCCGCGAGACACCCTTGCGCTGCAGCTCCGCCTTCAGGGCGAAGGCGCCTCTGGGGCGGAAGTCGGCCCGGTTGTCTCTCCAGGCTTTCGCAAATCGCAGGTCGTCGATCTCACCGGCCTGCCGCAAGCGCTCGATGGCGCCGTCGATGATCTCCGGAGCGGCCTTGGATCGACGCAGCGCCGTCCGCAGCTCGGCTTCTGAACGCGGCCGGCGACTCAGCAGGCGGCCGGCGCGCAGGACCGCAGCTTCCACCGCCTCGCGGCGCTCCAGCTCGGCCATCCCGGCTTCGTCGATGGGCTGGCCTACCTGGAGGCCGGCGGCAATGGGGCGCGAAACCGCGAGCCGCGGCACCCCGTCCACGAGGACGGCGATGCGCCTCGGGTCTTTCGGTTCAACTTTCAGGGCCGTGATGACACCCATACCCCTCTCGCGTTAACCACAAAGGCCGTGCCCGCCAGCAGCGGTCACGGCTCTTGGCCATTCACCCGGTGGGCCTGATGCCCACTTTCAACCCAACACCGCAGCCGACCGGTCCGCCTTTGCGGCCGGTCGGTGAAGACGCCCCCCTTACATCACAGTCCTGATAAATCCCTCTCCAACACGGCGATCGTCCTCAAGTCTGCGGAGCTCGTCCGTATCTTCCAGTGAATAGGCCAGGCCGTGGCCGCCCTGCTTCACTTGAAGGCAGTGCGGCTCTCTTGCGGCGGCGCGTTCTGCGCCGCCTATTCCTCCACTTGCGCCTCCAGCATCTGGGCGCGTCCCTTCTCTCGAATGCCGGCTTCGATCTCCCCGGCCAGCTCGGGGTGCGACTTCAGGTACTCTTTGGCGTTCTCCCTGCCCTGCCCGATGCGCGTCTCGCCATAGGTGAAGAACGAGCCGCGCTTCTCGATCATCCCCAGCTCCACCC
>DASSGB010000216.1:0-15406 GCA_035693825.1 Anaerolineales bacterium
GGGTGGGCCGGCGTATGTAGTTTGAGGATGGGATAAACCACCAGTTGGCCCGGGCCGTGGTAGGTGGCCCGGCCGCCCCGGTCTGTCTGGATGAGGCTGACTCCCTGGCGGTGCAGGGTCGCCTCCGGAACCCGTAAATCCTCAGCGCCGCCGCCCCGACCGAAGGTGATGACGGGACGATGCTCAACCAACAGCAGCAGGTCGCCAACGACCTCCTGTTGCCTGGCCGCTACCAACCGTTCCTGGAGTTGCAAGGCCCAGCGATATTCAAGGGTGCCTAGCTTCAGGACCGAAACGGTGTGGCGTGTCATCCGAGTTGTCTCACGGCATCCTGGGCGGCCTCCACCAGCGATTCGCCCAGCGTGGGATGGCCGAGGGACATCCCGGCCAGGTCCTCGGCCAGGGCTTCTAAGCGCAAGGCCATCGCTGCCTGGGCGATCAGTTCTGTCGCGTGGGGGCCGAGAATATGCACGCCGATCAGTTTCCCGTGAGGTTTCTGGGCCAAGACCTTCACCAGCCCGAGCGGTTGCCCTAGGGTCAGTGCACGAGCATTGAAACCGAAGTCTGATCGCCCGACGACGATTTCTCCCTGAGCTTGCGCCTCCGGTTCAGTGAACCCCACCGCCCCCACCTCCGGCGTGGTGTGATAAACGCGGGGGATCAGCCTGGGCTCGAGCGTCGTCTTCTCACCGAGGGCATTTTCGGCGGCTACCAGCCCTTGAGCGCGGGCGAACTGGGAGAGCATCCAGCCACCGGTCACGTCCCCGGCCGCATAAACCATCGGCTGCGCCGTCTCCTGATGGTCGTTCGCCATCACTATCCCCCCTTCCACTCGAATCCCCAGGCCTGCCCTATCCGTGACATCTGTGCTATCCGTGGTTGGAGTCGAAGGGCCAACCCCGGTCGGCACGAGCGGCCGGCGACAATTGGAGATCAAGACCCGTTCGGCCACCAGTTCCGCCGCGCCCTCGGGACCTCGTACCTGCTTCTGCCCCTGGGCCGTCGTGGCGATGGCCCGGGCCGGAAAGCGCAGCTCAACCCCAATCCCCATTTCCCCCAGCACAAACTGAAGGGCCTCGGCAATCTCCGGGTCCTCGCGGGGCAGCAGTTGGGAGCCTTCTTCCACGAGAGTCACCCGGGCGCCAAAGGTGTGAAAAAAGACGGCCCATTCCACCCCGATGAAATTCCCGCCGATCACGATCAGGCTTTGCGGAGGCCGATCCAGGCTCAAGGCATGATCGGTAGTTAGAACTCCTGAATCGGCCACGCCAGGAATGGCCGGCAGGACGAAAGACGAACCGGTGGCCAGGATCAGACGGGATGCACGCAGAACACGCTTCGGGCCGGTCACCTCCTCGACCTCCACTTCGCCGCGCCCCACCAGGCGGGCATCCCCCCGGATGACCTGGATTTCGCTTTGTTCCAGTTGATAGTGAAAGGTGCTGTGCAGGCGCTGGATGATCTTATCCCGCTGGGCCTGCAGGGAGGCGAAGTCAGGGTCTTCCAGGGCCAATCCCAATCCCCAACCCCGTGCTTCCCGGCTCTGACGGCGGAGATAGGCCATTTCGAGGCTGGCGACGGTGGGTACGCACCCCCGATGCAGACAAGTTCCCCCTAGGTGCTCCCGTTCTACCAGCAGGACTCGCGCCCCCCGTTCTCGCGCCCGAAAGGCCGCCGCCAGACCCGCCGGGCCTCCACCCAGGATAATCAGATCGGCATCCATGACAAACTCCCCTCCGCCTATCGCCTATAGCCTATCGCGAAACGATACGCGATAAGCGATACGCGATAGGCGATAAGCGATAAGCCATTGGCGAGCCCCTTCACCACGCAAAGATCAGGGAAGGCATTTCCAGCGAGTCTTTCACGCGGCGCAGGAAGGCGGCCGCCGGGGCCCCATCCACCAGCCGATGATCAAAGGTCAGGCTCAGCGCCATCATTGCCCGTTTGGCGATCTCGTCCCGGTAGACGGCCGGTTTCTCCGCGATGCGACCCACGCCTAAGATAGCCGCCTCCGGTGGGTTGATGATAGGCGTGAACCCATCCACCTCGTAAGTCCCCAAGTTGGTGATGGTGAAGGTGCTCCCCGTCACTTCGTCCACCGTCAGCGACCCGGCCCGTGCCCCCTCCGCCAGGCGCCTGGTCTCCTCGGCGATGTCCTGGAGGCTCTTCTTGTCGGCATCTCGAACCACGGGCACGATAAGCCCATCCTCGAGTGCCACTGCCACCCCGATGTGAATCTCCGACAGGAGTTGGATCTCCTCGCCGACCAGGGCGGCGTTGAGGAGGGGGTGCTCCTTCAGCGCCGTGGCCACGGCCATGACGATGATGTCCGTGTAGGTCAGGTCAAACCGCTGTTTGAAACGCTCCCGCATCCTCACCATCTCGGTGACGTCGGCCTCCGTCAGCAGCGTCACCTGGGCCATGGTCTGCAGGCTCTCGGTCATGCGTTGGGCGACGGCCTGCCGCATGCCAATGAAGGGGATCGCCTGTGGGGGCGCCCCAGGTGGTCGCGTTGGGGGCAGCGCCTGGCGGGTTTCGACGAAAGCCAGAACATCCTTCTCGGTGATGCGCCCCCCCGTGCCCGTGCCCTTGACTTCCATCAATTCGATGCCTTTCTCCAGGGCCAGGCGGCGGGCGGCCGGCGAGGCCAGGACGAAAGGCTTCTCCTCCTTCGCTGCCACAGTCGCCGGCGCGGGCGCCGCTGCTTGAGGCGCTGCGACCACCGCGGGTGACGGCGCTGCGGCCTCTGCCGGGAGTTCCTCCCCCAACGCCAGGATGTAGGCAATGGCTGCCCCGACCGGCCGGGTCTCCTTGATCTGCGCGGCGTGCCGCAAGATGCCATCTGCCGACGCCACGACCTGATAGGTGATTTTCTTGCTCATCACCGTCGCGATGGGCTCTTCTTTGCGCACGCTGGCGCCATCTTCCTTCAGCCACTTGACCACGACCCCCTCGGTCATAGCCATGCCTAACTTGGGCATCACGATCTTGACGGCCATGGATTCACCTCCTTGAAAACACGCCAGCCCGCGCTGCTTCGGCCATGCACTGGTGGATGTCCACCACCCGCGGCCCCTGATTCGTCAGGCGGACTGTCAGCCTTTGATCGCGGCCCACCTCGATGGTCCGCTCCCCGTCCAGGGCGACCGTGCACGGATCGGAGTCTAGGACCACCTCCTCCTCAAGCGCGAGGAGTCGATAGCGGCGAACCTCGACCGGAACGATCAAGCCGGGAGCGATCGGCGCCAGCACCCGGCTGCCCTCCCCTCCGATCTCCAGATACATCCCCACAGCATCCCGAAAGTCGAAGGGATGCAGGAAACCACCCACCGCCGACAATCCGATGCTGCCGGGCTGCGCACTGGTCAGGACAATTTCCCGAATCCGGGCCGGATCCCACAAGGCCCGGCTGCCGATGAACAAGTCCGTGCACAGCGCCACATCGATCAGTGCGATGTCCACTAACCGGTCATCCAAGCGCACCTCCAATCGCTTGCTGGTGAATGTCACCTTGTCTACCTCTACGGCGCCTGTCGCAACCAAGCCGGCGGCCAGCCCGGCCACCGTGCCCTCGATCATGGAGGGGAAGACGTTGTTGGTGCCCGTCGAGATCGGTACGAGCGGCACTTGCCCGCAGCCTTTGGCCACCGCCCGATTAGTGCCATCGCCCCCCACGGTGATGATGCAGCCGACGTCTAGCTCACGAAAACGCTGAGCGGCCTCGCTGGAATCCTGGTCGTTGTTCCGCACCGGCATGTCGAGAAATGATCCCGCCAGGGAGAGTTTCAGACCGTCCAGAGCGCGCATCCCCAGGCCATAGTAGTCCGGCATGAAGATCGCCTGACCGACCCCCACCGCGTCCAGCGCCAGCAGAATCCGGCGCAGGATGTTCACTTTCTCTTGGTTGTCAAACACCGAGCCATGCGCCACCAGGCGACGGATGTCCTTGCCCGAGGCCGGGTTGGCGATGATCCCAACCGTTGGCATCGCTCACCTCTGTAGGCACAGACTTCCGAAGCCTTGGAGACCTCGGAAGTCTGTGCGTCTTTAGAGTCTGAAACCCCGTAGCATAGGGCCTTGTGCCCGCCGCCCACGAGCCGCCCACGAGGGGCTAGGCTACGTTTTCGGATAGGCTATTAGCCGATGGCAGGCTCCTGTCAGCCATCCGCCATCGGCCATCTGCCATCAGCTATTCTCTGAGACGCTCTCCCGGCGCTATGCAGCAATAGACTTCACCGTGGAGACGATCTTGTCCACGCTGGGGATGTAGTAGTCCTCCAGCGGCGGGCTGAAGGGCACCGGGGTATGGGGCGCCGTCACCATGCGCGGCGAGGAATCCAGGTAGTCGAAGGCCCGCTCGCTAGCCAGCGCCACGATATCGGTCGCCATGCTGCAGCGCGGGTTATCCTCGTCCACCACCACCAGCCGGTGGGTCTTCTTGATCGAGTCCAAAACCGCTTTGTCGTCCAGCGGCGACAAAGTGCGCAGGTCAATCACCTCCGCGTCTATTCCATCCTGAGCGAGTTTCTCCGCCGCCTCCAGGGCGAAGTGGACCATGCGGCCGATCGTCACGATCGTGACATTCTTGCCCTGGCGCTTGACGTCGGCTACACCCAGGGGAATGGCGTAATCCTCCTCGGGCACCTCGCCGGTCGTGTCGTAGAGCAATTTGTGTTCAAAGAAGATCACGGGGTCCGGATCGCGGATCGCGGAGATAAGCAGCCCTTTGGCGTCGTAGGGGGTGGACGGGACCACCGTCTTCATACCCGGCATATGGGTGAAGACGGAGTAGTGGCAGCCGGAGTGCTGGCCGGCCGCCCGGAAGCCGGCGCCGATCATGGTGCGCACCACGATGGGCACCTGGGCCTTGCCGCCGAACATGTAGCGCAGTTTGGCCCCCTGGTTGAAGATCTGGTCCATGCACACCCCGAAGAAATCCACGAACATCAGTTCGGCGATCGGCCGCAGGCCGGTGGCGGCGGCCGCCACCGCCGCACCGACGTAGGCCGACTCGCTGATAGGCGTGTCCAGGACGCGCTGCCGGCCGAACTCTTTGGCCAGCCCTTTAGTGACCCCCAACACACCTCCCCAAGCCTCTTCCCCTTTGCCCTCGATGTGGGCGATGGTGGCGCCGCCGGCCACGTCTTCACCCATCAGGATCACCGTCGGGTCCCGGCGCATCTCCAGCCGGACAGCCTCGTTGATGGCTTCGCGAAAGGTCAAAGTGCGAGTGGTCATGGCTCTACCTCCCTCATGGATAACTCACGTAGACGTCGGTCAGGCACTCTTCCAACGCCGGATAGGGGCTCGCCTCGCCGAAGCGTGCGGCTTCCTCGATGGCCTGGGCGGCCTTGGTATCAATCCCGGCCAGTTCGGCCTCGGCGACCAGACCGCGCTCGAGCACCTGCTTCTTGAAACTCTCGATCGGGTCGTGTGCCCGGTAGTCGGTCACCTCGTCCTCGGTGCGATAGGCCATGGCGTCACCCTGGAAATGGCCGTAGTAGCGGAAGGCTCGAGTCTCGATAAGGCTCGGCCCTTCGCCGCGCCGCGCCCGGGCGATGGCCTCTCCGGCAACTTCGTAGACGGCAAACACGTCGGTGCCGTCTACCAACACGCCGGGCATGTCATAGGCCGTGGCTCGTTCCGCGAAACTCTTGGAAGCGCCGTGATAGGTGTACGGCGTGGACTCGGCGTACAGGTTGTTCTCGCAGACGAAGACCACGGGCAACTTCCAGATCGACGCCAGGTTCATGGCCTCGTGCATCGTCCCCTGCTCGGCCGCGCCGTCACCGTAAAAGCAGGCCGTGACCTGGTCGGTGCCCAGGACTTTCGCGGTGAGGCCGGAACCACAGGCCAGCGGACCGCCACCGCCCACGATGCCGTTAGCCCCCATCATGCCCTTGTTCACATCGGCGATGTGCATCGAGCCACCTTTGCCCTTGCACGAGCCGGTGGCCTTGCCGTACAACTCGGCCATCATCTCCCTGACGTCCACGCCCTTGGCGATGCAGTGGCCGTGGCCACGGTGCGTGGAGGTGATGAAGTCACGATCGGTCAGATGAGCACATACGCCAACGGCAATGGCCTCCTCGCCGGCGTACAGGTGGACGAAACCCGGCAACTTGCCTTCGGTGAACAGGTCCGCCACCCGATCCTCGAACGCGCGGATCAGCCGCATCCGCTCGTATATCCACAGCAGTTTCTCCTTGTTGATCTCAGCCATGGTGACCTCCTTCTATCCAACCAATTCCCGTACCGCCTTGGCAATCTTGGCGGCGTCGGGACGCACAAAGTCCTCCAACGGGTCGCTATAGGGGATGGGCACATCGGGCACAGCCAGACGCCGGGGCGGCGCGTCGAGGTAGTCCAGCGCCCGCTCGGCCACCACCGCGAGGACCTCTCCGCTCATGCCGTAACTCAGGTAGTCCTCGTCCACGACGAGCAGCCGGTGAGTCTTCTTGAGCGAATTGACGATGGCCTCCTTGTCCAGAGGCACCAGCGTGCGCAGGTCGAGCACCTCGGCGCTGATGCCTTCCTTGGCCAGTTCCTCGGCCGCGTCCAGGGCGCGGTGGACCATCATCGACACGGCCACGATGGTCACGTTCTTGCCCTCGTGCTTGACGTCGGCCACGCCGAAGGGGATCGTGTAGGGCTCTTCGGGCACCGGGCCGTGGGCGCGGGGGTTGGCCGCCATCCATACCAGCCCGGCTACGCCTTTGTGCAGGAAGAACATCACCGGGCTGTCGTCGCGGATAGCCTGGGTCATCAGCCCCTTGGCGTCGTAGGGACTAGAAGGGATGACGATCTTCAAGCCCGGGATGTGGGCAAATAGACTGTACAGGCACTGGGAGTGCTGGGCGGCGTCGTTGTAGCCGCCGCCGATCGCGGTCGTGATCACCAGCGGCACCTTGACCCGGCCGCCGGACATGTAGTTGATCTTGGACACGTGGTTGAGGAGCTGGTCAAAGCAAGCGCCGGCGAAGTCCACGAACATGATCTCGGCAATGGGCCGCATGCCCTCGACGGCAGCTCCGACGGCCGCGCCTACGAAGCCCATCTCGGAGATCGGCGTGTCCATGACCCGCTCGGGGCCGAACTTTTGGTGCAGCCCGCTGGTCATGCCGAATATCCCACCCCATACGCCGACGTCTTCGCCCATCACGAAAACGCCCGGGTCCCGCTCCATCTCCTGGCCGATCGCCTCGGCGATAGCCTGGTGAGTGGCAAGTGTTCGCTCTGCCATGGGTTATTCCTCCCTTCATGCAAAGACGTGTTCCAGGGCCTCTTCCGGCGCCGGGAAGGGGCTGGTGCGGGCGAAGTCCTCGGCGGCCTTGACTTCGGCGGCGATTTCGGCGTCAATCTCATTCGCCTGCGCTTCGGTCAAGACCCCCTGAGCCAGGAGTTGCTGGCGGAATTTCGGGATCGGGTCTTTCTTCCTCCATTCGGCCACCTCTTCGGGAGTGCGGTAAGGCTCGGCGTCCCCTTCAAAATGGCCGCGGTAGCGGTAACACAGGGCCTCGATGATGGATGGCCCTTCGCCCCGGCGGGCGCGCGCGACCGCCTCGCCGCTGGCTTCGTAGACCGCCATGACATCCATGCCGTCCACCAGCGCGCCCGGGATGCCATAGGCGGCCCCTCGTTCGGCGTTGCTCTTGACTGAGGTGGAGATCGTCTTGGGCACGGAGATGGCATACAGGTTGTCCTCGACGACGAAGACAGCCGGCAATTTCCAGAGCGCGGCCAGATTGAGAGACTCGTGGAAGGCGCCGATGTTGGCCGCGCCTTCGCCCAGGAAGGCGACGGCCACGTTATCACGGCCTTGCTTCTTGAAGGCCAGGGCCGCGCCGGTGGCGTGGGGCAGGCCGCCGCCGATGATGCCTCCGCAGCCGTAGTGCAGGTCCGCGCTGAACAGGTGCATGTGGCCGCCCTTCCCCTGGCCCAGGCCGGTCTTCCGGCCCATGATCTCGGCCAGCATGGGCTTCAGGTCTACCCCCTTGGCAATGAGGTGCCCGTGGCCGCGATGAGTGCTGGCCACGAAATCGTTTGGGCGAAGGTGGGCGCACACCCCGACCGCCACCGCTTCCTGGCCCTGGAAGAGGTGCATCTCGCCTGGGATGGTGCCTGCGCCGATGTCAAAGGCCGGGGTCTTATCCTCCCAGTAGATCTCGGCCACCCGGTCCTCAAAGGTGCGGATGCGCACCATGGACCGATACAAGGCGATTAGCGTTTCCTTGCTGACTTCCATGACAGTACCCTCCTTTCGTTGTAACCAGCCGGTTTTCGAGCGCGAGGCGGCCAAACAGACCAGGCCGTAGAGGAACAACACAAAGAGGCTCGGATAGTGACAGGTCGTGGGTGGCCTGAAAGCCCTGTACCACGTCCGTGGCCGAGCCGTGAGATGTGTTCAGGCTGCACTTTCCAAAGTTCAGCCAAACGGGTTGAGACCGAAGTGGGCGTCTTGCGATGGTAACCAGCGCCAAGATGTCCCCCCAGCTTGGCGGCTACCTCGGGCTTCCGCGGGACCTAAAAACGTCTGTTTATTCTCGAACACCGAAGGCGTCTTCGGCAAGTGTCATTTGTCACAACATGATCATGATTCTGCTTCCCATCCGTCCGCACCGAGCGAGTTCAGTTCGCCCTCAAGCGGAAGCGGGTGTATCATCGAGCTGTGCTCAAGATAACAGCCTACAACGGCGTTACCCGCTTCGATCTCGCCCGCACGCTTGCCGGGCGCGGGCGCTATTGGACGACGGCCTACCTGGTCGACAGCCTGATGGTCGACACCGGTTGTGCGCACAGCGCAGCGGAACTGGTGCAGGCGCTTGCAGGCGAGCGCCTGATCGGTATCGTGAACACGCACTCACACGAGGACCACATCGGCGCCAACGGCCTGCTGCGGCGTCAACGCCAGGGGCTGGAGATTCGCGCACACCCACTGGCGCTGCCCGTGCTGGCCGATCCGCGTGGCCTGCAGCCGCTGCATCCTTACCGGCGCATCATGTGGGGCTGGCCCGAGCCTTCGCAAGGCCAGCCCGTCTCCGACGGGGATACCGTCGAGACGGTGCGTCATCGACTTCGAGTGGTTTATACCCCCGGCCACAGCCCCGATCACCTGTGCCTATACGAGCCTGACCAGGGCTGGCTCTTCACCGGTGACCTGTTCGTGGGCGGGCAGGACCGCGCGCTGCGCGCCGACTACGACGTGTGGGGCATCATCTCCTCGCTCAAGCGGATTGCCGCGCTGCCGGCGACGATGCTCTTTCCCGGCAGCGCGCGCGTGCGGGAGAATCCGGCGGGCGAGCTTGCGGCCAAGATCACGTATCTGGAAGAGTTGGGTGAGCAGATGCTGGCGCTCCATCAGCAAGGGCGAAGCGTAGACGAGATCGCCCGCGCGCTGTGCGGCGGCCCGATGCTCATCGAGGCGATCACGCTAGGTCACTTCTCGCGGCGCCGGTTGGTGCTCTCCTACCTTGGAATGAACGCCTCGGCCTTACCTCTCGGCCCCGCCGGCTAAATACCGGGCGCATTTCAAATCTCCGATTTTCGTAGAGGCGGCCCTTGCGGCCGCCCTGCGCAGGTGCCAGACCTGCTCCTACATGGGTTTGGGCTTTTCAAGTTTGGCTAGTATAGTGTCGAGCGCATGACATTCGGCAAGTGGAGCGATTGGGGTAATGGACGCGACGGAGCGACGGAAGAACAGAAATCTGTCCGTATTAGCCGCCACGTCGTTCCTGCGCGGCGCGCACAACAGCGTGTACAGTGTGATCTGGCAGCCGTTCGTGTTGAGCCTGGGCGCGTCGATGCCGGCGCTGGGCGTGCTCAGCAGCCTGGGTGGGATGGGCGGGATCGTCACGACATTGGTGCAGCCGCTCGGCGGATGGTTCTCCGATCGTCTGGGCCGCAAGCCTTTCCTGATCGCCGCGAGCCTCGCCACGATTGTCGCTTACGGGCTGTTCGCTATCGCCGGCGCGCTGAACGTCTTGGCACTGCTGCTGATCGGCGTTATATTCATCGGCGCGTCCGCGCTGTCCCGCCCGGCGATCACGTCGATGACCGCCGAATCGGCGCGGGTGGAACGCCAGGGCAGCGCGTTCAGCCTGATGATGGTGGCGTTCATGGTTCCGGGGATCGTCGCGCCGGTGCTGGGCGGATGGTTCGCGGATCGCCTGGGCTACACCACCGTTTATCCGCTCTTGCTCGCGCTGGAGGGCGTCTCCCTTTTCCTGGTCTGGCGGTATCTGCGCGAAACTCGCGCGCCGAACGGCGGCGGAGTAAACGGGCGCGAAGCGGCGCGAGCGCTTATGCGCTCGATAGTTCCCCTCAAAGGCCTGACCGGGTTCTTCTGCGCGCTCGCCGCCGATTCGTTTGCGTGGGGCATGGGATGGGGCATCCTGTACGGGATGGCCAGCGAAACCCTTCACTTCACCGCCGAGCAGCTCGGCGTCATGTCCAGCGTGATGTCGCTCACGTGGGCGGTGGCGCAGATGCCCATCGGCCGCATCATCGATCGCCGGGGCGCGAAGACGGTGATGATCTTCTCCGAGGTGATCGGTATTCCGCTGATGCTGATCTGGATCACGCAGACGCGCTTCGAGGTCTTCGTCGCTTCGCAGACGCTGTTCGCGCTGACCGCCGCGACGTGGGTGCCGGCGGTGAACACGCACCTGGCGCGCCAGGTCGGCGAGGCGGAGCGCGCGGAGGCGTTTGGCCGGCTGAGCGCGTTTCGCGGCATCCTGGCGTTTCCCGCGCCAGCGATCGGCAGCCTGCTGTACGCCTGGGGTGGCATGCGCGCTCCGCTGATCGCCAACCTGATAGGCATCTTCGTCGTCATCGCCATCCTTGTCTTCTTCGTGCGCGAGCCGGAGACGACTTGAGGGACAGAGCTCGATATACGACGCAGTAGATGATGTTGGACGCGGATAAACGCTCAGGATCATCACCGACGGTTGGGCGCGGATCAGTTGTGGGGCGTCTATAAGTGCACCACAGGCCCGACGCGCGGGCCTGTGGTGTTAGTGCGCCATGTATATTTGTTGCCTGAGTGCATCCAACATTCGACGCCGGGCGTATATCCCTAGTGGAACGAACTGAAAACGAACGGAGGAAGACTATCGAACGACCTGGCCCCAAAAACATCGCGCACACGCATCCGCTGGCGCGAGTCGTTGCGACTCGCGTCTGGTTCAAGCAGGGAGGTCTTCCATGTCCGCACAAAAACGCATTTGCACTGCAAGCGCCCGGATCTTGTTGGTCGCGCTCGTGATCGCCTTGCTGACGCCTGCTCCGGCGCTCTCCGGCTCGTCCACGCTGCGCATCGACCCCGAGGCGCTGTCCGGGCGCATCGCCCAGTATCTGTTGGGAGAGACGGAGAGCGAGTCCGGATCGTCGAAAGCGGGCGTCGTTTTCGGCGAAAACACCCGGCTCAGCGACGAGCACATCCCCCGGCGGCTGATCAGCCAGACCGAGCCGGCGATCGCCGTGAACCCGGCGGACGGCCAAAACCTGGTCGCCGGATTCCACGACCTCTTCCCCAAAACCCAGGACTTCGTCTGCCGCTTTGCGTTTACGGCCGACGGCGGACAGACCTGGAACCTGGGCGGCGCCGCGCCCCTCCAGACCAGCGGCAACTTCTGCAGCGACCCGGCGCTGGCCGCCGATGCCCAGGGCAACTTCTACTATGCCTACCTGGACATCAACTTCGGCGCCACGCGATCGGACATCGACGTAGCCAAGTCCACCGACGGCGGCCAGACCTTTGCCACCTTCTCGATCGCGGTGCATGGCCACCCCAGCACCAACTTTCCCGACAAGGAGTTCATCGCGGTCGATACCAGCCCCGCGAGTCCATTCCAGGGGGCCATCTACCTGAGCTGGACCGACTTCCTTAATCCGACAGACCCTCTGGCCCGGGATAATGGACAAATCAAGGTGGTAGTCTCGCGGGACGGCGGGGCGACCTGGTCCGACCCTCTGGCGATCAGCGAAAGCGCCCAGTTCCCCAAAGCGATTTCCGGCAGCCTCCCGGTCGTCGCCGCCGACGGGACCGCGTATGTTTTTTACGCCGACTTCACGGCGAACACAGGTCCCCTCAGCATCAAGTTTTCGAAATCGACGGACGGCGGCGAGACGTGGAGCGCACCCGCCGACGTCGCCTCGGACCTGGCCAGCCCCGGACGTTTCCGGCTCAAGAACGCCGACCCGGCATTCGGCAGCGTGCCTGGGCGCGGCTTCCGATCAAATAGCTTCCCCACGGCCGCCATTGCCCCGGACGGGACGATCTACGTGGCCTGGATCGACTTCCCCGACGGATTATGCGTCAACGACCGCAGCGGCAGGCCACCGTGCGTCAACTCGGACGTGCGGCTCGCCGTCTCCACCGACGGCGGGGCGAGCTGGACCGACCCCGTGAAGGTGACCGACGAGCGGAACGCTACCGACCAGTTCTTTCCCTGGATCGCGGCGCACCCCGGCGGGCGACTGAGCATCATCTGGCAGGACAAGCGCCTGGACCCGAACAACGTCGACTTCGACACGTTCTACACCAGCACCACCAACGGCCGGGCCTTCCGTCCTGACGTGAGGATATCCACCGCAACTTCCCGCGCTGGCCTGACGACGTTCATCGGTGATTACAACTACCTGGCGGTGACGAGCAGTGGCATCTTCCCCGTCTGGACCGACCGCCGCTTCCGGAATAACGACATTTTCACGGTCACTGGGTCACTGCACAATCCGTGAAGCTACTGAGCATCAGTGGCGCTGAGTCAAACTAACGTTGGGCGCGGGTCTCCCGACCCGCGCCCTTTCGCTCGACCGGAGATTTCCCTGTCGTCAAGGACAGTAGCGCCGCCGACGACAACCAGAGCTGAGTTCCTTCCGTTCCTTCAGTCCGGCGAGGAACTCGCGGATTGTCAAGTCAGTTCCGCATCACCATCGGAAAGAAAACGTCGAATATCGCGCCGTAGAACGCACCTTTGTTGTTGGACACCGTGACGCTCCCCGCCCGGTCCATCGCCTGCACCAGGTATTGCAGGTTGGAGGCGTCCAGCCCGGGTAGGAAGCGCCGCCACACGCCTGTCTTGTCGTCGAAGCTCAGGTCGAGGCTGTGCCAGACACCCGTGCCGTCGCCGTTCGGCGCGTGGATCGTGACGAGGACGCGCTGCACGCCGCTGTCGAAGTCCTCGGCGTCCACGGTGAACTCGACGCCGCCGGGCGCAAGGTCTGCGCGCGAGTCCCAAATCACCGGCGGCAGGTAATCGGTCGCGTCGGTCGAGTAGTATGACTCGAGCAAAAGACTCCGATACAGCCGCTCGACGCTGCCGTCCTGGTTATACTGGCCGCCGATGACCACGAGTCGCTCCTGATCGCCAAAGCGATTCGCCGCCCAGAACTTGGCCGGGAACCAGCCGCCAGCCTCAAACGCTGGCTCGGGCAGCGCGGTGTCGGTCACGACCATCGTGACGAGCGGGTTGATGCCGGTGGCGTCCGAGTAGACCGCGCCGACGAGCAGCAGCCCACGCAATTCGAAGCGGGGCACATCGGCGGCGGGTGTCGTCGCGCGCGGCTGGACGGGCCGGCCGGGGAAGCCTTGCACCTCGCCCTCCAGCGACCAGAACACGTTCGGGTCGGCCATCTCCTGCGCCGGCGTCAATTGCGCGGTGACGGTGACGCCTTGCAGGTTGCTGCTGACGAAGAATGGCTGGCCCTGGCTCCAGCCGACGCCGCCGGCCTGAATGGTGTCGATCGACTGCGCGCCGGCCGGCTGCGGCAGCGGCACGCTCACCTTGCGCATCGGCAGCCCGTATAGCGTCGCTTCGATCAGCGACTTCTCGTCGTACACGCTGAAACCGCCCGAGGGCGCGCTGCCCACGTAGCGGCGCTTGGCGTTCATGAGCGCGCCGCCGATGGGGACGCTCGACCCCGCACCCAGCTCCTTCGTGAAGAACAGCATCAACTGCTCGGACAGCGCGATGGCGTCGTCCATGCCGTAGCCAAAGCCGGTGTTGGCGACCCACGCCGCCGCGTCCTGTTGCGCGAATGCCTGCGGGAAGTCCGGGCTGGTCTGGGGATAACCCGGATGCACGCGGCGGTCGGGCACGTTCAGCCCGGCGTGACAGCCCATCGAGTAGCCGACCTGGTGGGTGTAATTGTTCGTGCTCGTAATGTACGTGTTGTCGAACAGGGGTGGGCCTGCCGCCGGCAGCGCGCGCCAGTGCTCGAAGTGCGCGTTGACCGAAACCAGGTCAGGCCTGGGGTTGGCGGACGTCCACTCCGCCTTGAGATCGTCGACCGTCCACGAGTCGTTGATCAGCGTCCTCGGCGTCAAACCGAACGAGCCGTGCGCGTTGCTGATAGCCTCGGCGCTGTCGATCAGGAAGTCGTAGCCGGTCACCAGGCTGTTCGATACAGGCACGGTTTCCAGCGCGATGTAATTGTCGACGGCGGCGCCGATGTCGGCGGGCGTTTCGACCAGGCGGCCGATGGCGCGATCCGGCACGAACAAGCGGCGGCCGCGCCACAACAGCGGGTTGTCGTCGGCGTAGAAGTCGTCGGTGAGAATGTAGTTTTCGGCGAGCGAGAAGAACGTCGGATTGTCGAAGGCGGTGCGCGAGTCGATGGCGAAGTCGCTCTCCGGCGAGATGCGCGTAGGGTCGAAAAGACGGTAGAAGGGGATGATCTCGTCGCTGCCCGCGATCACGATGTACTGAATGCTCGGGAACTGCTGGATGTAGGACGCGACGACCGAGCGGATGGCGGCGGCGACTCCGTTGATGCGACGCTCGTCGCATGTGGCGGCGTTCCACAGCGCGTAGGTGTCGCTCACGACGGCGCTCGACTCGACGGGGATAAGGATGCCACGCACGGAGGGCTGCTCGGCGAGCAGGCGCAACTGGCTCATCGCCGCGTTGGCGGCCGGAATGCCGTAATTCGCGTCGAGGCGCTGCTTGTGTGTCAGGATGAGCGTCATCGGATCCGGCAGCGCGCTACTGGCTGTGTAGACCGCACCGGGCGGGCCGATGATCGGGATGGGGGGCATCCAACTGCCGCAGTCGAAGCGCCTGAGCGGCGTGACGTCGATCCTCAGCGTGTAGGGCTGCGAGCTGAAATGGCCGGCGTCGCTGAAGACGAGGATGTAATACCAGCCCGGCGTGTCGGTCGCGAGCGTGACAGCTTGCTCGTCGGCGGTGCCGGGGTTGGTGGAGATTGAAGTCATTTGACCAATGGAAGTCATTTGGCCTATAGAAGTCATCTGACCGATAGAAGTCACCTGGCCAATTGATGTCATCTGGCCTGTCGAATCGACCTCGCCGCCGTCCTGAAATTCGCTGAATACGCGCTGGTCGGCGCCGGCTTCGGGGTCGCGCTGCAGGTCGGCGAACACTGCCACGTCGTAGTCGGCCGA
>DASSGB010000217.1:0-3853 GCA_035693825.1 Anaerolineales bacterium
AGAGGGCCGTCGACTATAATTGCGCGCGTGACGAACACCGCGACGTCCATCGTGCCTGGATCGCAATCTCGCAGCGGATGGCCACTCGCGCTGGCGATGGCGGGCATCGTCATCGTGGCCTGGCTGCTGGCCACGCCGGCCGGTCTGCTCGGCAAAGCGGACGCGATCGGGTACGCCGTGTGCCATCGCATCGACCTGCGATCATTCCATCTGGGCGAGCGTCCCTTGCCTCTGTGCGCGCGCTGCACCGGCTTGTACCTGGGTGCGCTGCTTCCGTTGGTCGGTTTTCAGGTCGCCGGCCGCGCCCGGCACGGCGCCTTCCCGGGAACGTCGGTCCTGGCCGCGCTGCTCGTTTTCGGCGCGGCGTTCGCCGTGGACGGCCTCAACTCCTACTTTTCTCTCTTCCCCGGGCTGCCGCACCTGTACCAGCCGTCCAACGTCCTGCGCCTGACGACCGGGCTCCTCGCCGGAATCGCCGTGGGCGCCTTCGTGCACAGCGGATTCCAGCAGAATGTCTGGAAGGACTGGCGGGCAGAGCCGGCTTTACGCGTGCGCGACCTGGGTTGGCTGCTGGCGGCAGCCGCCGGCGTCGCCGCCCTCGTCCTTTCTGACAACACGCTGATCCTTTATCCGCTGGCACTTGTCAGCGCCGCGGGAGTGATTCTCGTGCTGACTTCGGTTTACACTGTGCTCGTGCTGCTCGTGACGGGAAGAGAAAACAGGGCCGTGGCGTGGTCGGAGCTCTGGCTTCCCGGCGCGGTAGGATTGGGGCTGGCCCTGGTTCAGGTCGGCGCCATCGACCTGGTGCGCTATGCCCTCACGGGCACCTGGGCCGGCTTTACCTTCTAAAGGAGAACGAAATGGACGTCGTCGGAAGTCTTTTGACCGCCTTGGGCCTCTCGGCCAGCGCCGGGTTGAACGCCTACATCCCTTTGCTGATCGTCGCCGTGATCGGCCGTTTCTCCAACTGGATCACGCTGGCCTCCCCGTGGGACTCGCTGGAAAGCTGGTGGGTGATCGGGGCGCTGGTGATCCTGACGGCGATCGAGTTCTTCGCCGACAAAGTCCCGGCGGTCAATCACGTCAACGATGCCCTGCAGACGTTCGTCCGTCCGGTGGCGGGCGGCATCCTGTTCGCCGCCAGCACGAATGTGGTGACGGATATCCATCCCATCGTGGCCGTGGTCGCCGGGCTGATCGTTGCCGGAAGCGTCCACACGGTCAAATCGGCTGCCGTGCGTCCGGCCCTGACCGCGACCACCGGCGGCGCGGCCAACGTTCCGGCCTCCATCGCCGAGGATGTGGTGGCCACGGTCCTGTCGATCGTGGCTGTGATCGTCCCGGTGCTGGTCGCGGCGGTGATCATCGTGGCCGTCTCGTTGTTCATCTGGTGGTTGTGGCGGCGTTCCAACGCCGTGGGCACGGCCTGACCCGGCGGGCCAGCCGATGACCGAAGAGGTCGTTTCGCCTGCGCCGCTCCCGACGAGCTCCCTGGCCATTGTCAGCCTGGTGGCCGGAATCCTCGGGTTGACGATCGCCTTCGGATTGGGCAGCCTGGTGGCCGTCATCACCGGCACCATGGCCCTGCGCGAAATCCGCGCCCGGCCGGAAACCCTCGGAGGCGAAAGGACGGCCCGTGCCGGAATGATTCTCGGGTGGGTGGGGATCGGCCTCTCCGTCCTGGTGGTGTGCGCGTTCTGCCTGTTCTTCTTGCTGCTGGTGCCGGCCCTGGGTTGGTTGAGCATCAACCCGGAGCCGACGAGTCAGCTGTTCCGCCTCATGCTCAACGCATGACTTCCCTCCATGGGATCGACGATTCCTGACAGGAGAACTTCATGACCGACGCAACCGGAACGCCGGCTCCGGCAGCCCCACCGGGTAAGTCCCGCACCTGGCTCATCGTTGTCGTGGTCGTGGTCGTGCTGTGCTGTCTGGCCGCGGTGTGCGTTGGGGCAGGCATCTACGCCTGGAACAACGGCGATGCCTGGTTGGGGATCTCGCGCCTGCTATCGACGACCGTCGGGTAGGCCGCGTCTCCCGACGGCCGGCCCAACTCCCGGATCACCGGAAGGGCGCTTGGCGGCGTTCCGCCAACGCGCGCAGCTCATGGACGGCCCGCTCGACGGCGGCGCGTTCGGCGCGGCTCAAGTCCAGCGCGGCGTACTCATCCGCATCCAGAATCTCTACCCGGCGGTCCGGCAGGATGACGACGTCCAGCGCCAGGTCCTCGGCGTAGACATGGCCGTTTTCGATGCGAGCCGGCCGTGCCAGATTGCAGTACCACATCTTGAGTTCGTCGGTGTCGACGTCGTGGATTTCGAAGACGTTGTACCAGCGGTCTATGTAGAAGGTCTCGACGAAGCGATCGCCGCGGCGCAATTGCACGCCGGCGAAAGCCGTGTCCTCTCGGTCGAACGCGGCCTGTAGGGTGACGGCTCCCGGGATCTGGTGGAGAAGCCGGCCAGGGTAGGTCCACAGCTCGCGGCCGTGCGCGTCCAGCTTGTGCACGACGATGTCGTTCACGGCAGCCTCTGGAAGGCGCGGTCGGGATCGAGGCTGAGATGGACGGTCGAGCCCGGTGCAGGCAGCTCGCTCTCCGCCGGAAGGTCGAATGTCAGCCGGGTCGAACCCACCGATACCACCACGCGCGACGTCGGCCCCCGAAACGAGACCTCTTCCAGCCTTCCAGCCAGGAGGCGGCCCCCGTCGCCCAGTCGGGCGGCGTCGGGCCGAATCAGAATGTGACCCTCGCCGGCCGCAGGCAGCATCGCCCGAATCTCCTCGGGGATGGCGATCCCATCCAGGGTCCCGTCGGCCCGGAGGATGTTGTTCATCCCGAGGAACCGAGCCACAAAGGTTGAAGCCGGTCGCCGATAGATGTCGCTCGGGGTTCCGATCTGGGCCACGCGCCCGGCCTGCATGACCACGACCCGGTCGGCCAGGGCGAAAGCCTCCTCCTGGTCGTGGGTGACGTAGATGGCGGTCTGGCGCAAGCGCCGCAGCAGGGTCGCCAGTTCGCTCAACAGTCTCTCGCGGAGAATCCGGTCGAGGGCGCCCAACGGCTCGTCCAACATCAGCAGCCGCGGCCGCGGCGCCAGGGCGCGCGCCAGCGCCACACGCTGTTGCTCTCCTCCGGACAGGGTCTCCACCTCCCGATCGGCGTATCCGGCCATGCCGACCCAGTAGAGCAGCTTCTCGACTCGGGCCCTGATCTCCTCCTCCGGCAATTGCTTCTCCTCTTGAGCACGAAGCCCGTAGGCGATGTTGTGGAACACGTTGAGATGCGGAAAGAGCGCCAGGTCCTGGAACATAAGGCCAAAACCGCGACGGTGGGGAGGGACGTTCGTCAGAGGCTGACCGTTCCAGGCCACGCTGCCCTGGTCGGCATCGATCAATCCGGCGACGACCGAGAGCAAGGTCGACTTGCCGCAACCGCTCGGGCCGAGGAGGGCGACGATTTCCTCGGGGGCGACGTTGAAGCTGACGCCGGCCAGGGCCCGCGTCAACCCGAACGATCGATGGACGTCGACTACGCTCAGGCCTCGCAGGGCGGCAGGATTCGAGTCGCCTGTCTCAGAACTCACGTGCCTCTCCGATGCGGAACCGTTCCAGCAGCAGCATGGCGGCGGCGCAGACGGCCATCAGGATCGTGCTCAATGCCAGAGCCTGCCCGTAATTGAGGGCGCCCGGTCGGGAAAGGAATCGGTAGATCGCGACCGGAAGGGTCGGAAACTCCGGCCGCGAGAGGATCGTCGTGGCGCCGAACTCGCCCAGCGAGATGGTGAAGGCGAACGCCGCGGCCACAAGAAGGGCGCGGGCGAGCAAGGGCAGATCGACCGTGCGCAGGGTGTGG
>DASSGB010000218.1:0-9685 GCA_035693825.1 Anaerolineales bacterium
TCGTCGCACCGGCAGACTTCAGCGCTTCGACCACGGCCGCGATCGCATCGGGGGTGACGCAGGCGATCATGTTGCCGCCCATCCCGCCGCCGGACAACTTGGCGCCCAGTGCCCCGGCCCCGCGCGCCGCCTTGAGCAGGCGGTCGAGCTCGGCCGACGATACGCCCATCTGCTGCAGCAAAGCTTGGTTCTCGTTCATGAGAGGGCCGAGGTTGTCGACCGGGCCCAGCTCAATGGCCGAGCGAGCGCGCCTGGCAACCAGGCCGACCGAGTCGAACAGATTCTCCAGACCCCTGCGGTCTGCGATCCAGCGTTTGCGGACGCCTCCCACCGCCTCGGCCGTGGGCGCGGGGATGCCCGTGTCGCCGATGACCAGGTCGAAGGGCTGGCGGACACGAAGCATCTCGACCGGCCTTCCGAGAACGAAGAACACGGGCTGTTCGTGGCTGATGACGGTGTTGTCGATCCCGGAGGGGGTGCCGTGATGCAGCTTCTCCACCTCGAAGGCGAGCTCGGAAAGCACGCGCGGCGGGAATTCGAGACCGAGGTGCTTGCTCAGGGCGCGCGCCAGCGCGACCGAAACGGCCGCCCCCGAGCCGAGTCCGGAGGCGATGGGGATGTCGCTGTGGATGTCGAGCTGAAGCGGGATTTCCCGATGGGGAAGTCGCTGGAGAGACATGTGCGTGATCCGGGCAACAGGATCGTCGTCGGGGAGCACGCTCAGCCAAGACTCCAATCCGATCGCCGGAGAACGGATGAACACGTCGCCCAGGGGACCGTCGGGGAAATCCTCGACGTCGACGGTTGTCTGCACCTGGCGCACCGGGACGGCGATCGCCGGCCGACCGTAGACCACGGCGTGTTCACCGAAGAGGATGACTTTTCCGGGTGCCTGCGCCCGGGTCATGTTCCCAGGTAGAGAATGGCGGTGGCCGACACGCCCCAGAGCAAGAACGCAGCCAGCAGCGGTCGATCCGTCAGCAGAAGGTCTTCGGGAGCGCCGCCGGCGTCCTGGACTTGCGCCAGCCAGACGTAGCGGAAAATGCCGTAGATCACGAAGGGGATGGTCAGCATCATCAGGTGATTGGCGGGGAGATTGTCGGCGGAGAAAGTGTAGAGTGAGTAGGCCATGATGGTGCTGCTGGAGACGATCACCAGCAGCTGGTCCAGCAGAGGTATGGTGTAACCGTCGAGAACTCGGCGGTGCTGGCCGGCGGAATTAGCCAGCAGCTTGAGCTCCGCGCGCCGTTTGCCGAGCGCCAGGAACAAAGCCAGGAGCGTCATGCACACGTAGAGCCAGGGGGAAAAGCGTTCAACGACGATGAGCGTCGTGCCGGCGGCGACGCGCAGCACGAACCCGGCGGTGACGATGAATACGTCGAGGATGGGTACGTGCTTGAGGCGCCACGAGTAGAGGAGATTCGAGACAATGTACGCGGCGACGATGGCGGCGAAGGCGGTGGAGAGGGCCACGGCGGCGCTGAGGGAGACGAGCACCAGCAGGGCCGCGGCGACGCGAGCTACGCTGACCGGCAGCGCGCCGGAGGGAAGTGGGCGCGATTTCTTGACGGGATGTAGGCGATCTTCTTGAAGGTCCGCCAGATCGTTGATGAGATAGACGGAGGACGAGGCCAGGCAGAAAACGAAGAATCCGGCCAGCGTGCGCAGGAACGGCCCGGGTTGGGCCAGCTGTCCGTCGAACACGAGGGCGGCGAAGACAAAGCCGTTCTTGAGCCACTGCCGCGGCCGCAGACTTCGGATGAGTGCCCCGAGCATGGCGAGGATGATAGCAGGTCGGGCGCGGCGAGGCAAGCGAGAGGTGGCGGTGAGGCAAGTTGGCTGTAGAATTCATCGTCAGGCGCCCGTCCGCCGAGGACCGGCATGGCCTCGCGTCATGCAAAGGATCCCGCAGGTTTCCGACCCTGCGCCCGCGCCGAACGTCGGACCGTGCTCGATCATACGCACTGCCAATGGAGACGCGACGATGAGACTTACTCCTCCCAAGAACGTCACCTGGTGGATCGCTCTTGTTCTCGGTGTGCTTGGCCTCCTGGGCTACTCGGGTAATCTAGCCAGTCTGAGCACGTACGCGTTCTGGTTCGTCATGGCCGGGCTCATATTGATGTTGGTGGCCACACGCACCAAGAACCTCTAGCTGCTCGGGTGCGTCGGCCCCCGGGTTGACAATGGCTCCCGACCGCCCAGCGACTTCGCGTTCCGTTCCGCATGATGCGTCGGTGTGGACGGACGCCTAACAACTCGACGGAGACGACCCGGCCGCCCGGTGTCTTGGCGTTGGTGCGATACTGGCTCTGGGCTTGGCCGTGCGGTCGAAGCTGCTCGCCCCGGATGCTCTTACGGGGATCCTGAGGTTCTTCCAGGACTCATCTCGAGGCCGTCAGGCGGGCAGCCTACCATGGGAGATTTTCGTCTTCGCCTTGGAGCAAGCGGCGGACCGCGTTCCACCGTTTGGCCTGTCGGCGCTCGTGGCTCCGGGCGTGATTTCTTGGTGCGCTGGGTGGCGCTCGCCTGATGGTCTCCCTACGCCCAATGGACACATCGGAATTTCGGGCCTTCGTCGACCGCAGCGCCGTGGAATACGCTGAGGCAAAGGTTCAGTCCGGCAACTGGACGGCTAGCGGAGCCGAGGAACGGGCCCGCCAGGAACAGGCGCGCCTCCTCCCGCAGGGGCAGGCCACGCCTGCGCACCATTTCTTCGCGATCGAGCATGAGGGTCAGCCCGCCGGCGGAATCTGGCTGTGTACCGACCCGAAGGTGGCGGGTGGGGCGGGGTACATCTTCGACCTATTCGTAAATGAGGACGCTCGTCGGAAGGGGGTGGGCCGGCAGGCGATGCTGCTTCTCGAAACGGAGGCAGCCCGGCTCGGCCTCAAGAGCCTTGCGCTGCACGTCTTCGGCCACAACCTCCCGGCTAGGGCGCTCTACGAGAAGCTCGGCTACTCGGTCACGAACATCAACATGTCGAAGCCCATTGGGGGTGAGTAGCCCTCGCACGAGCGGACATTTGCGTACGGGAACCGCAAAGTGGCGCCGTCTCGTCCGGCGAAGCCGTTTCGGAGTCCAACGATGCGCACACTTCGCATGCCCAGCCAACGGCTGCCGGTGCTTCTTGATCTGCTTGGCAGCGGGTCAGTCTTCGAAGTCCTAGCCTCGATCCCGGGCCAGTCTCTGCCCGCATCTTTTGTCCTCCACAAGTTCGGGCTCTCCTGGGGCCACTTCTCTCGGTCGGCCTTCTGCTCGATCACCGAGGCCGGCTCGCAGGAGATCGAGCTTCGCATATCGCACTTGAACGTGCCGCGCGCCTGGCATGGGAAGAACCTCTTCCGCGCGAGCGACCAGACCATCGAGAGCGAGATCGCCGAGTACGTGGAGTCAAACATCCCCGACGCCGCGCTCCACGAATGGCCGGCGGCCGGGGTACTGCCGGGCTGGGGGAGATAGGCCGAGGAGGTCCCCTCCGCGTGGACCTGCCCCAAAGGCAGCCGTTCCTTCAACGGGCCGCATCAGACACATCCCTGCGGGCTGCGGGCCAATGGCTGCCGGGCTGACGGCTCTCGCCCTTCCGGGTGAAGTTCGACCTCCGCGTCGACCAGGTCGTTCGGCGCGGCGAACCCACCACAGGTGATCCAGGCAGCGTGAGACAGACCGCCGTTCGCCTTGCAGCGTTCCTGGGCCGCTTTTCAGCCATCCCAATCTCCCCGCTCGCCTGCGCCGTCAAGGCCGGATATAGAATAGATACGAGGCTGGTCCGCTTCGCCCAATAGCGACCATGACGACGAATAGCGCGCAGGTTGCTGGTTCAGCCTATTTCCCCGAGACGACGCAACTCTTCGCGGCGACTGCGTTCGAGGAGATCGATCGTTCGCTTCGGAGGCTTGCTGCACATCAAGACGAATGGGCCCGCTTGCGGATCTCCGAACGCATCGCTCTCGTCGAGGGCATGCGGCGAGGCTTGTATGCGGTAAGAAGCCGCTGGGTCGCGGCCGAACTGAAGTCGAAGGAGCTACCGCCGGGGTCATTCGGCGAGGCCGAGGAATGGACCATGCTCGCGGCTGTGTTTCGTGGCTTGTCGACGATCCGCAGATCGTTGGCCGATATCCAAGCTCGGGGCAGGCCCAGGCTTGCCGGCCGGATCAAGGTCCGCAATGATGGCCAGGTCGTCGCCCCGGTGCTCCCCGCTTCCCTTTCGGACCGTCTGCTCTTCAGGGGAACAAGGGCCGAAGTGCGGATGGAACCGGACGTCACGGCGGAGGCGGCTTTGGTCAGCATGGCCTCCGCCTATCGGGAAGAAGGCAGAAGGGGGCGCGTCGCAATGGTCCTCGGCGCAGGGAACGCGTCGTTGCTGCCCGCCTGCGACATGCTTCACAAGCTGTTTGTCGACCTGAGGGTTACCGTGGTCAAGCTCAACCCGGTGAATGCCCATCTGGGTCCGCTCATGGAAGAAGCCTTCTCTGTTCTTGTGGACCGGGGTTTCTTGGCTTTTGTCTACGGAGGGAAGGAAGTCGGCTCGTACCTGGCAATTCACCCCGACGTCTACGAGCTGCACATGACGGGGTCGGACAAGACTTACGAAGCCATCGTATTTGGGCGCCCCAGGGAGACACGGGACGCCCGCCCCAAGCCCGTGATCACCAAGCGGTTCACCGGTGAGCTGGGAAACATCAGCCCGGTCATCATCGTCCCGGGCGCGTGGCAAGCGCGAGAGGTCGCAGAGCAGGCTAAGCACATCTCCACATGGCTTGTTGCCAACGCCGGCTTTGGGTGCCTGACGCCGCGCGTCATCGTCCAGCACCGATCATGGCCGCGTCGGCAGGAGTTGTTGGAGGCCATTGGCCGGAGGCTACGAGCCTATCCCACGCGCAAAGCCTACTATCCGGGCGCGATCCATGAACACGCGCGCTGTGTGTCCATCCATCCCGAAGCGCTCCAGTACGGTAAGCCTGCATCCGGTCATCTTCCGTGGACCGTGGTTCCCGACATCGATCCCCGGCAGGTCGACGATATCTGCTTTCGGCACGAATTCTTCTGTGGACTCATGGCGGAGACCTCCATCGATGCTCCCGACGTGCCGGCCTTTCTCGAGCGGGCGGTCGAATTCTGCAACAGCGTTCTGTGGGGCACGCTGAACGCCACCCTCATCATCCACCCCGGCTCCCTTCGAGAGCCGGGCGTGGCGGAAGCCGTGGAGCGAGCCATCGCCCGGCTGCGATACGGCACTGTCTCGCTGAACATGCTTGCGTTTTACTCGGCATACTTCATGACCGCTCCCTGGGGCGGATTTCCCGGCCACGACATCTTCGATATCCAATCTGGAGTGGGCAAGACCTTCAATTTCCTGATGTTCGATCGGCCCGAGAAATCCGTGGTGCGAGCCCCGTTCTACAGGTTTGATCCCATCACGATCACGACCAAACGTGCGCCGGAGTTCTGCAAGAGGCTGGCCGAGTTCGAGGCGTATCCGCGCTGGTGGAAGCTGCCCGCGCTGATGGTCAGCGGCCTGCGGGCAGTGGCCACATCCGCCGCCTGAGCACGGCTTGCCTCCTCCGTCGACATGAGATCGCTCCGAAAGGTCACACTGCTCGCCGTTTCAGTGCTGGCTCTCGAACTGCTGTTTGCGGAGAACCCTGTGTGGTACGTGACCGCTCCGCTGCTCATTCCCGCCGTGACCGTCGTCGTTTTCTTCGTCGTGCGCTGCATTGAGTTGCCACTGGCCCACGGGAGCCCACCATGACGTCATCCCAGCGAGCCTCCTTCGCCTTGGCCGCCTTGTGGCTTGTGTCGTGCGCGCCGAGGCCACCGAGTCCCACGGCATCTCTCACCCAGCCGCGGCGAACGCTCGAGACGCAGACCTCGACCTCCGACGCGCCGGTTCCGCCACTGGCCATCCTGCCTCTCGAAGCGACTCGGTTCGAGTTGTACGGTCTGGTGGAGCTCGATCTTCTGACGAGCATTGTCCCGGAGAATCCCTTCGACCCCGAAGAGCTCGATATGCGCGTCGAGTTCACCTCGCCCTCCGGCAGCAAAGTCGATGTGGGCGCCTTCTGGTATCAGGCGTTTGAGGCGGCTCTCGGCACGCCCGAGGGCGATCCCGGGTGGAAAGTCCGATTCACGCCGACAGAGACAGGCGCCTGGACGGCCGTCGCTCGGGTCCCGGCTCGCAGCCTCGAAAGCGACTCGATCACCTTCGAGGTTCTCCCCTCCGACCATCCCGGCTTCGTCCGCATTCATCGCGACCATCCTCGATACTTCGCCTTCGACAACGGCCAATTCTTCTTTCCCGTCGGGCTCAATCTGGCCTGGTGGACACAAACGGGGAACGCCCTGACCGACTACCGCAAGTGGATGAGCCCCTTCTCCGCCAACGGCGGTGACGTCATCCGGGTGTGGATGGCCGACTGGTCTTTCGCCATCGAGGGGGTGGACACGCGCCTGGGAAACTACGAGAAGCGCCTCAAGCGCGCCTGGTATCTGGACCGGATCTTCGAGTTCGCCGAAAGCCTCGATGTGTACGTCCTCCTTGTGCTCCTGAACTGCGCCGACTACAACGACTGGCAAACCAACGGCTGGAATATGAACCCGTACAACGCGGATCGCGGCGGACCGCTCGACCACCCGGCGGAGTTCGTCACCAATGCCGAGGCGCGCGCCCTCCTGCAAAGAAAGCTCAACTACATCGTCAATCGCTGGGGCTACTCGCCTCGGCTGTTCGCCTGGGAATGGTGGAACGAAGTCAACCTGACCCCGTTTTCGGACGAGGCCCTCATCCCCTGGTTTCAGGAGATGACCGCCTACCTGAGAGCGCGCGATGTCAACCGCCACCTGACCACGAATAGCTATGCCATCAAGGATGTCTCGATCACCTGGACTCTACCCGAGCTCGACATCATCCAGAAGCACGAGTACAGCGACCAGACCGGCTCCGAGGTGCGCGATCTGGCCGAACGGGCCGCGGCCGACTTCGAGCGACTGGCAGCCAGCGCGCCGCCCAAGCCCATCCTCCTGGGAGAGTTTGGCTTCGGCGGTGAGGACCGCGGAGAACTCCTCGACCAGACGGGCATCCATTTGCACAACGGATTGTGGGCGACGACTTTTGTCGGATACGCTGGAAGCGGCATGTACTGGTTTTGGGACATCTATGTCGAGCGTTACAACCTCTGGTATCACTTCCGAGGGCTGGATCGCTTCCTCGAAGACATCGATCTCACCACGTACGAGCCGTTCTCGCCTCTTCAGATCAGCGGTCCAGCCGGCGCCGAGGCTGTTGGGCTGGGTCTGCGCGGCGAAGACCTTCTTGTGTGGATTCGCAGCAACGCATACACGGGTCAGGCGGCCGAGGCGGAGTACCGCAGGGCAGGGTCGGGTGCCTTCACGTACTCTCCTCCCGTTGTCGAAGGGCAGAGGTTGACCCTGTCCGGGATGGAGGATGGGCTCTATTCGATCCGCTGGTACGATCCCCAGCGGGGACAGTGGCTGGATCCGGCGGAGGCCGCGGCCGATGACGGGCTGCTGGTTGTGTCGATTCCTTCGCTCCGGCGCGATCTGGCGGCAAGAATCGTCCGGCAGCCCTGAGGGGGCGCTACCGCGACGGGGAACCTGTTCGCTTCGAATTTCGTCTTGCTGGACAGGGCGGCAAGAAGCCATTCTGGCCGGAGCCAAGAGGTGATTTCGTGTCTGTCTATTCACGCACGTCCACATATGTCGTGGCTGCGACCGCAGTCGTTCTGTCGGCCTGCAGCCTGCTGCCGGGCACTCCTATCCCGGGTCCGATGCCGGCTGACTTCGAGATCTCCGTCGAGCGCGGCCCGTGCTTCGGAACCTGCCCGGTCTACACGATGACCGTGCGCGCCGATGGTACGGCCGACTATGAGGGGATCCGCTTTGTGGCCGCGGAGGGAACACGCTCGGCCACGCTTGATCAGGCGCAGGTCGAACGCGTCTACGATGCGGTCGTCCTGACGGACTTCTTCGCCCTGCAGGATCGCTACGAAGCTCAGGCCACCGATCTGCCTTCGATGTCGATCACGGTCAACATGAACGGTCAGACCAAGACCATCTACCACTACGGCTTGGCCTGCAACACTGAGTTCGATCCCGCGCCGTCCGCACTTTGCGACCTGGAAACCGCCCTCGACGAGATCCCGCTGGAGCAAGGCTGGGTGTCCGGGCCGTAGGAATCAGCTATCAGCCATCAGCCATCAGCCATCAGCCTGATCGCATTAGGGAATCGCATTGCGACCCGCGAGGAGAGTGGCATTCTCGCCGCCACTCGAATCGTCATTGCGAGCCCCCTCAGTGCCGCGTTGCACTCACTAATCACTACTAGCTAATCACTACTAGCTAATCACCAATCACGTTCTTCCTCCAATCTATAATCTCCGCATGCCTTCTCTCTCCCGCCCGCAGCTCGTCCTTCCTCGAGAAACGGAGCGGCTTGTCCTGCGTTCGCCGTCGGTGGAGCATGCCGAGGAGATCCAGCGGGCCATCGAAGAGACCTACGAGAATCTTCACCTTTGGATGCCGTGGGCCGCGGACATGCCGACGCTGGCCGACACGCGCACCTTCCTCGAGGGGGCGCAGACTCGTTTCGCGGCCGGTGAGGAATTCGCCGTCTCGGGCTTCCTGAAGAGCACTGGCGAGTATGTGCTCGGGTCAGGTCTTCATCCGCGCAAGTGGAACGTCCCCAGCTTCGAGATCGGCTACTGGTGCCGCGCTTCCCGGCAGAGGCAGGGCTACACGACCGAAGCCGTGAGGGCCTTGACGGAGGTCGCCTTCACCGAGATGCATGCCGAACGAGTGGAGATCCGCTGCGACTCGAGGAACGTGCCCAGCCGGCGCGTGGCCGAGCGCGCCGGCTTTCGATTGGAGGCCACCCTCCATTCCGACGACCGCGCCATGGACCGCAGCCTGCGCGACACCCTCGTGTACGTTCGCTTGCGCCGGAACTGGTCGAATGCCAGGCCATCATCCCAGGAGCATGCGCCATGACAGCCTACGTGATTGTGGACATCGAGGTGGTCGACCCCGAAGGCTACGAGGCCTACAAGAAGATCGCCCCGGCGACCGTGGACGCCTTTGGAGGCAGGTACCTGGCTCGAGGCGGCCCGTCGGAAGTCTTGGAGGGTGATTGGCGACCCCATCGGCTGGTCATCCTTGAGTTCGAGACTTCGGCACGGGCGAAGGAATGGCTGAACTCCTCCGACTACGCCCCGGCCCGCAAGGAACGGCACCGCACCGCGCGCAGCAACATGGTGGTTGTAGAAGGTGTTGCTCGAGCCTGAGAGACTTCAGCCAACAGCCTTGGGCCATCGGCCATCAGCCATCAGCCGTCAGCTAAACGTTTCCGTGGGCTTGGGATCGTCGTCATACTAATCACTAATCACTAATCACGGGTCTTCGTGTCTCCCTCTACCCACCCTCGCCGTTCCTCCCGCCGCCTCGACGCCGAAATCGTCGAGCGAGGGCTTGCGGAGAGTCGGGCGATGGCCCAGCGCCTGATCCTGGCGGGCGAGGTGCGCGTCGACGGCGAGATCGCGTCTAGAGCCTCGCAGCCCGTCTCGCCGGAGACACGGATTGAGGTGCTTCGCCCGCCGCCGTACGTCTCGCGTGGAGGCGAGAAGTTGCAGGCGGCTCTCGATGCCTTCGGCCTCGACGTCTCGGGCAAAGT
>DASSGB010000219.1:0-17403 GCA_035693825.1 Anaerolineales bacterium
GGCGCTCGGCGAATGCCGAGCGCCAGCCGCGTCTCGCGCGAGCCCGCAGATCAGTTGTCCAGCCGAAAACCGTGACCGCGCACGGTGACCACGTAGGCACGCTCACGATCGACTTCCGCCAATCGCTCCCGCAGGCGGCGAACCAGTGCATCGACCGCCTGCTCCGAAACGCCCTCCCCCTCTTCCTCGGGCCACACCGCCTGCACGATGTCGCCGCGACTGACGACGCGCGAGCCGTTGCGATACAGGAGGTCCAGCAGTCGATATTGCGGTGGAGACAGGGGCGGGTCGAGCTCGCGGTCGCCGATCCACACACGGTGTGAAAGGGAATCCATCCGCAGGCGAGGCGAACCGTCGCGTTCGTCCCGCGTCAGCGGCATCGTCGCTTCGCGGCCCACGTACGCCAGCTCCAACGCGAACGCCACCTGGATCACATCCCCGTCCTGGAGCGGGGATGCGCTGTGCACGAGGACTCCATTCAAATGCGTCCCGTTCTTGCTCCCCAGGTCCTCCAGGACGAAGCCATCCGTCGTGCGGCGAACGCGCGCGTGGTAGCGTGAGATCTGCCGGTCGGGGACGACGATGTCGCAGTCCTCGCCGCGGCCGATCAGCAGCAGATCGCGCTCCAGGCGCCAGTGGCTGCCTTGCAGGGGTCCATTCTGCGCGACCAGAATGGGTGCTTCGTTAGCTTCGCCGATCACCGCCGGATCCAAGAAGCGTTCAACGATGCCCCACGAGTATAATCGCCTGCGAGGGAAGAGACGGCCGTGCTTTTCCCTTTCCGCGACAAGCGCAAATGCCTGCCACGCTCGAAACCGGCACCCTCGTTCGCGAACGATACCATGTCCGCCAGATCATCGGCCGGGGAGGTATGGGCTCCATCTATCTGGCGGAAGACGCCCGACTTCCCGGACGCCTGTGCGCCATGAAGGAAGTCTCGCAGGATCCAGACCTGCCCGAAGCCACTCGCCTCCAGGGACGCGAACAGTTCTACCGAGAGGCATCCGTCCTGGCGCGCCTCGACCATCCCAACCTCCCCAAGGTTTCGGATTACTTCTCGGAAGGCGAGCGCGACTACCTGGTCATGGATTACGTTCCCGGCGACGATCTCAAGGCCTTGATGGATCAGGCTCGTCGCGAGGGGCATTTCCTTCCCCTCCCGACCGTCCTCGATTGGGCCGGGCAGGTCCTCGACGCCCTCGAGTATCTGCACCATCAGGACCCACCTGTCATCCATCGCGACATCAAACCCAGCAATCTGAAACTAACCCCGGCCGGCCTGGTGAAACTCGTCGATTTCGGGCTGGTCAAGCAGATGATCCCCGACGAGATGACGGTTACCGTCATCCAGGGCCGGGGGACCGCCCTCTACACTCCGCTGGAACAATACGGTGGGGATAGCGGACACACCCAGCCGCGCACTGATTTGTACGCGTTCGGAGCCAGCCTGTACCATATGCTCTCCAATCAGCCGCCTCCCGAGGCCAAAGAGCGCTTCCTGCATCCGGAGATCCTAAGGCCCATTCACGAACTCAACCCCGGGGTACCCGCGGGAATAGACCGCGCCGTCCTGTGGGCCATGGCGCTGCACCCTGATGACAGGCCGGCCGATGCGGCCGCGCTGCGGGAGGCCCTCGAAAGCGGCGGCACGTTGTTCTCCATCCCGCTGGTCGCCCGCGACCTCCCCGCCTGGCCGGCCATCCGTCGACTCTCGTCCACAGACCAGATCCTGGCCGCCGTTGGCGCCTTCCTCATCCTGCTGGCCCTTCTGGGTTCGTTCGTCTAGCCGCCCGGAAATCGCCCTTGCTGCCACCCGCGTGCGGCTCCCACACCCAAGGCGCCGCCGACGAGCATCAATCCTGCCAGCCACCACAGCCCGCCGTCCACGCGGAAGATCGCCGTTCCCGGAAAACCTAGCGCCACATAGTCGTAAGCCGCCAGCGCGCCGATCCCCGCCAACAAACCGTAGCGCACGGGCCCCATGGGCCGAGGGTCGAGCACTTTGCCCGCCCGAACCGAGGCCGCCACCACACCCGAGGTCATCAGGATCGCTACGACGAACCCGCTCAAACCGAGCGGCGCTCCCGAGCCTCCGCCCCGACCCGCCCCTGCGCTTCCCGGCTCGGGAGTCGCGAGAGCTCCTTCGGCCGTCCGCGTCGCCGCAACGGTCGCCGTCGGCATGGGCGACGGGGCGATGACGGTTATAAAAGCCGGCGTCCCCTCCCGCACGTCAAGCAAGAGAATGTCGGACACACGCGCCGGATCCGAGCGCGCCTGCACGGAAATCTGCCCGATGCGATCGAGCTCGATGGAAGTCTGAGCGACCCCATGCGTTGTGACCGACTGGATGACGGGCGATAGATTCTCACCTTGATACGAGATGAGGAACTCCACCGGCGTCCCATCCGGCACGGTCCGCCCGTTGTGGTCGACGATCGGGCTGGTCTCCATGTACACATGGTCGCCGACTGAGTAGCCGGCCTCGGGCGTCACGCGCACGGAACCGGTCACCTCGGAATAGGCCCTCAGCGAGATCTTCTGGTCTGGATCCGGGGAGAGGGCCGCAATCAGGTCGTAGCCCACCCCGGGCACCGCCACCGGAGGATCCCCCGAGGGTGCGACTTCCTGGAAAAGCAAGCGCGCCGCCAACGATACAAAGGACTCCGACGCGCCATAGAGAGCATAATACGCGTCGAGTTTGCTGATGTCCGTGGCGTCCAGCTCGTAAGGCACATCGTGCGCGAAAACGACCACTCGTCGCTGTCGCGCCAGATCCGGCCGCTGGTCGAGAAGCAGTTTCAGTGCGTTCGACCCGAACTCCCCGTCGCGAGTGCTGAGAATCGAAAACACGAGCCAATCCGCCGCATCCAGAGCCCGCAACACCTCCTCCGTCGGCGCCAGAGGCTTCGGGGTCGAAGAGGGCGGCCGCTCGCCGAGCGCCAGCGCCAGGTCGGCCATGGTGAACGACAACAGATTCCACCCGCCGACTTCGCCGGCCACGCCCGGGCCGTACAATTCGAGCACGGCCGTCTCCAATCCCCGTGGGTCCATCCAAAGTCGCTGGCTGCATGAGCCGCACTGCGCGGCCACGCGAACGTCGGTGAAGAACACGATGCGCTGGCCGGCGCTCGGCGGAGGCCCAGGCGGCTCGGTCCCAGCGGGGCTGATCAGACTCGCCGCCTGCGAGGCGACGCTGAACGCCAATTGGCTGCCTCCGGTGATCTTTTCGACGTCGCCCGAGGCCACCCCATCCCTGGGGAAACCGCCGCCGAACAATCGCAGCTTCAACTCCAACACACGCAGCACCGAGGCGTCCACCCGCTCGCCAAAGGCGGGATCATCGCGATAGCGGGTCACGAAAGCGCTGATGGCCTCGACCATCGACTCGACTTCGTCGTCATCACCGGACGACTGGAAGTTCTCCAGAATCAGCAGGTCGTTCCCGGCGAGAAACGCGTCCTTGGTCACCAGGGTCCCGTTGAACGTCTGCTCCGAAGGATCGTAGAAGCGGCGCAGGGCCCGGGAACCCAGCGAGTCACTGATCATGACTCCGCCTCCCTGGCGCCACGTCGGCAGCGTCTGCAAAGAGAGGATCTGACCCAGCGCCTGGCCGTCCAGGCTCACGGGCCTGGTCGTCGCGCGAATGTTGCCCTGCAATCCCTGATAACGAATGTGGGACGTCAGCAGGCCGTCCGCAACCTCCGGGCTGTCTCCGGGGAGGCCTCCCGTCACGGCGAAGAACGGCGCCAGGTCCACCTGTTGGATCTCGTCCAGGGATTTTCGGACGGTCGGCACTTCCTCGGTGACGGGCCGATCGGCGGCGCCCAGGCCCGGGAAATGCTTCGCGACGACGGCCAATGCCCCGTCTGACCCCGCGTGGACTCCGCTGATGAACGCCCGACCCAACACGCCCACCCAGTACGGATCACCGCCGAACGCCGACACTCCCGGGTCGCCCGATCGTCCCGCCTGGGCCTCCTCGATCACGTCCAGCGACGGCCCGAGCAACAGGTTCACGCCCAGCGCGCTGAGTTCAGACCCGACGGTCTCGCCCACACGCCTGGCGATCACGGGGCTCCAGGTGGCGCCCACCGCCATCTCGGTCGGCAGCTCACTCAGGCCCCCGAGAATTTCCGGTCCGTATTTCCCATCGCGGTCAAGGCTCAGGCCAATGATCAATGGGATGTAGACAGGGCCGCCGCCGAGTTCTCCGGGTACGGGCGTGGCGGCGCTTTCGGAGATCGCATGGCGTGCAGCCTGGAGCCGCGCGATCAGGGCCGCAGCATTCGCCAACGTGCCCGGCGGGTCGGTGAAGTTGTCGTTGTCCGCGCGCAGGATGACGCCGGCGACGTAATGGCGCGTCACCAGCTCAAGCGCAGGATCACCTGCCTTCATCTGTCCCGTGAACGTCACCAGGAACAGCTGCCCGACACGCTCCTCCGGCGTCATATCGGCCAGAATGGATTGGGCTGTTGCGGAGATCGATCGGTCGATCGACGGCCCGGCGGAGGCCGCCGAGGCACTCAAATTCAGGATCAGGACGAGGAGAAACGCCCGGCGCAGCATCTCCGCTCAGTATAACCTTGGCCTCTCATCGAACTCAAGATGGAAGCAGCTCGACGACCTCTTCCGCCAGCTCCTTCTCGAGTAGCGTCCGTAAGGAGGCCCTGCGCCTTCCACCGCTGAGAGTCTCAAGGTCCCGCACGGCGAGCGGGTCTATGACCTCCCTCAACAACCGGAGCTCGTCGGCCGTCGGCGGCGAGGTCTCGGTGAGCCCCGGAGCGAGCTCGAGGGCGAAACCTGTCTTCATGCGTATGTCTTCCACACTGACGTCCGGATGAAAATGCGTCAGCCGCATCCTGCCATCGGCGAAGTCGAATTGGCCCAGATCCGAAACGAGGTAGGTGGCGCCGCGGCCGCGCCGCCTCCCCGCGGAGTGCCCGCGCCCGCTGACCCAGTCGACCTTCTCGACGAACACCACCCGCGAATGCCTGGGCACATACAAACACACATCCGGAAGACAGTTGGTCACGTCCGGAATCCCGCCGCTTCCGGGAAGCCTGAAGCGAGGATGCCGGGGATCGTCGCCGAAGGCGATATTGTTGAAGTTGCCGGCCGCATCCACCTGCCCGGGCCGGAAGAACTCCTTGGGTCGGATGCTGGGCAGCAGATCCGCCACCGCCTGGACGAAACCGAAGTTCATCATCGCCTTGCCCAGCCACAAGTCCTCCACGCGCGCCAAACCGAGCGCGGCTCCCTCCCGACATACGCTCTGCCCGATCGCCGAGGCGAAGTACGAGTGCGGTGCATGCGTGTGCCACGCCAGCAGATAGCCTGCGGCTGCAAGTGGCGTCGCAAGGCCCTGGGCCAGAATCTCTCCATCCCTGACCTGTCTTGCGATGCACACGCTCATCAGCTCCGCGGTGGTGTAAGGCTTCATTGCGCAACCTCACGGCGCGCAAGGCCCTCCAGCCATTTGGGGTCGACGTTGCCTCCGCTGACCACAACCAGACGCTCGATATTCCTCGCGGCCGGCCTGGCCGCAGCCGCCAGGGCCACCGCCGACGATGGTTCCATCGGCAGGCCGTGTTCCACCCAGGCGCTGCGGCACGCTTCCAGGATTTCGGCTTCCGATACGAGCCACATGTCAGCAACCACCCGGCGTACGAGATGCTCCGTGATCGAGCCAACCTCATATGGACCCGATAGCGCATCCGCAATCGTCGGCAGCTCCACGACCGCCGCCGGATCCTCGCCCCGAAAAGCTGCGCGCATGTAGGGCGCGCTCTCAGGCTGGACCCCGACCACGCGGTAGCCTTGCCTGCCTTCCAGCGCCAGGCCGATCCCGGATACCAACCCTCCTCCGCTCACCGGCACGAGCACTTCCACCGTCCTTCCGGCTGTCCCCGGAAGCTGCTCCCTGATCTCCAACCCGATGGTGCCCTGGCCGGCGATGACCCGTTCGTCATTGTATGGCGAGATCCACACCGCGCCGCGTCGATCCGACAGCTCCCGGGCGTGGCTCTCCGCCGCGCCGTATCCGCCCGGGACCTCGATGACGTCGGCCCCCAGCCGTCGGATCGCCTCGACTTTCCGACGAACGGCGTCGTCGGGAACAACGATGGTCGCCTGCGCCCCCATAAGCCGCGCCGCGAATGCGACGCCCTGCCCATGGTTGCCGGCCGAGGCCGCCAGGACACCTCTTCGCCTCTCCGCCTCGGACAGACTCAGCACCTTGTTCAAGGCGCCGCGCAGTTTGAAGGAACCGGTCACCTGCGCGTTTTCGCACTTCAGCCACACGCCCGGCCCCCAGGCCACCAGCGGCGTCTCGATCACCAGTCCCCGAAGCCGCTCCCGCGCCTCGGCGATGGACCGGACGTCAGGTTGCATGCCGAAGAGACTCGATTGCCAGATCGGGCTTGTCGGTGATGACGCCATCCGCTCCCAAGGCCCACATGGCGCGGAGTCGCGCGATATGGTTCACCGTGTAGACGAAGACGCGGCGTCCCTGGCGCTGAGTTCTTCGAACCAGCCAACGTGTGACCATTCCTTGATACACGTTCAGGGCGTCCGATTCCACCCGAGGTCCATGGAGAACATCGATCGCTCCCAGCCGGGTCGGCCCGACCAGATGCGCGAGGGCGATATCCGGCGCCAGCGCTCGGGCCCGCTTCAGATTGCTGCGGAAGAAAGAAGAGAAGAGCACGCGCGCCGTCATTCCGGCAGCCTTCACCACCTCGATGGCGCGCTCCACAAGGTCATCATTCGGTGAAGGATAATTGGTCAGCTCGATGTTGACCAGGAGCCGATTGCCCACTTCCTCGAGCACTTCCTCCAGCAATGGAATTCGCGCTCCGCGGTACGCCGGCGACTTCCAGGATCCCACATCCAGCCTCTGCAGCTCCACCCAGGTTCGATCCCCTGGACGACCCGGCAGTCCGGCGAGCCGATCCAGAGTTTGATCATGAAACACAAAGACCCGGCCGTCGGCCGAGAGCTTCGCGTCCAACTCTACCGCGTCCGCCCCGAGTTCCGCCGCCAGGCGGAAGGCTTCGATCGTGTTCTCAGGCGCTCGCGACGAGGCCCCGCGATGGGCGATCACCAGCGGGGCCTCTCGGAACCACTCAGAGGTTGGCCGCATGCGCTAGATTTCGACGAAATACGCCTCGGCGGCCCGATCGAGCAGGTCTTTGCTCATCTCCGGCTCGACATTCAAGTAACGCGAGATGTCCAGGATCTGGTCGCAGATATCGCGAGGATGCGAGGCGCGGAGTTTCCGGTTGCGCTTGATATACCATTCCTGCAGCATGTAAGCCAGGCCCCGATCGGAGTACGTCAGACCTTTGGCCTCGGCCACACGCTTGAAGATCTGCCGGTATTCCTCATACGAGGGATCGCCGACTTCGATCTTGTGCCTCAGGCGGCGCAGAAAGGCCTCGTCCACCAGGTCCTTCGGCGGCAGGTTGGTCGAGAACACCACCATGACGTCGAATGGAACTTCGACCTTGCGACCGGTGTGCAGCGTCAGGAAGTCGAGGCGGTTCTCCAGGGGCACGATCCAGCGGTTGAGAAGATCCCGGGGCCGCACCTGCTGCCGGCCGAAGTCATCGATGAGCAGCACTCCGCTGTTGGCCTTGACTTGAAACGGCGCCTCGTAGAATTTGTTGACGTCGTCGAACACTAGGTCCAGCCCGGCCATGGTCAGCTCGCCGCCCACGACGATGAATGGGCGCTTGACCTTGACCCAACGCGGGTCCCGCTTGGCGGCCGACTTCAGGCTGCCGGTGCCGGAGGAGGTCGCGTCGTCGTCGGACACCAGGACGTGGTTGACCGAGTCGTATAGCTTCACCACCTGTCCGTCGATGTCGATCGCAAACGGGATGTACATGTCCTCCTGCAGGATCATGTTCCCAATCGCCCGGGCGATCGAGGTCTTGCCGTTTCCGGGCGGACCATACAGGAAGAGCGACGTCCCGGAGTTCACCGCCGGTCCGACACGGTTGAAGGTCTTGTCGGACAGCGTCAATTCCGCCAGCGCCTGGCGCATCGCCCGGGGATGAACCGAGGGGCGGCCGCGGCTTTGCCGGCGGATGGAGTCGTTATAGACCGAGATCGGGACCGGCGCCGGGCCGGCGTACTGGCTGCGCTCAAGCGCCTCGCGTGCACGGGCAATGCCGGCGCCGGTGATGGCGTACTGGTACGAGCCTTCCCCGAAGCCCACCTGCGTCTTGACTTCGACGAACTTCTCTCTCTTCAGCGCTTCCAGAATCTGATCGACCAGTCCGGCGAAAGGCAGCGCCATGTCCTCCGCGACCTGGAATCCCGTCAGATAGCCGCGGAAATAGAGGATCTTGAGCGCCAGGTCCTGCAACCAGAGCTGCGACAGGCCCGTGTCCTCCACACGACTCACCGGAGGCGGCAGGAAGCGCAGGCTCGAGGTGCTGGATTCTCCGGGCGGCTCGGCGATCCGCACGCCGACCCTTGGAAGTGACATGAAGGACCTCCCCTGCAGTTCGTCGGCCTCAGCCGGGCGGGCGGCGCAACCCGCCTGGCATCCCTACGGGCGCGTGCACAGCTCGTGCCACGCTGGATCGAGGCGATTATATCCATGCGGCTCCGGCGGGGCAACCGGACGCTTGTCCCGCCCTGGCATGCGCCAGTACAATTCTGCGCCATGACACTCAGCGTCCTCATACCGGTCTACAACGAACGCGCCACCATCCGGGCCATCATCGACCAGGTCCGGAGCGTGCAGATGGCGGATGAAATCATCGTCATCGACGACGGATCCACCGACGGGACGCGGGAAGTCCTGGCCGAGCTGCCCTCCTCCACCCCGCCGGTGCGCGTCTTGCTGCACGAACGCAACCTCGGCAAGGGAGCCGCCGTGCGGACAGGCCTGCAAGCGGCCACCGGCGATCTGATCCTGATCCAGGATGCCGATCTCGAGTACGACCCCCGCGAATACCCCGCTCTCCTCGCGCCGATCCTCGAAGGGAAGGCGGACGTCGTGTTCGGCTCACGCTTCCTTGGCGCGCCTCGCCGCTCGACGATGTTCTGGCACATGGTGGCCAACAACCTGTTGACCCTCATGACCAACGTTCTATACAACAGCATCCTGTCGGACATGGAGACGGGATACAAGGTCTTCCGGCGCGAAGTCATCCAGGGCATTCCCCTTCGCTCGCGCCGCTTCGACTTCGAGCCCGAAGTCACCGCGAAACTGCTCAAACGCGGCGCGCGCATTTTTGAAGTGCCGATCTCGTTCAACCCTCGCGACTACTCCGAGGGCAAGAAGATCGGACTCAAGGATGCTTTCGCCGCGGTCTGGACCCTGCTTCTCTACAGGTTTATCGACTAGACGCAGAGGTGGGCCGGACCTGAGGGTCTTCCCCCTGAGCCGGTCTTACGGCTTCGACCGCAAGCTCCAACTCCGGCGTTCCCCAGTAGTCGTTCTTTTGCAGCCGATAGGCGACATCGACGCGGCGCGGGACGCGACCGGCCATCGATCCACGGCGGAACGCGATCCCCGACCGGAACTTGCCGTCCTGCTCCAGACGGAGCTTCAGGTGTTCGCCTCCCCCTCCCACCGCCTTCTGATGCGCAACCGTCACACCCTGGCTCATGAACAGCGGCTCCGGATTACCCGAGCCGCACGGTTCAAGCCGCTGGATGAACTTCCAGAGCCTCCCGTCGATCTCCCCAAACGACAGCTGCGCATCAATGCGCAAGACCGGCGTCCCGTGTTCTCCATCCATGATCGGCCCCGCCATGGCCGCGAGCCGGGCTCGCAGATCATCGAGACGCTCCGTTCGGATGGCGAAACCCGCTGCGCTCGAGTGACCGCCGTGCCTCTCGAGAAGTTCGGCGCAGGCGTCCAGGGCCCGGGTGATGTCAAAGCCGGCAACACTCCGCGCAGAGCCTTTCGAAAACTCGTCCCCTCGGGAGACGACGACGGCCGGGCGATAGAATTCCTCCGTCAGTTTCGCCGCCACCAGCCCGATGATCCCTTCGCTGAAGCTCGTCTCCGAGGCGAAGAGAAGCGCCAGCGTCGTGATCTGCTCCCCCAGCAGCTCCTTCGCGGCGTTTGTCGCCTCCCCCGTCTGCTGCTGCCGGCTCCGGTTCGCCATCTCGAGTTCCATCGCCAGGTGCTCCGCCTCGTACCCGTCTTCCGTGATCAACAGGCGAAGCGCCGACTCCGGCGCTCCCATCCGGCCCGCAGCGTTCAGCCTCGGGGCCAGGCCGAAGGCGATGTCCCGCGCCCGAAGCCTGCCTGCGGGGACGCGTGACACGCGCGTCAGAGCGCCGAGGCCCACAGGCGGCCCCTCATTCAACGCGCGCATGCCCTGCGCCGCGAGCGTTCGATTCTCCCCGATCAACGGCACCATGTCGGCGATCGTCCCCACCGCCACGAGGCCCTTGAGCGACTCCGGAACCCGTCCTCCGGCTCGCTCGCACAGTGCCTCCGCCAATTTGTAGGCGACCCCGACCCCCGCCAGATTCTTGTCGGGGTACGTGTCACCGGACTGCCGGGGATTGATCACGACCTCGGCCCGGGGCAGAGTCGGCCCCGGCTCGTGATGGTCGGTGACAATCAGGCTGAGGCCGAGGTCGCGGGCAACTTCAGCTTCCGCCGAGGCGCGCACCCCACAGTCCACGGTGATCACGAGGCGACGGCCGGCGGCGGCCAGACGCTCCAACGAACTCGCGTGCAGGCCGTAGCCTTCGTCGAAACGATTGGGAATGTAGACCTGGACATCCGCACCCAGCCGCAACAGAACTCCGTAAAGCAGCGCCGCCGCCGAGAGACCGTCGGCGTCATAGTCTCCGTACACGGCGATCGGCTCCAGCGAGTTGATCGCCCTCTGGATGCGGTCCACCGCCGGCTCCATCCCCGTCAGATTCCACGGCGAATGGGTGCGACCTTCCCTCGGGTTAAGAAACACCTCCGCCTCTGCCGCCGACCGAAGTCCGCGCGCCCGCAGGAGCGCCGTCTCGGTGGCGCTGAAGCCTTCCCACTCTTCGCCCGCAGACCCGTCGCCGGCGAGGACCCATTGGCGCTCGCGTGAGGTCATGCCCTCCCCCTTCCAACGCAAACAGGGCCCGCTGCCCGCGGGCCCTGTGAGCCGTCAATGTGCCGGTCTACGCCCAGCCCTGGTTCTTGATGAAGTTGGTGATGACCGGGATCTGGGTGTAGTTGCCCCGGTAGGCGTCGTACGCAGGCCAGAGCGTCGCCAGGAAGACCAGCGGGAAGCACAGGCTTCCGAATCCGATGGTGACGACGCTCACGATGAAATACAGCACCCACAAGACGATGTTGAAGGCGATCGACTGGACGGCGTGGAACTTGATGAAGGGTCGCGCCTTCTTGTCCTCCATCAGCAGGACGATGATCGCCACGATCGGGATTGGATACCCCAGCGCCGCCCAGAGTTTGTCGTCGCTGGTGACGTCCATGGGTTGATTGGTCATGCTGCTCTCTCCTTGTGAGCCTGGTATGAGGGGCTCCTCGGTCGCGGCCCGGCATCACCCGATTGTACCTTGGCCAAGGCCCGAATTGCCTGCCCCGCCCACTTTAACCCCATAGGCCCGTTGGAGTTTCGCATCTGTGTGCTAGGATACCGCCCGTGCGACTCGTCTTCCTGGGAAGCCCAGAATTTGCCGTCCCCTCGCTCGAGGCCCTGGCCCGCCACTACGACATCACCGGTGTGGTCACTCAGCCCGACAGGCCGGCCGGGAGAGGACGGCAAACGCGCTCGCCGGCCGTGCGCGTGACGGCGCATCGCCTGGGCCTCCCCGTCCTCCAGCCGGCACGCATCTCGGATCCGGAAGCTCTAGAGACCATCAGCTCCTGGGACCCCGATCTGATCGTCGTCGCCGCCTTCGGACAACTCCTGCGCCCTTCCATCCTCGACCTTCCACGCCTGGGATGTCTGAACATTCACGCCTCTCTTCTGCCTCGCTGGAGAGGCGCCAGCCCGATCCAGGCTGCCATTCTGGCTGGCGACCGCACCAGCGGCGTGACCATCATGAAGATGGACCAGGGACTGGATACAGGACCCCTCCTCTCGCAGCGGGCGGTGCCTCTGTCTCCTGACGAGACCGGAGGCTCCCTCTCCACCCGACTCGCCTCCCTCGGCGCCTCCATCCTGCTGGAGACACTCCCTGGCTACCTGGCCGGGTCGGTCGTTCCCGTGGCCCAGGACGAAAAGCAAGCGACCTACGCTCCTCGCCTCCGCAAGTCCGATGGCGCGCTCGACCCGGCCGAACCTGCGGAGCGCCTCGCCCGGCGGGTCCGCGCCTTCCACCCATGGCCCGGAGCGTACATCGACTGGGATGGAGGCAGGCTGGCGGTCCTCGCGGCCCACGCCACCACCGACGATCTTCCGTCCAGCCCCGGGACCCTATCGGTTCTCGAGGGAGATCCCGTGCTGGCAACGGCCCAGGGGACTCTGCATCTGGACCGAGTGCAGCCCCAAGGAAAGAAGCCTATGTCGGGCGCGGCGTTCCTGCGCGGTTCGAGGGTCTTCGCCGGCACCTCGATTAAGATGCCCTCGTAGCCGCGCCTCCAGGGCTTGCCATTCCCGCCCGGAGGATGGACAATCGGAAACGCGCAACTCCTTCTCGAGAACCGGAGGAACCCATGCGACTGCGTGAAGAACTTGCCGAGCTCATCGGGACGTTCACCCTTGTATTCATTGGCGCAGGTTCCGGGGCGTTGGCTGCATCGACGGGCGCAGGCTTGGTGGGGGTGGCGCTCGCCCATGGGATCGCGCTGACCGTGATCGTCTACGCCTGGGGCGCGATCTCCGGCGCGCACGTGAACCCGGCGGTCACCTTCGGCCTCGCCGTCGCCGGTCGGACGGACTGGCCCAAGGCTGTTCGTTTCTGGGTCGCGCAGCTGGTTGGCGCCGCCATCGCCGGGCTCCTCCTGCGCTGGCTCCTTGGCGATACCGGCAATCTCGGAATGACGCTTCCCGGCTCGGGCGTGACCGCACTCCAGGCCATCGTCATCGAGGCCGTGTTGACATTCTTCCTGGTCGTGGCCGTCTTTGGTTCGGCCGTGGCCGGCCGCAACGGCAACGCCGCCGGGCTGGCCATCGGCCTCGTCCTGGCCATGGACATCCTCATGGGCGGCAGCCTCACCGGCGCCTCGATGAACCCCGCCCGGAGCTTCGGACCGGCCCTGGCCCTCCTGCGTTTCGGTGATTTTTGGATCTACATCGTCGGCCCGTTGCTCGGCGGCGGCCTGGCCGCTTTGCTATACGACCGGCTGTTCCTTCGCAACGCCTGACCGGCGCACCGATGCCCGACTTCGTCCTGGCGGTCGACCAGGGGACGACCTCTTCCCGAAGCATCCTGTTCGACGCATCGGGCTCAGCGGTCGCGATCGCGCAGAAAGAGCTGCCTCAGATCTATCCGCGTCCGGGCTGGGTCGAACACGATCCGGAGTCCATCTGGTCGACCCAACTCGAGACGATGTGGTCGGTCCTTCAGCAGGCGCGCGTTCGGGCGGAAGACCTCGCCGCCATCGGCATTACCAACCAGCGCGAGACCACCGTCGTATGGGATCGGCAGACGGGCCAGCCCGTCTACAACGCCAGTGTCTGGCAGTGCCGCCGCACCGCCGAGGCCTGCGAGGTCTTGCGCCAGGAAGGCTTCGACCAGGTCATTCGCGAGGCGACCGGGCTGGTCACGGACGCCTACTTTTCCGGCACGAAGGTCGCCTGGATTCTGGACAACGTGCCTGGGGCCCGCGCCCGGGCCGAGCGCGGCGAGCTGGCTTTCGGGACCATCGACGCGTTCCTGCTCTGGCGCCTTACCGGCGGGCGGATCCACGCAACCGATGTGTCCAACGCCTCGCGCACATTGCTCTTCGATATCCGCCGCCTGGAGTGGTCGCTTCCCATCCTTGACCATCTGCGCATACCTGCAAGCCTCCTCCCACAAGTCCATGCCTCGTCTCTCGTCCTGGGCGATTGCGACCCGCAGTGGCTGGGTGCGCCCGTTCCCCTCGCCGGCGTTGCCGGCGACCAACAGGCAGCGCTCTTCGGCCAAGCGTGTTACGACCCCGGCATGGCGAAGAACACGTACGGCACCGGCTGCTTTCTTCTGCTGAACACCGGCTCGCAGGCCGTGCCTTCCTCGGAAGGTTTGCTGACGACGGTCGGATGGCAGCTCGGGCATGAGCGCCCTGTCTACTGTCTCGAGGGCAGCGTGTTCATCGCCGGGGCCGCCGTCCAATGGCTCAGAGACGGCCTGCAGCTGATCCGCGAATCGGCGGAGGTGGAGGCCCTGGCAGGCTCCGTTGCCGACACAGGTGACGTGTTCTTCGTGCCGGCCTTCGTCGGACTCGGTGCTCCCTACTGGGACGCGTTCGCCCGGGGCACCATCGTCGGCATCACCCGCGGCACAACGTCCGCACATCTGGCTCGAGCCTCCTTGGAGGCGATCGCGTTTCAGACTCGAGATGTGATGGAAGCCATGCGCGCTGACGCCAACCTGCAGCTTCAGACTTTGCGGGTCGACGGAGGCGCCGCCCGCAACGACCTTCTTCTTCAGCTTCAAGCCGACGTGCTTGGCCTTCCCGTCGAGCGACCCGTTCAGAGTGAAACCACCGCCCTCGGCGCTGCCTTTCTCGCCGGACTGGCCGCGGGCGTGTGGGCCTCCCCGGACGAGCTGCGCCGTCGTTGGCGCCGCGACCGCGCATTCGAGCCGCGTATGTCTGAGGACGAGCGTCACCACCGATACCAGCGCTGGAAAGAAGCTGTGGCTCGCAGCCGCGAATGGGCCCGCCCTGGGGCCTGAGGAGATCGGCTGTGCTCAATCTGCAAATCGTACGCACCCGACATCCTCCCGAACCCTACTTCGCGCAGATCGCCGCCTTGCAGACGGAAGCCGGCTATCCCTCGATGCCGGAGGATATTCGGCGGCGTCTGGAGGTGTTGCCGCGCGAGGATCGCTTGTTGCTGGCAATGTCAGGTGAAACCGTGCTTGGCTATGCGCACCTTCGCGTGGCCCACGACCTGCTCAACGAAGAGACGGCCGAGGTTGTGGTGCTTCTCGTCGGAAAAGCTCACCGACGCCGCGGCGTCGGCCGGCGTCTCATTGCTGCCGCCGAAACCTGGGCCCTCGAGTCCGGACGCGCCCGCTTGTTGCTGCGAACCGACGTCGTCCGCACCGATGCGCACGCTTTCTACATCGCCCTTGGCTATGAGGAGGCTTCCACCAGCCTCGAATTCGTGCGCGATTTGGAGAAGGTTCGTCGGGCCGATCGCCCCACGCGGCCGACAACCTGATCTTCCCCTGAGGCCCTGCTCGCCTGTTGCCCGCGCCTGCTCCGCCTTTCTGCGAGTTACAATCGCGCCCCGAGCCTGCTCCCCGTCATGACCACTCTGTCCACTCAGCTCCTCGTCGTCGGAGGCGGTGCAACCGGGCTGGGCGTCGGATGGGACGCCAGCCTGCGAGGCCTCTCCGTGGTGGTCGCCGAACAGGGTGACCTCGGAGAAGGAACTTCAGGCCGATACCACGGGTTGCTCCATTCCGGCGGGCGCTACGTCCTCAGCGACCCGGAGTCGGCGCGCGCCTGCGCCGCCGAAAACCTCATTCTCCGGCGTATCGCACCTCACACCATCGAGGACACCGGCGGCCTCTTCATCCATACCGCCCACGATCCGCCGCACTTCCCCGACGACTGGCTGGCCGCGTGCCGCGCGGCCTCTGTTCCCGTCGACGAGTGCAGCTCGACCGCCGCCCGCGCGGCCGAGCCCCTTCTCACGCCGAATATCTCCCGCGCCTTCCGCGTCCACGACGCGGCCCTCGATTCCTTCGAACTTCTTCATGGACTTCACGCGGCGATCCAGAAGGCCGGCGGCCGAGTCCTCCTTCGGCACCGGCTCGAGCGCCTCGTCGTGCGCGACGGGGGATTTCTGGCGGCACTCGCAACCTCCGCGGGCGAGGTGGTCCACATCGAGGCCCAGATCGTGGTCAACGCGGCCGGGCCCCACGCAGGCCGTGTCGCGGCGATGGCGGGCGTCGCGCTTCCCCTCGCCCTCGGAAAAGGCGCCATGGTCGCCATGGCCACGCGCCTCGTCAACACCGTCATTAACCGCTGCAAACCGCCCTCCGATGGCGACATCATCGTGCCCGTCGGCACGGTCGCCGTGCTGGGGACAACCGACACACCCACAACCTCCCCCGATGACGTCCTCGTCCAAGCCTGGGAGGTCGACAGACTTGTCGACGAAGCCGCCATCCTCCTTCCCGGGATCGCCAGTCATCGCGCCCTGCGCGCCTGGGCAGGCATTCGGCCGCTGCATCGGCCGCCTCACGCCACCCACACCGAAACGCGAGACCTGCCCAGGGGTCATGCATTGATCGACCACGGGCACGAGGCTGGCCCGCCTGGGTTCATCACGATCATCGGCGGCAAACTGACGACTTTTCGACTCATGGCCGAAGAAACCGTCGACCGTGCCTGTGCCATCCTCGGCCACTCGGCTGTGTGCCGTACGGCCCACACTCTCATCGAGCCGAGCCAGCCGTCCCACCATCGATTGCCTCGCCGTTTGGAGAGGCTCACCCGCGCCACGGCGCGCATCGGGATTGTGTGCGAGTGCGAGCTCGTCACCGCGGACGACCTGGACCGGGCCCTCGAGTCGGATCCGACCCATGACCTGGATGACCTCCGCCGTGATCTGCGCCTCGGGATGGGCCCGTGCCAGGCGAGCTTCTGCGCGTACCGCGCCGCGGCAGTGGTCGCATCCCTCGCCAACGGGAATGGCCCGCCGCCGATCTCCGGGATGAGGTCTTTCCTGGAAGAACGGTGGCGGGGCCTCCGACCGTTGATGTTTGGCGGCGGACTGCGTCAGTTGGAGCTCACACGCCGGGTCTACCAGGACCTCTTGGCCGTCGACGAAGCCGCGGACGGCCAATGACGCACATCATCATCGTCGGGCAAGGCCTCGCCGGATTGTTCGCGGCCAACGTGGCTGCCAGCAGGGGGTTGCAGGTCACGCTCGTTGCCCAGGGGCGAGGCGGGTTGTCCCTGTCGCACGGCTGCCTGGATCTCGGCCGTACACCCCTTCGGCCCTTCCCGGACCAATCTCTTTCGTCTGCCCTGGCGATCTTCCTGGACCTGGCGGCATCCCGGGGACTGCGATTCACCGGCGAGGATGGGGCTGCACTTCGACTCCCGACTGCAGCAGGAACCATGCGCGCCACACAGTACGCGCCCGAGTCTCTGGCGCGCGGCGATCTCCAGGAGGCTCGGCCTGCGTGGATCGCCAACCTCGCAGGATTTCGCGACTTCGATGCCGGTGTCGTGGTCCGCGGCCTGCGCGACTCCGGACTCGAAGCACAAGCCGTCACGCTCCCCCTTCCGTCGCCGGCCGCAAGGGACCT
>DASSGB010000220.1:0-4288 GCA_035693825.1 Anaerolineales bacterium
TGGGTCGCCTGGGGCCTGCTCTTCGCCATCCTCGCCCTCGACCTGTTCTACTATTTCGCTGTCTACACGCCCCTCGTCGCTCCGCGGGCCGATCTGAACATGCCGTTCCCGGCGCGATAGGGCCCAGTGGTTAGTGGTTAGTGATTCGTAACGAGTCACGAATCACTAATCTCCAATCACGGATCACTGGCAACTTGGTCTACGGCACCATTCCCCGGCTGCGAAGATGGCGGTATACGTCCACGCCCCCCAGCAACATCAACCGCCCGCCCGTCTCCTCGGCGAACTTCTTGCAGGCCGGGGTAAAGTCGGACATCGTCAGCAGGTAGGCACCGTCGCAGTCGGGCCGCTTGTCGGCGTCCTCCATGGTCTGACGGGCCTCGGCGACGCCAACTGTCTTGACCGTTCGCAGGCAGCGGACAAGGACGCATTCTCCGCCGCCAGGACGGCAAGCGATAAAAGACAGGCCCGATTCCTCCGGAGCGGTCAAACGGCGGGTCGTGTCAAAGCCACGGGCGCGCAGCAGGCCTTCGGCGGCGCTGGCCCATTCGTCAGCCGTCAGCCCGCCGAGCCGCGACCGCAGGGTGCCCGTGCCGGGCAGCGAACCGGTCCCGCCAGCTGGTGGGCTCCACGAAGGTCGCGGCGGCGTGGGTTCGGCGTCGAAGACTTCCTTGCGCCACTGCTCGAGCGAGAGTGTCTCGACCAGATCGGCAGGCTGGGTGTCCATCGACAGACTGGTCGCCAGAAGGCGACGAGACTCCAGCGCGCGGTGGTAGCTCTGCTCCACAGTGCCGGCGACCCACAGTTCATAGATGTTGAGTGGAAGCGAAGGACGCAGCTCGGGGAAGAAGCGCTGCTCATGCCGGCGCCGCAGGGCCGGATTCCAGTCGTGATCGAAGTGGACGACGTACGTGGCCGGATCCAAAGAACCGCCGTCGCCGCGTGCACCGATGTCCGCCACAAGGATTCGCCGCCCGGGCTGCGCACGGAATCGAGCCAGCACGGCTTCCTGATCGGTCGTGGAGGCATCGGCCCTCAAGTGCAGGGCGCCGAAGGCCTCCAGCGCGGGCAGGAGCCGGGAAGCCGTCGTTTCGCCATAGGTGGTGAACACGACCAGCTTGGACCGACCACTCGTGATCTCTTCGGCCAGGTCGACCAGGGCGCGAACTTTCGGACCGTCGTACGTCTCGGGCGCGAAATTGCAGATCTGCTTCAGGGTGTCCAGCGAGGCCTGGACGTGCGATCGGCTCAAGGCAGACCCGAGGCGCTGGAGACGACCGCGTTCGTTGGCCCACACCGCGTTGTACAGAGGCGCGAGGACGCGATCCAGCTCTATCCAGACTTCGGACCGGGTCACTCGCGGCATCTGCTGCACGAGCTCGGCCTTCGAGCGGCGCAAGACGTTCTGGGTGAATCGCTCCCTCAGTTCACCCGTTCCCGGCCGAGCCGGACTCGAGGCGACGTCGGGCATCAGAAAACCGAGGAGGACTCGCCAGTCTTCGGCATCGATGGGCACCGAGCCGGCCAAGGCCCATCGGTGTTCGGCCTGGAGGCGTGAGAGTTGCCTCACGTCATCGGGCCGACGACGAACCAGCGCCACGAAGCGGTCTAAAATGAGCAGGTCGATTCCAGGCAGAAGTACGTCCGCCTGGATATCACTGGCGACATCTTCCACCGACGCCAGGAAGATGAAGGCCCGGCGCTTCCAAGCCTCCTCCCTCTCGGCAGAAGAGCCGCGAATCTCGCAGCGGCTGAGCTCGGGCAAGAACGCCTCCAGCTCGGTGCGCCACGCTGGAAGCCTTTCCGGTGGTGCGGAGATCAGCGCGCGCCGGACCTGGCCCTTGCCGGCCAGGACGGCCAGCGCCAGGCACGCTCCGCGGAGCTTCCCGGTGCCGGCATCGTCGGCAAGAAGGAAGCGCGGGTTCGCCAGCAGTGTCTGTGCTGCTTCGATCTGATAAGGGCGCGCCCCCAGCGCCGCAGCAATATCCGGCTCGTGGGCCGGCGCCAGAAGGAGCGGCGCCACGCGATCGAGCCAGGGCGGGCCGGGGCGGAGGCTCTCGTCGGAGGCCGCCTTCCTGAGCCCAACGCCTTCGAACACAGCCGGAGCGAAATCAGGCGCATGTGCTGCAAACTCGGGGCGAGGCACTCTCGCCCCAAGTCCGACGATGGCGGGGCTCGCCGATAGGGCCGCCTCGTACGAGATGATGGTGGGCACTGCCAGGCCCTTCTCAACTTCGAGTTGGGGTTCGTCGGGAACGAGCCTCAGATCGGGCCCGATGGGGAAAGCGATCATGCCGGGGGTCGGCATGCGCAATTCGCGCACGCCGGCAATGCTCGGTCGTCGCAGAGGCGATACGGCCTTGCCCGTGGTCTTCCTGACCCCAGCCACGTCAGGCTTTCCGGGATTCGCCGACCTTGAGGCTGTGCGCTTCTTCCAGGGCGCTCCGGATGCGCAGGAAGGGCTCCATGACGTTCCGGCCGCGCAACCGGCGAGGCAGGGCATCGCGGCCGGTCTCTGCTTCCTGCTCGAAGCCCGGGAAGGCCTGCAGGACAAACTGCCCATCGACTGTCGCCCGGACCCAGAGGACGGGCACCTCGATCCGAGGCCGGAGCTTGACAAACTCGGCCTCGCGAACCAGGACCAGGTCGGGCTTGGTCTCGAGGGTCTGGAGCATCGGCACGCCGATCAGATCGTTGCAGATGTATTCGTGCAGCGTATCGCCGTACAGGACCTTCTGCAAGGAGGTCGGCCGGATAGGGCCGCTTACCCGGAATTCGAGTGGCCGGGTGAGCGAGTCGGTCACCAGGCAGCCCCCGCGTAGGGCGCCGCCGTCTTCAAAACTCGACAGGTCGAGAAAGGCGAGGGTCTTGTCTTCGGGTGAGTTGTCGGGGGTCGCGCTCATGGGTCGATCCTCCGGCCGCATGGCGCCGTCCAGGGAAATGCCCGCACCGCACGGCACCGGAAATGTAGTCGAAAGGGGCGTTTCGTGCAAGGAGGACCAGTGGTCAGTGGCCAGTGGTGAGTGGTCAGTCGAAGCTCAGATGGCAGCATCTCTTGGCTGATGGCTGATGGCTGATGGCTGACGGCTGATGGCTGATCCCTGCGGCTATCTTGATGTGGGGAGCACGGGCATCTTCGGCCCCGGTACGCCCAGGAGCTCGGACAGGGCGGCGCGCATGGCCGTACGGTCATCCCAGGGGTATTCCGTCCCGCCGAAAGCCATCGATTGCTCGTGACCCTTGCCGAGGGCGATGACGGTGTCTCCCGGACGGGCCTGGCGAACGGCCCAGCGGATGGCTTCCGGCCGGTCGGGGATGCGCCGGAAGTCCTTGTCTTCCTCGCCGCCCGCGCTTTGCGCTCCGGATGCCATCGCTTCCAGGATGGCCTCCAGCGACTCCGTCCGCGGGTCCTCTGCGGTGAAGACCGCCAGATCGGCCAGCTCGATGGCCGCGGCGGCCATCGTTTCGCGTTTCGAGGGATCGCGCAGCCCCGCGCAGCCGAACACGGCGATCAGGCGCCCACCGGTTCTGGTGCGGGCCGCGAGCAGCGCCTGGCGCAAGCCATTCGGCGTGTGTGCGAAATCCACGAGCGCCTGGAAAGGTTGGCCCAGGTCGATCGTCTCCATGCGGCCGGGGATCGACCCCACCCTCCTCAGCGATTCGGCCGCCGCTTCCGGGTCCACGCCCAGTCCCACGACCGCGGCTGTCAGCGCGGCCAGGCAGTTGGCGACGTTGTAGGCCCCGAAGAGTGGACTCGTGACGTCCACGCGGAACGTCGGGCCGAGCGCCCGGAAGCGGATGCCTTCCTTCCCGACGCGGACATCATCCGCCCTCACCTCCGCGTCGGGCGACGTCCCATAGGACACGACCCGCACCGCGGTTCGCCCGCGAAGAAAGTCGAACGATCCGTCATCGCGGTTCAGGATTGCCAATCGTTCGGGCACAAACGCCTTGGCCGGCGACTCCGCCAGGCTCTCCACCAGTCTGGCTTTGGCCGCGAGGTACTCTTCGAACGTGCGGTGGTAATCCAGATGTTCGCGCGTGACGTTGGTCACCACGCCGATGTCGAAATCACAGGCGTCGACGCGATGCTGAGCCAGGCCGTGAGAGGTGGTTTCCAGGACGCAGTGAGTCAGGCCGGCGCGCACCATCTCCGCCAGGTACCGCTGAATATCGGGGGCATCCGGCGTTGTGACATGGAACCCGGTGTCCAGGGCACGCCCGCCGATAACGGCATTGACGCTGGTGATGAGTCCGGTGCGATGCCCGGCGCTCTCGAGGATCTGGT
>DASSGB010000221.1:0-2705 GCA_035693825.1 Anaerolineales bacterium
GGCACGAACGGCATCGGCGGCGCGGGCATGACGTTGGCGATGGTCGAAAGTTCATCCGGCGCCGCTTCGGCTTCGGCGATGAAAGAAGCCACGATGGGGGGAGTCGCCGGAAGCAATAGCATGCCACCCAGGATCGTGTCGACCGACTCCAGCCGAAAGCGGAACTGGGTGACAACGCCGAAGTTGCCGCCCCCGCCGCGGATAGCCCAGAACAGGTCGGGGTTCGTCTGCGGGTCGACGCGAAGCTCCTGGCCATCGGCCGTCACCATGTCGGCGGCCAGCAGGTTATCGATGGTCAGGCCGTATTTGCGGACCAGGTACCCGACCCCGCCGCCGAGCGTGAGGCCACCGATCCCGACCGAACCCGTATCTCCAAATCCGGTCGCCAGGCCGTAGGTACCTGTCCTGGTCGTGTATTCGCCCGCGGTCAGGCCGGCGCCGGCCCACGCCGTTCGGCCGGCGACATCGATCTCGATGGAGTTCAACTTCCGCAGGTCGAGGACGATGCCGCCGTCGGTGGTGCCGTGGCCCGCACCGCTGTGGCCGCCGCCGCGGACGGCGAGCTCGGTCCCCGTGTCGCGTGCATAGGCGACCACTCGGCGCACATCCTCGGCGTCGGCGACGAGGGCCACGGCTCCCGGGCGGCGATCGATCCCCCCGGGGAAGACGACGCGGGCCTGCTCGTACTCGTCGTCACCCGGCGTGAGCAACCGTCCGTTCAAGGCGGACTGCAATTCCTCCAGCGCGATCTTCAAGTCGGCCTGCGGCGAGGCTGATTCGCTTCGGCTCATGAAATCCTCGTTCCTCCTTCTGCTCAATCGCAGGATTGTGTTACGGCATGGGCGCCATCGCCCGCGGCCCAGAACTGAGATGAATTCTGGACTTATCTTATCAGGTATCCCCGGGACCTCGGAACGTGATAGGCGGCCCAGGCCGGCAACTCCTACGGTCCTTTATGGGAGCGCCAACCCGCCGGGTTGACAACTGCCGCTTGCTAGGACGCACCATCCCGTGCAAAATGGGACACCGATCCGAGGGACGTCGGGAATTCTCGACAGCCGGAGAAGGCATCTCATGACTCGCATTGTTCACCCTAAGCGCGGCGTAGCACGGCTCTCCCGCCGCGAATTCCTCAAACTCGCCGGCCTGTCCGCCGCCGGCGCGACGATGGCGGCCTGCGCGCCGCAAGACGAAGGCCCGCACGGAACGGGACGCGTTCAATTGGTCTACCAGGACTGGCGCACGGAATGGTTCCCGGGCCTGGCTCAACGCATGCTCGAGCAATTTCACGCCAGTCATCCCGACATTCGGGTTTTCTTCACCATGGATCCCGAAGACCTCGCCGACGCCATGATCGTCGACTTCCAGGCCGGGACTGCGCCGGACGTGCTTTCCGCATGTTGCGACTTCTTTCCGGCCTGGGCCCAGCAGGACTACCTGCTCGACCTGAGACCTTTTGTCGAGGCCGACCTGGATCGCGAGACGATCAACGACTGGGATCCGGCACAGTACCAGGCCATGTTCACGCCCGATGGCCGCCAATTCGGTGTGCCCAAATATCACGGAGCGCTGGCGCTCTTCTACAACAAAGATCTGTTCGACGAGTATGGCGTGGACTACCCCGATCGCTCCTGGAGTCACGTCGAATACCTGGAGGCGATGAAGCGGCTGACCCACGATCGAGACGGTGACGAGACGACCGATCTCTGGGGCGGCATGATGGACGTCGCCTGGGAACGCATCCAGACGCACGTCAACGGCTGGGGCGGGCACTTCGTGGATCCGTCGGACCCTCGGCGATCGTGGATGGCCCGCCCCGAAGCCCTAGCGGCCATGCAATGGATCCGGGATCGGATGTGGGAAGACCGCGTTATGGCCACCTTCCTCGACGTCGGCAACGTCGACACGCGCCAGGCCTTCATCCAGCAGCAGATCGCCATGGTGGAAGACGGATCCTGGGCCCTCAAGGACATACTGGAAGGGGCGCCCTTCCGCATCGGCGTGGCGCCCTTCCCCGCGGGGCCGGCCCGGAGAGTGACGCTGGCCACCACCGACGGCTTTGGGATCTATGCCGGCACGAAATATCCTGAGGCCGCCTGGGAGCTGTTGAAGTTCCTGATCAGCAAAGACTACGGCCGAGCCATGGCCCAGACTCACCTGCTCCAGCCGGCCCGCTCGTCGCTCGTCGTGGAATGGGCGGACTTCATTCGCCGGCAGTACCCGGACGCCACGCGGGAGATGGACATCGAGGCCTTTGCCGAAGGGCACATCGAAGGCCATTCGGTGACCGCCGAGATTTTCGCCAATATGGGTGAGGCCCGCAGGCTGACCGAGGCGGCCTGGCAGCGCATCTTCACTCTGGGGCTCGAGCCGGTCGAAGAGATGGTGCGTGTGTCTGCCGAAATCGAGCTCGCCCAGCCTATCAGCAGCTGACTCCCGCGGGAGGACCTGTGCGCTCACGCAAACTTCCGCCGCTGTCCGCCGGGAACCTTGGATTGTGGCCCCTCGGCCTGACCATGGTCGCTTTGTTGGGCGTGGTGGTCTATACCTACCTGGCCTATCGGCAGGCCGCGACGGACCTTGTGCTGGAGCGGGACAAGCAGCTGACGGTGCTTTCCGCCGTGCGCCTTCAGACGGATCTTTCGGATTATGCCGATTTGCTCGTCTTCCTGGCCCGGACACGCGAGATGTCGGAAGGCGGCCCT
>DASSGB010000222.1:0-6475 GCA_035693825.1 Anaerolineales bacterium
CTCATATGGGGGTCCTGGTGTTTCTTCCAGGGCTCATCCCGAGGCCGTTAGGCGTCACGGGCTCATCGCCCTCGGAGGGTCTTCGCAATGACGTACAGGCACAAGGTCGTTCTCGGATTCGCGTTGCTCGCAATCGGCTCAGTCTCGGCCGCCGCGTGCGCCCGTGCCGCAGATGGGTCCGCCGCGACTGCTGAGGAAGTTGGTGGGGCGGCTCTTCAGTGGTCCTCTCCGCCTACAATGGAGATCGATCCCTCCAGGTCGTACGAGGCCGTCTTCAAGACAGGAAACGGCGATATCAGGGTGCGCCTATTTGCCGATCAAGCCCCGGTGACGGTCAACAACTTTGTGTTTCTCGCCAGGCAGGGTTACTACAACAACACCACGTTTCACCGTGTCTTGCCCGGTTTCATGGCCCAGGGGGGCGATCCGACTGGAACAGGCGGAGGAGGGCCGGGTTATACCTTCGAAGATGAGTTCAATCCAGATCTCCAGTTCGACAGGCCGGGCTTGTTGGCGATGGCCAATCGTGGGCCGGATACCAACGGCGGTCAGTTCTTCATAACCTACGCCGCGACCCCGCACCTCAACGGCCTTCACACCATCTTCGGCGAGGTTGTCGAAGGGGCTGAAGTCCTCGACAGCCTGACGCCACGTGACCCGCGGGCCAATCCCGATTACCAGGGAGATGCTCTGGTTTCCGTCGAGATCATCGAGTCCGATGGTTAACCGCGCAGGACCCCGTCGACGAACAACTCGATGGAGCCCCCTCCGCTTCGCTCCGGCCTGGAAGACCGCCAGGCACCTTCGCGGGACCTTCGGCCGGCCCCCGTCAGCACACCGGCAGCCTGCCTAGCGAACACGTCGCCGTTTCGGGCCTCCACCGACTTGGATCACCTTCGCGTTCTTCTCCGCGCCTCTCTCGTCGTCCTCCTCGCGGCCTGTCAATTGACCCCTGCGGCAACACCCACCGCCCCAATACGTAACACCCCAACTCCAACACGCCAGGCGAGGCCGTCCTCCACCCCTGCACCCACTCGCACGCCCTCGCTGGTCACCCCGGCGCCAACGCCCGGTCCCCTCAGCTCGGAGGCCATGACCTCGCCCGATGGTGGCTGGGTGGCCACGGCCTCCTTCGAACACCTTGACCGCGGCTATCGCGTCCGGCTCGTCGTCGCCGCCGCTGACGGATCGCGTTCGTGGTCCCCCGTCGACTACGTCGGCCACGGTGAGGGATACACGTATCCCTCACCCCGCTATTGGTCGCCCGACAGCCGCTATTTCTACTTCGACGAGCATGTCGCCGGCGGCTCCTGCGATTTCTTCATCGTGCAGCATACCTGGCGCAGGCTCGATGTGACCTCCGGGGAGGTTTCCGACTACCCTCTGCCCGAGGGCCGAGGCCATGCCATCTCTCCGGACGGCGGCTTCCTCGCCTACGCCTCGGCTGAAACTCCCTCTCAACTGCACTTGCGCGACCTCTCGAGCGGCCTGGATCAGGCCTTCGACCTCCCACCCGATCTGAGCAGCCTCCCCACAACCCAGGCCGGCCGGATCATGTGGGATCCCACCTCCAGCAGTCTGGTCTTCGTCACAGCTTCGTCAGACTTCTGCACGGACGTTCGCCCCGTGTTCGGGCTTCTCACCTATCGGCGGCTGGACGGCCGGCTCACGCCGCTCCTTTCCGGGAGCCAAGACTGGCTGTTTCCGACGGTGTGGGATCCAGGAGGGTCCATCCTGATCCAGGACTGGAATGGAAAGACATGGTGGATCGATGCCGCCACGGGGGAGAAGGTGCCTTCGCCTTCGGGCAGTTGAGTGGCCAAATCGAAACGAACCGTGTCCAAGGTGAGCAGGTGATGATCCGCCAACGATACGTCCGCATCGCTCTACTCACAGCCATGGCCCTGGTCGCCGTCGCCCTTGTTTCCGCCGTGAGCCTCTATGCAGATGTTCAACGGATAGGCTGCGAATCCGGAGGCCAACTACTTGGGCCGGCTTCCACCGGCGGCTACTCGATTGCCGATGCCGCCCAGCCCGGAGCTTGCTTCGTCTCCTTCGTTTCCCTTCGAAACAGGAACACCGAGATCGATCGCGTCGTGTGCGTCGACAATTCCAGCCTCGCCTCCTGTCAGGCATTCCGAAAACAGGTCGCTTCCGGCTGGAGTAACTTCCTGGGAACGAGGTGCACCTCCGTGTCCTTTGTGGGCGGGGCCCGATGCACTTGCACCCAAACGGGGCAGGGCTGCCAGCTCGGAGACTGGCCCGTCGAAAGTCAACCCTAGCTGGTTTTTGCGTCGCCTAACAACTCGGTTCCGCTTCGCACCCGCCTCGAAGGTCGCCAGTTTCCTTCCGGGGACCCGCGGCCGGCCACCGTCAGCCGGGGACGGCTCATCTCGACGCCTCTGAGCGACACCACGAACGTGCTGCCTCCCCTCAAGTAAACTTGCGATCGTGGTCCCCTCGCAGGTTATCGGCATCCTCTCCGCTGTCGCCGCCGCCGTCGTCTGGGGCAGCGCTGATTTCGCAGGCGGCCAGGCTGCTCGCCGCCATTCCCCCTTGTTCGTGCTTGCGCTTGCTTCTTTGTCGGGCTTGCTTGTTCTTCTCCCCGCAGCTCTTCTCACCCGCGAATCGATCCCGAGTTGGCCCGGCATCATTTGGTCTTCGCTCGCCGGGCTTTCCGGAGGGCTTGGCATTGCTGTTTTCTACCGAGCCCTCTCCACAGGCCCTGCGGCCCTCGTCGCTCCCTCGGCGGGCGTTGTCGGTGCCGCGATCCCCGTCGTCGTCGCCTCCCTCACCGAGGGCTTCCCACGTGTCGGGCAGGTCGTGGGTTTGGCCCTTGGCCTTGCGGGAATCTGGTTCGTCAGCTCGGGCTCAGACCACAAAGCGTCGCCGGGCTCCAACCCGCTGCCGCTTGCCATTGCCGCAGGCTTCGGCTTTGGGGGCTTCTTCGTCTTCATCACTCAAGTCCAGCATGGGCTCGTCTTCACTCCGCTGGTCGTCGCCAAGCTCTCCGCACTTGCGCTCGGGGCGGGCCTGCTGCTCGCGAGCAAGCAGCCGCTCCTGGGTGTGTCCCCCAGCCCAGTCGCATGGCTCGCCGGGATCCTCGATGCCGGCGGAAACATCTTCTATGTCCTCGCCGCGCAGTATGCCAGGCTTGACATCGCGGCCGTCATCTCATCCATGGGCCCAGGGACGACGGTGCTGCTTGCCAGGGCGATCCAACACGAACGTATGACCGGCCTTCAATCAATAGGACTTGTCCTTTGCCTCACAGCCGTGGCTTTCATCGCCGCAGGCTAGCGGCTCACACCACGCGCCAAAGGCCGGCCCGGCGAATCGAGTTGGTGTAGTATCGATAGGCTGCCTGCATGGGGCGGCCTCCGCTGAAGGATAGATCAGTCATACGACGCCCCTGAACCAGGGAGGTGGAAATGAAAAGGGTCTACCTTGTTCTAGCGGTTCTTGGTGCAGTTCTCCCCTTCCTGTTTTTCATCCCGTTCTTCCGGCAGCAGGGGCTATCCCTCAACGCCTTTGTCTCCACTCTGTTCGCCAACGGCGCCTCGGCCGGCATTGCGGTCGATCTGCTCGTGGCCTCGGTTGTTTTCTGGATCTTCATGTTCGACCGCCGCGCCCGCCTCCATGGGCCGAGCCCCTATCTGTTCATTCTCATCAACGTGCTCATCGGACTGGGCTGCGCAATCCCGGCCTACCTCTACGCTCGCGAGACCTGACGGCCCACATCCCAACCGTCACGCAGCCCCCTGACAGCTCGCTGGCGTACCGCTGATCCGCGCTGAAACAGGAGGGGTCTTATGCCTCACAAGGTGGTTCTCTACACCCAGAGCACTTGAATGTTCTGCGAAACAGAGAAGGCGTGGCTTTCTCAACACGGAATTGCCTTCACCGAGCGCAATGTGGCCACCGATCCCTCGGCACTCCAGGAGCTTGAACGCCTGGAAGTGTTCTCCACTCCGGCTACCCTGGTCGACGACAAGCTGGTGGTCGGTTTCAACCGGAAAAGGCTTGAGGAGCTCCTCGGCCTTGCCCCAGGGTGATTTCGGGCATTAGCTGGACCCCGTCCCCACTTGCGTCACTCTGGCCCTACAAACAAGCCGGGCACCTTTGGGGGTGCCCGGCTCGTGTCTTCCTTCGCGGCTCCGCGCCCTGAGCCTGTCAGCATGATCGGGGTCGCTCTCCGGGCGGAGGGATTGGCCCGGAGGCGGAGCCCCCTATCCGCGGCAGCCGTCAACGCGCTGGACTACTTCACCGCTTCCAGCGCCGCCTCCAACAATGCCCGAGCATACGCGGAGTTGTGGACACCCATGCTCGCGTCATACGTCACGAACTTGTAGTTCCACATTGCGTTGGCGACATCCTCGGGCACGACCAGAGGCTTGTCCGCGCTGGGATTCGAGAACTTCGCCGTCGCCGCGTCATAGATGCCCCACAAATCCGTCTCCGGATTCAGGAGGTGCATCTCGACGAAGGTCGCGTGGAGTTCCTCCAGCATCGCTGCGATCTCGGTCTGCACGCCGTTGACGTCGAAATCCTCGGCATCGGCGTGGCAGCCCTGGCAGCGCTCGACCACCGGCAGGTACGTGTGGTTCGCCTCCTCACCCAAGTGGCAGGCCACGCAGGTGTTTTCGACCGCCGAGTAGTGGGTGCTGGGCCGGCCTTCGGTCGCCCCCAGGCCGCCTTCGCCTAGCAGCATCTGAGATTCCACGCCATAGTGAGTCCCGTAGCGCGAGCTTGTGATGGCGACGTTCCCGTCGGCCACCGTGGGGGCCGGGTTGCGGATCTGGTGGCAGTTGGCGCAGAGATTGCCGGAACCCCCGTCGAACGTCCCGGCGCTGTACTCCAGCTTCACCGGCTGTCCACCACCGGTCAGCGCCCAGTCCTCGGAGGTGTAGGTCTCGTGAATGTCGTGGCACGTTCGGCAGTCGAACGGCGAGACATTCGTGATGCCTTCGATCGACGCGTCGTGCGGCGGCAGGCCGGCGTTGATTCGGGCCTTGGCGCCCTCGGTGCCATGACATCCGGCGCAGTTGCCCTCCTCCCCGCGGATGAAGGATTCACCCGTCCCGTGGACCGACGTCTCACGGAACTGGCCCTCCTTGGAGAGGATCAATGTCGTGTCGTTATGGCACTCCGTGCAGCTCAGGTCGGCGGCCGCCGGCGCAGGTCCGGCCGGCCCGGGCGGCCCCATCGGGCCTGCCGGCCCCGCGGGACCCGCGGGCCCCGGGGTGGCGCAGGCCGCCAGCACCAGGGCCGCGCCGACAAAGACCAGCCCTACAAGGATCGTTCGTCTGTGCATAATGCAATTCTCCTCTTCTCGTCTCGATTCGATGATCACGGATGTGCGTTTCTCTCTCCGATTCCGTTTCCCTCCTGATCGGCCTTCGCGCCGGGAAGCCAGGCAGCTGCGATCCGATCGTTCACGCCGGCGCCAGGACCATGCCGATCAGATCCGACGGATCGCTTAGCGTTCTCTGCTCGCTGGTCATGACCTGGATCCGATCCCGACTGGGGTCCAGCCGAAGGATCCTCACCGTGGGCGTTGCCACCAGGAGGTCGGCCAGCGGACAAGATGGTCCCGTGATCGTGTCATCCGCCTCCATCAGGACCACCGCGGGCTGGGCCGCAATCGCCTTCTGCAGTGCGTCGGGCTTGCGGCTGTCGATGATCTCCAGCTCGATCTGATCCAGATGCTTCTTCAGGCGCGTGGCGACACCCTCGGTGAACAACGAAGGTTCAGCCAGCACGACCACTCGGGTGCGCAACGAATTCATCCCCGGAGGGACTCCCTTACCTCACCCTGAAGACATTAATGGAAGATGAAGGCGCCGCACAACCCTCGGGCGTGGCATAGGCATAGCGCGTCCGAGTCATCGGGCCGCTATCCATTCGGGTAGTGCCGTTTCCTCATTGGAGTTGCCGGCCCGCGCTGCCGCGCACCCGGTCATTCCGGGGCAGAATCAGGCTTCGGCTCGCCTGCGGCTGGAGCCCGAAGGGCGACGGACGGCGGGGCGAACGGCCTCCGGGCTCGCCTGCGGCGGGGATTGGTTTCCCGTCCACGGTGGCCTTGTGTCCGCGGGCCCGTGCCGAATTCCTTGTCGGATGTGAAACGGTGTAGACTCCACTTTCGGGGGGGATGCCCTCTTGGTCTCCGGAATTGCCCCCTCTCCCACTCCGGGGGCCGAAGGTCGCGAGAGGGAGAGGGGCGGGGTGAGGGCCCCACCAGAAGGGCACCATGCCCGACAACTCGGTACGCCTGTGGGCTCGACGGGCGGCGTGCGTGATCGTGGCGGCGGCCGCCGCTTCGTGCGCCGCGCCTGAAGCCAGCCCAACCCCGACCCTGGGGACGCCGAAGCCCTTCACCCCCGGCGACCCGACCGCAACGCCACCAGGCGAAGACATCACCGATCGCGATTACCTCGCCGGGAAGGAGGCCTACCGGGCCGGCGACTACGCGGCC
>DASSGB010000223.1:0-7948 GCA_035693825.1 Anaerolineales bacterium
CCGCCGGGCGCGCTACATGCTCATGACCAACCGACCGATCCCGGCGCATCAGGCGCTGGAATGGGGGCTCGTCAACGAGGTGGTCCCGTCCGTGACCCATGACGGGACGTTCGTCGAGGGCGCCACGCAGGAGCAGATCGACCAGGCGCAGCGCGGGCAGGGAGGCTACGCCATCGATCTCTCGCGATTGGATGAGGCGGTGGGCGCCCTGTGCCGGGAGCTGATCGAGAAGTTTCCGGAATGCATGCGCTACACCAAGCAGCACGTCAACTTCTGGAAGGACATGGCCTGGCATCAGACCATCGGCCACGCCCGGGACTGGCTCTCCACCCACTACGCCTCCTGGGAGCCGCTGGAAGGCATGGGGGCGTTTGTCGACAAGCGGCCGGTCGACTATTTGAAGCTGAGACGACTGGCGGCCGAAGGCGGCTCGAGTGAGTTCCGCTGGGGCCCCTACCAGCTTTCCTGTCCGCATTGCGGGGCGCGCGATCTCCCCGCCGGCTTCGATTTCTGCGGCCAGTGCGGCCGGCCGCTGGAGAAGGGAGGCGCGACGTGAATCGCGGCCTGTTGTTCGACCAGTTCGAGGACGGAGCAACCTTCGTTTCTTCCGCCCGCACGGTCACCGAGGCCGATGTCGTGGCCTTCGCCGGCATCTCGGGCGACTTCAATCCGCTGCACACCGACGCCGTCTTTGCCGCCGGCACGCCTTTCGGCCAGCGCGTCGCCCACGGGATGCTGATTGCCTCCATCGCCACCGGCATGGCGAACTGGACCGGCGTGTTCGAGGGCACCACGCTGGCGCTGATGGAGCAGGTGATCCAATACCGAGGCCCCGTGCGTTTTGGCGACACGATCCACCTCGAATTGACGGTGGCCGAGAAGAAGCCGACATCCAAGCCGGACCGGGGCGTCGTGGTTTTCCAGACCCAGGTCAAGAATCAGGAAGGTACTTCCGTCATCGAAGGCCGCTGGACGCTCATGATGCGCCGCCGGGTCGAAGAGGCCGTTCCGGCCTGAGGCAGAGCCCAGGGAGGCAAGCATGAGGCTCAAGGACAAAGTTGCCTGGATCACCGGCGCCGGTTCCGGCATCGGCCGGGCCACGGCCCTGCGATTCGCGCATGAAGGGGCGCGTCTGTTTCTGACCGACGTCGAGGAGGCTGGGCTGACGGAGGTCGCAGCCCAGATTCGCAACGACGGAGGCAAGGCCGAAAGCACCACCGGCGACGTGTCCGACCGCGCCGAAGTCGCACGCATGGTGGAGCAAGCGCTTCAGGCTTTCGAGCGGCTCGATATCCTGATCAACAACGCCGGCATCAACCGCGACGGATTGGTGGTCAAGGCCAAGGACGATCAGATACAACTCATGGGCGACGATCGTTGGGATCCGGTGGTCGACGTCAACCTGAAGGGAAGTTTTCTGTGCGCACAGGCGGCAGCCGTGCCGATGATGCGCCAGGACCACGGCCGAATCGTCAACACGTCTTCGATCGGCGCTCTGGGCAACATCGGACAGGCGAACTACGCCGCCTCGAAAGCCGGCGTCATCGGGCTGACCAAGACCCTGGCCCTGGAGTGGGCCCGGTTCCACATCAACGTCAATTGCGTCGCCCCGGGGGCGACCGAGACCCGAATGACCGCCGGGATGCCGGAGAAACTGCGCGAGGGGCTGGTGGACAAGATCCCTCTGCGCCGGCTGGCCCGGCCGGAAGAGATCGCCGCGGCGCACCTGTTCCTGGTTTCCGACGACGCCGTCTACATCACGGGGCAGGTGCTGTTTGTCGACGGCGGGATCAGTGTCGGTGTCTGAGACCCGGGACCCGAGCATGTCCACCTACACCCAGCCCCCTCTTTCAGGCCGCGTTGCTCTGGTGACCGGCGGCAGCCTGGGCATCGGAACCGCCATCGTCCGGGACCTGGCCATCGCCGGTGCGGACCTGGCGTTCACCTATCGCAGTCACGCCGACGAAGCCCAGGCGCTGGCGAAGGAGATCGAGGCGCTCGGACGGCGGGCCCTGCCGATTCAGGCGGATGTCGCCTCCTTCGATCGGGCCCACCAGGTCGTGGCGGAGGTGCTCGAATCCCTGGGCCGCCTGGACATCCTGGTCAACAATGCCGGCAGGAACTGGGACAGCGTGATCTGGAAGATGACCGAGGAGCAGTGGGATCAGGTCATCGCCGTGGATCTGAAAGGAACGTTCAACTACATACGGGCCGTCGCCGGCCGATTCAAAGAGCAGAACGGGGGCAAGATCGTCAACATCACCTCGATCAATGGATTGCGCGGCAAGTTCGGACAGTCGAACTACACCGCGGCCAAGGGCGGAGCCATCGCCCTGACCAAGACGGTGGCGCGCGAGCTGGGGAAGTTCGGCGTCAACGTCAACGCCGTGGCGCCTGGGCTGATCGAGACCTCGATGGTGCAACAGGCACCGCAGCAGGTGCGCGATCTGGCGCTGGCGGAGATCCTCCTGGGGCGGCTGGGACAACCCGAGGAGGTGGCCTGGGTGGTCACGTTTCTGTGCACGGACCGCGCCCGCCATATCACGGGCGAGGTCATCTCGGTCGACGGGGGCCAGTACCTATAGCCGCCGCCTTCGTGCGCGGCGGTCTCCGTCGATGAGTTGAAGGTGGAGGCGGCCATGCGATTCGAGCATGCGTCCATTCCGTACGGCGCTTACTGGTCGACACCGTTCTGCAAATGGCAAGGCAGCTTTGCCGCGCTCCACCCGCTCGCCTTCGCCGCGGACATCGCCAGGCGGGCCCTGGAGGAACGGAAGCTCTCGGCCGAGGCCTTTGATGCATTGTTCCTGGGCCAGACCGTGCCGGCTCCATCCTCGTTCTACGGTGCGCCCTGGCTGGCGGGCCTGATCGGATTCGAGAGCCTTGCCGGGCCCACCATTTCGCAGGCCTGCGCCACCTCCGCCCGAGTCATTGGCAGCGCCGCCAGCGAAGTCGAGAACGGGGACGGGCGCGTTCCGGCGGTGCTGTGCATCACCGCCGACCGCACGTCCAACGGACCGCACCTGGTGTATCCCGATCCCGGCGGGCCGGGCGGGCGCCCGTCGACCGAGGACTGGGTCTGGGACAACTTCAACCTCGACCCTTACGCGCGCAACTCGATGATCCAGACGGCGGAGAATGTCGCCAAGGAAGAAGGATTCTCGACCGAGGCCCAGCATGAGGTCGTCCTGATGCGCCATGCACAATACCAGCAGGCGCTGGAGGATGGGGCCGCGTTTCAACGCCGGTACATGGTTTCGCCGGTGGAAGTGAATCCGACGGGCAGGAAGGTGGTCGCCTCCGTCCCCACGGACGAGGGAGTCTTTCCCACGACCACCGAAGGTCTTGCCAAATTGAAGCCTGTCCTGCCGGGCGGCACGGTCACGTTCGGCAGCCAGACCTACCCGGCGGATGGAAATGCCGGCATGGTGGTTACGGGCAAGGCGCGGGCGGCGGAACTCGCGCGCGATCCGGGCGTCAACGTTCGCCTTCTCAGCTTCGCCCAGGGCAGGGCGAAGAAGGGATTCATGCCTCAGGCCAATCTTCCGGCCGCGCGGCAAGCGCTTTCGGAGGCAGGGCTGGAGGTCAAGGACCTGGCCGCCGTCAAGACCCACAACCCGTTTGCGGTGAATGATCTGTGTCTTTCCAAAGGGCTCGGGATACCGCTGGACCGGATGAACAATTTCGGTTCATCGCTGATCTGGGGCCATCCGCAAGGTCCAACCGGCATGCGCCTGGTGATCGAGCTGATCGAGGAGCTCGTCTTGCGCGGCGGGGGCCATGGGCTGTTCACCGGATGCGCGGCGGGCGATACGGCCGCGGCGTTGGTGGTGCGCGTCCACTAGGTACGTCTGGGCGTGAGGAGGTCCGGATGAAGGTCGTCATCAATCATGACACGTGCCAGCACGGGGGTGCGTTCGCCGATCGATGTCTCGCGGCGACGATTCGCAATCCCCTCGGCCACGAACGATACTGCACGGCGCAGGTGGAGGACGCCGGGCAGGCTGACCTCACCATCACGCTGATCATGGGCGGCCGGCCCTACACGCTCGTCCTTCACGGCCCGGTGGAGCAGGAGATCGCCGCGACGGAGGGCTGGTTGAGCTTCGTGTCTCCGGAGATGGCTGCGGCCGCTGCGCCTGCAGCTACTTGACCCGGCCTCGATCAGGCCGAAGTTCGTGAATCGGACGGTCGTCGTGCCGTGGCCACCCGGGGTTGCATCCGGCTCGTCCACGGCTGTCCATGATTCCACCTCGCCGGGAGATAGAGCCTTCCCCAGTCCCTACGCAAAAAGATGCGATCCCAGCTAGTGAATCCAGACGGGCATTCCTAGGTCTGCAAATGCAAACACAGCGGCGGAGTCCGTGGCGCGAACACAGCCGGCGGTGATCGAAGGACCTGTGCGGTCATCGAGGAGCGTGCCTTCGCCGTCCATGGGCACGGAGTGAATGCCCGTCCCGGAGGCGATGTCGATCATGATGAGGTCGCGGACAAACACGCCGCTGGCGCTCTCGATGGGGCCGTGATCCATGCTCTGAACATGAAACACGCCGAGGGGCGTGGCGTACCGCGGATCGTCGGCGACTCCGGTCGCGGCAGCGATGTGGATGGCGTCGGCGTTGGCGGAATGCAGCCGAATCTCCGAGGCAGCGAGGTCGACTTCGATCCACCTCGAAACATCCAAGAGTTCGGCGGGGATATCCGCGGTGGGGGTGGCCGCGATGGTTTGGGAACCGCAGGCTGCGAGGATGAGGGCAACGGAGACAAAGGCAATCTTCTTCATGGGCAGCCTTGCGTGCGCCCGCCTTCCGGGATTCTACAATACAGGCATGAAGCAGCCAGCCACTCTCAAGACTCCGCCTCACTGCCAGCGGATGATGGTTCGAACCACCGTCCTCCCCGGGAAACGACTTGTCGCTTCCTTGTGCGCTCCGCATCGCCTCCCGACGGATGTAGAATGATCCCGCGGGAAGCCCTTCCTCACACCTACACAGCTCAAACCCCGCCGGTCCAGCCAACTTCATGAGCCGCTTGTCTATGCCTCGAAGCCTTCGAGGCAAAATCATGCTGGGTCTCCTTGTGCCGCTGGTGGTCATCCTGGGGACCTTCAGCGCCATCCAATACGTCCGTCATGAGGAGGCGCACCGGGAAGCTCTGGCCCTGCTGGCGGGCCAGACGAGCCAGGCGGTGGAAAACAGCCTGCGGGACGAGATGCTCACGCGCAACATCCGGGGGCTCCGAAACACGCTGGATGCCATTGCCCTGGGCGAGGCCATTCAGTCGGTGACCATCCTCGATCTCACCGGGAGGATCGTCTTCGCCCCCGGCGATGAGGGCGTCGGCCGCAAGCTGGACAACCGCGACCCGACCTGCCAGCCCTGCCACAGCCTTCCCGGCTCCGAGCGCCCGAGCAGCGTCATCGTCGATCTCGAGGATGGGAGCCGCGTCTTTCGAAGCATGAATCCGATTGAGAATCAGCCCGAATGCCACGCCTGCCACGACCCGGGCCAGCGGCTGAACGGGCTTCTTCTGATCGACATTTCCATGGCGCCCTTGAATGATCCGTTGTACGTGGATCTGCGCGATCACGTCTTCTGGCCGGCGGCCACCATCGTGGCCGTTCTGCTCGTAACCAATGCGGCGCTGGGGCGCCTGGTGTTGCGGCCGCTCGAAACCGCGGCGCGGGGGCTGGCCAGATTCGCCGGCGGGCAACACAACGTCCAGCTCGACGTCGGATCGGCCGACGAAATCGGCCAGCTGGCGACGTCGTTCAATGCCATGGCCCAGCGGATCCAGGCGGAGGAAGAGGAGAACCGGGCCCTGTCGGAGAAGTTGCGGGATCAGGCGTCGGCCCGAGGCGAACTTCTCAAGCGGGTGATTTCCGCCCAGGAGGAAGAGCGCCGGCGGCTGGCGCGCGATCTTCATGACGATCTGGGTCAGGATCTGGCTGGAACGGCCATGCACCTGGAGGCGTTGGAGCGCTCTTGGTCCCAGAATCCTCAAGCCGGCATCCGGGCGCTGCGCAAGGCGCGGGAATTGATCGCCGGGGCGACGGAGCGCGTCTATGATGTCATCCTCTCGCTCCGGCCCTCGGCGCTCGACGATCTGGGATTGGCTCCCGCGCTGCGGGCGCACGCCACCCGCGTGCTGGAGGGCAAAGACGTACGCTTCGCTCTCCGAGAGGTGAACCTCGATCGCCGCCTCCCGGCCGAGATCGAGACGGCGGTCTTTCGATCCTTTCAAGAAGCCTTGGGCAACGCATTGCGCCACGGCCGGCCGAAGGAGATCCGGGTCAGCCTCTCGCGACAGGGATCGACCTTCGAGGCGGAAATGAGCGACGACGGTCAAGGCTTCGATCTTCGATCTGTAACCGAGAAGACCGACGGCCGGACGCGGAGAGGGCTCGGGCTGCTGGGCATGCGCGAGCGCATCGAGCAGTGCGGCGGTTCGCTCGAGGTCGACTCTCATCCTGGCGCCGGCACCCGCCTGCGTATACGGATACCGATACCCGATGCCGACTCCGACAGATAAGATCCGCGTGTTGATCGCCGACGATCACACGATCGTGCGCGCCGGCGTGCGAATGCTGCTGGAAACCGAGCCGGACATGGAAGTCGTGGGGGAGGCGGTGACGGGCGAGCAGGCCGTAGAGATGGCGACTTCGCTTCGGCCGACGGTGGTCCTGATGGACATCGCCATGCCCGCCCTCGATGGCCTCGAAGCGACGCGCAGGATTCGAGTCGCCTCGCCCGACAGTCATGTGCTCGTGTTGACCATGCATCGCTCGGACGAGTACTTCTTCGAGATGCTGAAGGCCGGAGCTTCGGGCTACGTGCTGAAGGCCGCGGACACGGACGAGCTGCTCTCGGCCATCCGGGTCGTAGCCCGCGGCGAAACCTTCCTTTTTCCGACGATGGCCAAGAAACTTGTGCAAGATTACGTGCGGCGGTTCGGCGAAGTCGAGGCTGCCGGGCAGCCCAGGCTGACGGCGCGCGAGAAGGAGATTCTCCGGCTCGTGGCCCAGGGCTACTCGAACAAGGAAATCGCCGAGCGGCTTACCCTCAGCCCGAGCACGATCCACAGCCACCGCAGCAATTTGATGAGGAAGCTCGATCTGAGCTCCCAACACGCGCTGATCCAGTACGCCCGAGACCAGGGCTGGATCGGCGACACCACGCACGCAACCTAGACCAGACCCAAACCCGTTTCGCGCAGCAAAACGGGTTTGGGTTTCCCGTCCCACCGCCAACGCCCCCTCACTTACCGCCAGACCGATTGGCGATTCCTTCGCCCAATGTGGCGCGCCCCCCGATTCCCTTGCGTGAAGTCCTGCACTAATCTCTTTCCAAGGATCAGCCGGATCGCCGAGCCTGATCCTCGGAAAGAGGATGCCCGTTCGACGTGTCTATCTGCTGTGGACTCATCCCCTCTTCTTCGAGACTGTCCACCGATTGTTGAGCCATCAGGAGGTTGAGCTGGTGGGCGATAGCATGGATCACGATGCTGGCCGGCAGGATATCGCCCGGCTTCGCCCGGATGTGGTTGTGCTCGAGGAGGAGGAGGGCGCTTCGCGCGCGGAGCTGGTCGATCTGCTCCAAGGAGGCGCGACCGACGTGCTCATCCTCGGTCTCAACCTGATGAACAACGAGCTGCGGGTGTACCAGCGGCAGCAGCGGACGGTCGCACGTCCGGGTGACCTGCTGGATGTCGTCCGAGGCACGCGAGACTGAGGCGCGGTGATGCACGCGGCCGCAGGCGACCGGAGAACATGGCCAGGCTGAGACCTTCGAAATCGTGGCGATGGGGACTGCTGGCGGCTCTCTTGCTCGCCGTCGTCCTGACCGGGATTCTGCTGACTCGGGCGCGCGCGCTGGCTGCACCCGGCCAGCCCATCGCCTACAGCCACCGGACGCACGTTGAGGCCGGCGTTCAGTGCCTCTTCTGTCAC
>DASSGB010000224.1:0-20048 GCA_035693825.1 Anaerolineales bacterium
GAACGAAACTCCGCCAGCCCCTTCAGCTGGCACCATTTCGTGATCGCCGCCGTCAGCGTCGTCTTCCCGTGGTCGATGTGCCCCATCGTCCCCACATTCATATGCGGCTTCGTTCGCTCGTATTTCTGCTTCGACATGCTCGCTTCTCCTTCGCTCCTCAGCCTGCGTCTTCGTCTCGGCGAGAGCCCTCAATGGGATTTGAACCCATGACCCCACCCTTACCAAGGGTGTGCTCTGCCACCTGAGCTATGAGGGCAACTCCAGTGGGCGGTGAAGGATTCGAACCTCCGAAGGCGTCCGCCAGCTGATTTACAGTCAGCCCCCTTTGGCCACTTGGGTAACCGCCCGTTGCCTGCCGTCGCCGGCCGGCGACCGCGCCCATCCTCGATGGCCTTCGAGGCTGGTCGCGGTCGATGGCCGCCCACGAAACTCCCGTCGCACCCGGCCAAGCCGACGACGGGAATCGAACCCGTAACCTACCGCTTACAAGGCGGTTGCTCTTCCGTTGAGCTACGTCGGCATACGGCAAAAACGCGCCTGACTCACCGGCGCGGTTTCCCAGCCGAACGGCCATGGTATCAGGATTCAACAGGAGCGTCAATGGAACGCCTCGCGTAGCCCCGCTGGGCCCAGGCGGCGTACAGCACCACCGACCCGGCGACGGCCGCGTTCAGCGACCCCAGCCGCCCGCGCATCGGCAGCCGCACCAGCCTGTCACACGACTCGCGCACCAGACGACGAAGGCCCGAACCCTCTCCACCGACCACCAGGCCCAACGGGCCGCGCAGGTCGGCCTGATCCAGGGGCTCAGCACCAGGATCCATGTCCAACCCGACCAGCCACGCCCCGGCTTCCTTCAGACGAGCCATGGCTTGCGCCAGATTCTCGCGGGCTACGAGAAGGTGCTCACTGGCTCCCGACGAAACCCGAACCACAGCCGGGCTCACCCCGACTCCTTGCCTGTAGGGAAGGATCACCCCATGCACACCCACGGCCTCTGCCGTTCGCAACAGCGTCCCCAGATTCTGGGGGTCCTGAATGGCATCCAGCAGCAGCGCCAGGATCGGCTCCCCGCCGGCCGCGGCGCGGTCCAGGATTTCCCCGAGATCCGAGTAAGGATACGGTTCGACCTCGGCCGCCAGGCCTTGGGCGTCTTCCCCGGGTAGATTGTCCCGCCCCACCCGAGCCACCGGCACGCCTCGGGTCTCCGCCTCGCCCAGGATCTCCGCCAGGGCGCCTCGCGCCTGCGCGCCTTCGGCGACATACAGGCGCTGAACGCGGCGCCGGCCGGCGCGCAGGATCTCCAACACCGCGCGCCGGCCGGTAATGATTTGAGGCGACTCAGCGAGCATGGCTCAAACCGGGCACGCCTCCGTCTAGCCGATCACCCAGTGCGTGCCGTCCTGACCGTCTTCGAGGGTGATGCCCTGTTCCGCCAGGCGATCGCGGATGCGATCCGCCAGTTCCCATTGCCGCGCCTGGCGCAATTCGCTGCGGACCTGTACCAACAAATCGAGCAACGGGGCCGCACGCTTGTCGTCGAAGCGCCGCACGTCCAGCCGAAGACCGAGAATCCCGGCCAGCTCCCGAAGCGCCTCCTGGCCGACTTTCAGACTGGCGTTCGAGGCTCCCCGGTCGCGCGCCTGATTGATCGCCCGCACCAACTCGAACAGTTGACTGAGCGCTCCGGCGGTGTTGAAGTCGTCGTCCATGGCCGCCTCGAAACCGCGCCTGGCCGCTGCGGCCTGCTCGGTCAGGTCCACGTCGCCGCCGTTCCCGATCCCCGGCTTGAACGCGCCCCTGAGCCTCTCCAGCGCCTGCTCCGACTGGGCGAGGACCTCTTCACTGAACGTCAGCGGATTGCGGTAGCCCGAGTTCAGCACCAGCAGCCGAAAGGCATCCGCCTCGTGATCCTTCAGCATGTCCTCGACCGTGACCAGGTTTCCCAGCGACTTCGACATCTTTTCCGTGCCGAGCTGGGCCATGCCGTTGTGCACCCAGTAGCGCGCGAACGTCTTGCCGGTCACGCTCTCGCTCTGTGCGATTTCGTTTTCGTGGTGGGGAAAGATCAGGTCGTTTCCACCACCGTGAATGTCGATCTGCTCGCCCAGGTGCCGCAGGTTCATGGCCGAGCATTCGATGTGCCAGCCGGGGCGGCCCGCCCCCCACGGGCTCGGCCAGGACGGTTCGCCGGGCTTGGCCGCCTTCCACAAAGCGAAATCCGCCGGGTCTTCCTTGCGTTCATCAACCTGCAGTCTGGCGCCGGCGCGCATCTCTTCCAGCTTGCGGCCGGACAGACGTCCGTAGTCTTCGTCTCGCGCCACCCGGAAGTACACGTCCCCGTCCACCTCGTACGCGAAGCCGCCCGCCACCAGCTTCTCGATCATCTCGATGATCGTCGGCATCTCGAGGGAGGCCTGCGGCCGGATGGTCGGGATGAGCAGATTGAGATCCTGCATATGCTGCTCGTACTCGAGGCGATGCCGCGTCGCCAGCGCTTCCGGCGTGACGCCCATCTCCCGGGCGCGCTGGATGATCTTGTCCTCGACATCCGTGTAGTTCATGACGTGCAGCACGCGGTAGCCGCGGTACTCCAGGTACCGGCGCAGCACGTCGAACACCACCGACGACATGGCGTGGCCCACATGCGCCTTGGCGTAAACCGTGGGCCCGCATACGTACATCCGGACCAGGCCGGGCTCGATCGTCTCCAGGGGCTCCTTGCGGCGGGTGAGTGTGTTGTAGATCTGCAGGCCCATGCGCTGTCGCTCCTCAGCCCACATCCGGACGGGCGAAGATCATGCGTCCGGCCGCCGTCTGCAGCACTTTGGTGACGACCACCGGAATGGTTCGGTCCAGGTGATTCTTGCCGTCTTCGACGACGACCATCGTGCCGTCGTCCAGGTAGCCCACTCCCTGGCCCTGTTCCTTCCCCTCTTGAATGATGTGCACTTCGAACGTCTCGCCTGGAATGAAGACGGCCTTCACGGCATTGGCCAGCTCATTGATATTGAGCACGGTCACGCCCTGCAGCTCCGCCACGCGGTTCAGGTTGTAGTCGTTGGTCAGGATGCGGCTGCGCAACTGCTTGGCCAGGATGACCAACTTGTCATCCACATCGCGGACGCCTTCTGCGTCCAGATCGGCCACCCGGAAGGCGATCCCCGTGTCCTTTTGCAGCCGGTTGAGGATGTCCAGTCCGCGTCGCCCCCGCTGGCGCCGCAGGCCGTCGGTCGAGTCGGCGATATGCTGGAGCTCATTGAGGACGAAGGCCGGCACGACCATGTCGCCCGGGATGAAACCGGTCCGGGCGATGTCGGCGATGCGGCCGTCGATGATGACGCTCGTGTCGAGCAGGACGCTGTGCGCCGGGTCGTTGCGCCGCCCATGGCCGCCCCCCTCCCGCGGCCGAACCAGCCCGAAGAGGTCGTTCTGGCGCAGGACGAACACGGCCGCGCCCAGGTAGCCGAATAGCACGGCTCCAAGAAAGGGCATCACCGAGCCGAAGGGTGACGGCAGCAGGGAAAGAGGGAACGACACCAGAGCCGCCACAACCAGCCCGACCACCAGCCCGACCGTCGCGGCGAGGATGGTCTGGACCGATATGTGGCGGACGACTCCGCGCACCGAACGGATGGGCCGCGTGGTCAAGAACGGCGTCACCACCAGACCCATGAGCGCGCCTACCATGGCGAAAACGCTCGCCCATACTTCCGACGGCCCGTTGGCCAGGCGGCTCAAATACACGCCGAGGTAGATCCCGCCGACGGCCATCACCACCATTCCCGCCAGACGAGCGAAGAACTCGATGCTCATGCCATCGCCTCAATTCGGGAAAACAAACGGGGTGATCGCCTGGTTTCGGCGCTCACCCCGCAGGGAGCGACATCCTTCGGTCGTGCGTTCGGCGGCAGGCAAAAGACGGTTTCGGGGCCCGCGGCCGCTTCAAATGAGGAAGGAATGAAACCAGGTCCGGAGGGTGAAATAAAGGATGATCCCTGCCGGCGCAGTTATGGTAGCACAGTTCTTCCAGGCCCGTCAAATACGAAACCCGGTTGGCCTGGGGCCAACCGGGTTTCGTATTGCTTGCCGCTATCGCTTATGGAAGCGAGCCGACGATGTTGAAGGTGTCCAGGATGCGCTGGGCTGCATCCAGATCCGCCTGGCTCACGATCTGGATCTGAACGAACACCAGCACGTCGCTATTGGCCTGTATCGGCACGGCGGCCAGGATGAGATAGTCGGCCGTGCCGCCGCACCGGGTGTAGTAGTCGAACGCTCCCCGGTATACGCCGTCGTTGTAGTCATAGCGGTCGTCAAGGGTGCAGGCCGAGAGGAAAGGATACGAGCGCGTCACTTCCAGCATCTGGATGTGACCGCCAACCTTCTCCTTTTCCCCCGTCACCTGGAACTTCACGCCGGGCACGCCCCATGTGTTGATGAATTCCTGCAAATTCGGGGCGGCCCAGATCGAGGAGAAGACCGAGCCATTTGGACCTTCTTCGGGCGCCCCGTCCACTTCGGCCCACGAAGTCGGTACCTCCATCTGGATGGCCCCGTAGTCGTCCTGCACCGCAACGTACTCGGTGTACGCCTGGCCCTGGTCGGACGTCGCTGCATCATCACCACCCAGGTCGGTGGCGAAAGTGGCAGCGGTCTCCAGCGGGCGCCCGTTCAGCTGCCCGGCGAGGACCTCGCCGCTGCTGTAGCGGAGGACTTCGATGGCCAGCGTGTCGGAGGCATCGTGGCTTCGCAGCACGTCGCAGTAGTCGGCCATGGTGCCGTCGCTGCCGACGTACAATCCTTCGAGCGAGGTGATGATGTCACCGCCGCGCACGCCCGCCTCGTCGGCCGGCGAGCCCGAAGTGACGGCGGCAACCCACACGCCGTAGAGGGAGCCGTCCTCGCTCATGACCACCTCACCGTTGACGCCGATCGAGTCGACGTCCCGGCCGTCCTGCAACCGCTCGATCACCGGCAGGGCCTCGTCCCGCGAGATGGCCCACGCCTGTCGCGTCTGAGCGTTTCCAGCGTAGTGAACGCCTACGATCTGGCCGTCCTCGGTGACGATCGGGCCGCCGGAATTGCCGGGATTGGTGTCGGCGGTATGTTCGATGACATAGTCGTCCGAGGCCCAACGCGTCTCACCACCGGCGCGGGCTTTGGCCACGATGCCCTCGAGCAGGGTGTACTCCGGATCCCCGAGGGGGAAGCCAGCGGCGTAGATCGGCAGGCCGGTGTCGATGTCGCCGTCGAACCAGTCGAGATACGGATAGCCGTCACCTTCCAAATCGATGACCGCCAGATCCGAGCATTCCGAGACCCCCAGAATCGTGGCGTTCTTGGCTTCGTCCTCGCCGCCGACGTAGACCCGCAGCAGCGCCGAGCCAGCCACGACATGGTTGTTGGTCACGGCGATACCGGAGGGATCGATGATAAACCCGGAGCCGCGGCCGGCGGCGTTGGCAATCATGCCGAATTCAGGATCGATGAAGGTGCCCTGGGCTTCGATCTGGATCGTCGCCGATTTCACGCCGTCCAGCGATGAAACGGCTCCGCTTCCGCCACCGGTCTGGGGTTCCGGGGTGGGGGCAACGGTTCCCCCGCCCGTCGGGCCGCAGGCGAGGGATGCCAGCAGCAGGGACAGGGCTGCCAGGGACAGCGGGGCAAGCAACGGACGACGTGTCTTCATACAGGCCTCCATGGACCCATAAAGGGATCCGGGTCAGAATTGCGCGAGTATAGGTGCGAAGTGGGAAGGGCACAAGGCCCCGCCATTTTCCCATGGGCCTCGGGCCGGGCCGCCTTACAATCACGTTGCGATAGAATCCGGATCTCCTCGGGAAGGCCCTCGTGCATATCCTTGTCACCAACGACGACGGCGTCCAGGCCCCCGGCTTGCTGGCCCTGGCGCAGGCGCTCGGCCGCGTGGGCCGGGTCACAGTGCTCGCGCCAGAGCGCAACTGGTCGGCCTCGGGTCACGTCAAGACGCTGCACCGCCCGCTGCGAGTGTGGGAGACGGTGCTGGGCGACGGTACGCCGGCCTTCGCCGCCGACGGCGCGCCCTCGGACTGCGTGGCCCTGGCGCTGCTGGGATTCGTGCCGGAGCCCATCGACCTGGTCGCCTCCGGCATCAATCCTCACGCGAACATCGGCCACGATGTGACCTATTCGGGCACCGTCACGGCCGCGATGGAGGCCGTCATCGCCGGCGTCCCCGGGATCGCCTTCTCCCTCGATTCGCCGGAAGGCCATGCAGGCCCGCTCGATTATCAGGCGGCGGCGACCGTCGCCGGTCTGCTCGTGACGCAGCTTGTCCGCCGCCCCATGCCCAAGGCCATGTTGTTGAACGTGAACATCCCCAGCGGACCGGTGGAAACCCTGCGCGGCATAGCCGTCACCCGCCAGGGCCTGCGCCTCTACCGCGACGAATTGGTGCGGCGGGACGATCCGCGCGGCCGACCGTACTACTGGATCGGCGGCCAATCACCGACCGGCGTGGCCGACGAAGGGACCGACTTTGGAGCCCTGGCCGCGGGCTTCGTTTCCGTGACTCCGCTCCAGCTCGACCTGACGGCCCGCGACCAGGTCGCGGAGCTCGAGAGCTGGGACTTGCGGCTGACCTGAGGTCTCGCGCGCATCCCGCCAGGCAACCAGGCGGCGACCGGCGAGGCGAAGCTTGATCGATCCCGAAGTCTTCGAACGCGTCGCGCGCCTCATGCCCTTTCTTCGACGCGCCGATCCGCCGTTGGCCGAGGAATTCGCCCGCCATGCCTTTCTCGCCCGCATCCCGTCGGGGAAGGACGTTTTCGTCGAAGGCGATCCCATCGACGCCATCGCGCTGCTGATCTCGGGTGTCGTTCGCGTCTACAAAGTCAGCGAAACAGGTCGGGAAATCACCCTGTACCGCTTCGGACTCGGCGAATCGTGCATCCTGACCGCCAACGCGATCCTCAGCCGGCAGTCGTTCCCGGCCATTGCCACGGTCGAGAAGGACGCCGAGGCGGTCATGATCCCGGCGGATACGTTCCGCGAATGGGTTGGCCGCTACGAGGTCTGGCGCGCCTTCGTCTTCGACCTTCTATCGCAGCGGCTGTCGAGCGTGATGGCCCTCGTCGACGAGGTGGCGTTCCGGCGCATGGACGCCCGGATCGCCTCCACCCTTCTGCGGCGGGCCCAGGCCGCGAATCCCATCCCGGTGACGCACCAGGAATTGGCGGCGGAACTGGGCAGTTCAAGGGAAGTTGTCAGCCGCGTGTTGGAAGACCTCGCCGAGCGGGGGTGGGTTCGCCTCCAGCGGGGCCGGATCGAGGTCGTGCGATCCGACGACCTGCGGCGCCTGGCCGGCGAGTGACTTAGTCACAGACGCCCGCCGCCTCATCTCCTACACTGACCGCAAGCTCGAGAATGTGATCCAAAAGGAGATGGGCAATGAATCCACTCGTGCAGTTCATGGCCTCGCCCGCAGGCCGAATTACCCGCATCGTTGCAGGGGCGGCCTTGATCGTCTGGGGCCTCTTCGGCCTGGGCGGACTCACAGGCGTGATCGTGGCTGTCGTCGGGGCGGTTCCCCTGGGGGCCGGCCTGCTCGATGTGTGCCTGTTCGCGCCGCTGTTCGGCGCCCCCATCAGCGGGCCAAAGATCCGCGCCGCGCGCTAAGGCGAAACCCGGGAAGCTCAAACGAAGGACGGGCTGTGGCATCGACCACAGCCCGTCTTTCGCGTCGGCCTTGCGAATGGTCTTAGCCGGCGACCGGCTCGATCCTCACCGCGGCCACTTTGTACTCGGGGATCTTCGCCACCGGATCGACGGCGTCGATCGTCAGCAAGTTGGTCGCCGATTCGGCGTAGTGGAACGTCATGAAGATCGTGCCCGGCGGAGAACGCCGCGTGCGGCGAGCCCGGGCGACCACACCCCCGCGGCGCGAGGTCACGCGCACCAGCGCGCCGTCCTCGACGCCCCAGGTTTCGGCGTCGTCCGGGTGGACTTCGACTTCCGCTTCCGGGGCCAGGCTGTCCAGGCCCGGAGAGCGCCGGCTCAGCGTGCCTCCGTGCCAGTGGAACAGAATCCTCCCCGTCGACAGCACCAGCGGGTAGGCTTCGTCCGGGACTTCGGAAGGCGGGCGGTAGGCAACGGGCGAGAACAACCCGAGGCCGCGAGTGAACTTCTGGGTGTGAAGGATGGGTGTTCCGGGATGATCCGGCGTCGGGCAGGGCCACTGCAGCCCGCCGTGTTCCAGTCGCCGGTGGGAGATGCCGCCGTAGGAAGGCGTCAGGGAGGCCATCTCATCGAACACCGCCGCCGAATCCGCGTACGCCCAATCGGCGCCCAGGCGGCGCGCCAGGTCCACCAGGATGTCCAGGTCCAAGCGCGCTCCGGCTTTCGGGGCCAGCGCAGGGCGAACCAGCTGCACACGGCGCTCGGTGTTAGTGAAGGTGCCGCGCTTCTCGGCGAACGACACGCCGGGCAGGACGATGTCGGCGCGCTCCGCCGTCTCGTTCAGGAAGATGTCCTGTACGGCCAGGAACTCGAGCGCTCCGAGCGCATGCTCGACGTGGTGCAGGTTGGGATCGGAGAGCATCGGGTTTTCGCCGAGGATGAAAAGTCCCTTGACGCGCCCGGCGAGAGCGCCATCCATCACCTCGGTGACGGTCATTCCCGGCGTCGGTGAGAGGGCTTCATAGGGCACGCCCCACCCGTCGGCGAATTTGCGACGGACGTCATCGTTGGCCACGGGCTGATAGCCGGGGAAGACATTCGGCAGGCCGCCCATGTCGCAGGCACCCTGGACGTTATTCTGGCCGCGAAGGGGGTTGAGCCCGGTACCCGGCCTGCCAATCTGGCCGCAGGCCAGCGCCAGATTCGAGAGCGCCTTGACGTTGTCGGTTCCGGTCGTGTGTTGGGTGATGCCCATCGCCCAGAAGATGGACGCGGCGCGAGCCTTCGCGTACAACCGGGCGGCCTCGACGATCCATCCGGCCTCCACGCCGGTCACTTCCGCCGTCCGCGCCGGAGTCCACTCCGCGACGGAAGCCCTCAGAGCCTCGAAGCCTTCCGTTCGCTCGGCGACGAAGGTGCGGTTCTCCAGCCCTTCGGCCAGGATGACGTTCAGCATGCCGTTGATCAGAGCCACATCGGTGCCGGGCTGTTGCCGGAGGTGCAGGTGGGCGAATTCGGCCAGCTCGATGCGGCGGGGATCGATCAGGATCAGACGCGCCCCGCGCTGCCGCACGGCGGCCTTCATCTGCAGGGCGATGACCGGATGGGCCTCGGTGGTGTTGCTGCCAATGACCAGCAGCACCTCGGCCTCCGGGATGTCGGCGATGCTGTTGGTCATCGCCCCTGAGCCCAGCGTGGTGGCCAGACCGGCCACGCTGCTGGCGTGTCAAAGACGGGCGCAGTGGTCGATGTTGTTGGTGCCGATCAAACCCCGGGCGATCTTCTGCAGCAGGTAGTTCTCTTCGTTGGTGCATTTGGCCGAGGTCAGGAAGGCGACGCTGTCCGGCCCGTGCCGATCGCGGATCGCCGATAGCCGCGCCGCCGCCCGCGACAGCGCCGTTTCCCAATCGGTCGCCGTCAGCGCTTCATCCCGCCGGCGCCGGGCCAGGGGCGACGTCAGGCGATCGGCGGCATGGACGTAGTCGTAACCAAAGCGGCCCTTGACGCACAGGTTGCCGAAGTTGACCTTGTTGTCGCGCCGGCCGGACACACGGAAGATCAGGCCGTCGCGGACGTGCAGATCCACCTGGCAGCCCACGCCGCAATAGGGGCAGGTCGAGGCGATGACGCGTTCGGCGGCGAGCATGTCAGCCTCCCTCCGCCAGGCGCGGCCCGCCGACCGACCGCTGACCGCGGCCTTTCTGGCGCGTCTGCACGAAGACTTCCTCCGGAGGCACGCCTTGCTCGAGCAGGAACTCGCGTTTGGCTTTGAGAGCGCCGGTGGGACAGGTGCCGACGCACTGTCCGCAAAACACGCACGTGGTGCGCGGCATCGGCCGATCGAAGAAGGTGGCGATCGACGTGTGGAAGCCGCGCCCGTTGAACGACAGGGCGTAGGTGTACTGCGCGTCTTCGGCGCAGACCTGAACGCAGCGCCAGCACAGAACGCACTTGGCGTAATCCCGGATGTACATCGGGTTGTCGTCGATCAGGGGCGGCCGGCGCAACGCGGCCTCGTCGAAACGGCCGGGATCGGCGCCGTACTCGGCGAGCATGCGCTGCACGTCCGGGCTCTCTGAGAGGTCGACCGAGGCCGCCAGCATCTCCAGGATCGTGCGCCTGGCGCGGTCGACGGACTCGCTTCGAGTGCGAATGCGTGACCCGTCGCGGGGCACCGTGACACAGGCGGCCTGCAGACCGCGCCCGCCTTCCGTCTCGACCACGCACAGTCGGCACAATCCGTTGGCCTGGGTGTGATCGGAGTAGCACAGGACGGGGATATCGATGCCCGCGGATCTTGCCGCGTCCAGGATGGTCGAGCCGGGGGCGGCGTCGACCTCCCGCCCGTCGATCGTCAGGTGCAGTGGTTCGGCCAAGAGCTCTGCCTTTCTTCCCTCACCTCTCGGTAGTCACCGAGGCGTTCAGGATGCGTGTATACCCGCATCGACCCTTGGCGAACGTATCCGACCAGGGTGATGTTCCAGGCCTCGGCCATCGCCACCGACATCGACGTCGGCGAGTTGCGCGAGGCGATGATCGGGCAGCCCATGAGCGCCCCCTTGCGCAGCATCTCGGACGAGACGCGGCCCGTCGCCAGGAGGATCCGGCCCTCGGTCGAGATGCCTCGAAGCAGGCACAGGCCCAAGAGCTTGTCGATCGTGTTGTGCCGGCCGACGTCTTCGACGAGCGTGAGGATGCTCTCACCGTCACTCAGGGCCGCGGCGTGGACCCCCCGCGTCCGCGCGTGGAGGCTGCCGGGGTGGTGGAGCTGATTGAACAGAGTGAACAGCCGCGCCGCCGGCAGGCGCAGGTCGTCGTGCAGCGGTTCGATGCCCACCGAGGGATCGGTGAAGGTGACGCCGCCACCGCAGCCGGAAGTGATGATCGGCCGGCGAGGGTGAACGACAGGCTGCGTCGTCCACACGTCGACGCAGCAGCCGTTCTTGCTGACGAAGGTCAGCTCGACGTCGCCCATGCCCTGGATGAGGCCTTCGTTCTTGAGGAAACCCAGCGCCAGAGCGGTCTGGTCGCGCGGCGTGCACATGATCGTCGCCAGCTCCTGACCGTTCAGATAGATCGTGACCAGGGCCTCTTCGATGACCTCGGCTTCCACCGGCGACCAATCCGGCCGCACCGACTGGCCCGGCCGGTACTCCTGCCAGGTCGTCGAAACCGCGCCGCCGTTGGCACCGGGCCTGGACGTGTCGTCGGAAGGGGGCCGTTCTTGATTCATCTACGCGCTTCGTCCGTCGACCAGCAGCTCGGGCCACAGCCGCCGCGCCGAGAGGATCGCCGAGGCGGCGGTCGTCCCCAGCCCGCACAGGGAGGCGTTGGTCATGGTGAAACCGACATCGTCGAGCGCCGCCACATCGGCCCGTGTCGCCCGGCCCTCGTGTACCTTCTTCATAAGCTCGAGCTGTCGCTGTGTCCCCAGCTGGCAAGGGAAGCACTTGCCGCACGACTCGTGAGCGAAGAAGTGCGCCAGGCTGAGCAGCACTCCGCGCAGATCACGGCTTGTGTTGAACACCGCCACGACGCCCGAGCCCAGCGGCAGGCCGGCGGCCTTCAAGTCCTCGAAACTCAGGGGGAGGTCCATCTGATCCGGGCCGACAAAGGCGCCCGCCGCGCCGCCCAGCAGAATCGCCCGGACTTCGCCGCGCGGCCCGCCGGCCAACGACAGAAGCGCGCCGAGAGTCGTGCCGAACGGAACTTCGTAAACGCCCGGCGCCGCCGTATCTCCGGACACGCAGAACAACTTCGAGCCGGGCGAGTCCTTCGTTCCGACGGAACGATAGGCCTCGACCCCGTTGGCCAGAATCCAGGCGCCGGTGCACAACGTCTCGACGTTGTTGATGACCGTGGGGGCGCCGAACAGACCGTGCGTCGTCGGGAAAGGCGGTTTGAGACGCGGAAAGCCTCGCTTGCCTTCGATCGATTCGAACAGCGAGGTTTCCTCGCCGCAGATGTAGGCCCCGGCCCCAGACCGCAGCTCAATGTCGAAGGAGAAGGCCGTCCCCTGGATTCTTTCCCCGAGGAAGCCCTCGGCGCGGGCTGCCTCCAGGGCGCGGGTCAGAATCGACTGGGCGCGCGGGTACTCACCTCGGACGTACAGATAACCGCGCCGGGCGCCGACGGCGTAGGCCGCCACCGCCATGCCTTCGATCACCGAGAGCGGATCGCCCTCGAGCAGCACGCGGTCTTTGAACGTCCCCGGTTCCGACTCATCCGCGTTGCACACGACATAGCGGACTTCGCCGGGAGCGGCGGCGGTCATCTCCCATTTCGTCCCAGTGGGAAAGGCGGCCCCGCCTCTGCCCACCAGACCCGAGCCTTTGATCTCGGCCACGACTTGCGCCGGCGTCAATTCCTTGAGGGTGCGCTGCAGGCCGCGGAAGCCTCCGTGCGCGACGAAAGCCCTCACATCCGTGGGTTCGATGGCGCCGCAGCGTCCCGAGAGCCAGCGCGGTTCACCAGCGATGCGTCCGAGCGGCGCAGCCGAAGGAGCCCCGATCCAGGCAGCGGCCTGGGACGATTCGGCGTGCGCCACGGGAGTGTCCCCCACGAGCGCCGCGGGCGCCATGTCGCACAGGCCCAGACATTCGACGCCCTCGACGCTCCACTCGCCGTCCGACGTTACCGCACCGGGGCGGACTTTGAGATGGCGGGCGGCGGCTTCCAAGGCGGCCTCGCTTCCGAGCGCAGCGCAGATCGGGCTCGTACATACGCGCACGAAATTCCGCCCGACAGGCTGGGGGTAAAGCATGGTGTAGAACTCGATGACGCCGTGGATCTCGGCCAGAGGTACGCGCAGGTTCTGGCCGATGGCCTCCACGACCGGTTCGGCCAAATAGCCGCAGGCGCGCTGGGCTTCCAGCAGGACAGGGATCAACGCCGATCGTCCCTGGCCGGCGTAGTTTGCCAGAATGGGTTGCAGAGGAGTCAGGTCGGGCGAAGGGCGATCGGCCATGGAGCGTGCCTCGGCGGGCGCAGAGAAGAGGGGTGACCGAGCGGGCGGGATTATTATAGCCTCCCTACTCCAAACCCCTTTCCAGCTTAGGGACAGATCTCGGACGGGTCAAGTTAGCTTCGTCCGCAGCGGTTGCGCCGGGCGTCGGCGTCACCCTCTCGCCCGACGGCCTCTCGGGCACGGACTTTGCCGCAAGTCCCCGGTAGGGCCATAGGGGTCTGTTGGTTGAGCCTGCAGTCCGATTGACCGCGCCTTCCCTTCCGCATACAATCCACGCCATGCCTCTGACCCCCGGCTCGGTTCTCCGCGAACGTTACCGAATCGACGGCAAGCTCGGCAAAGGCGGCATGGGCGCCGTCTACCTGGCGTTCGACCAGACCCTCCAGCTGCGCGTCGCCGTCAAAGAGAATCTCAACCTGAATCCCGAGTCGGAGCGACAATTCCTGCGCGAAGCCACGCTGCTGGCCAGCCTGCGGCACCCGCATCTTCCCCGAGTCACCGACCATTTCATCCTCGAGGGCCAGCAGTATCTGGTCATGGATTTCATCGAGGGCGTCGACCTGCATGCGCGGGCCGCCGATTCGCCCCCGACCATCCCCGAGGTCCTCGGCTGGGCCCAGGAACTGGGCAGCGCCTTGAGCTACCTGCACACGCGCCAGCCGCCCATCATCCACCGCGACGTCAAGCCCTCCAATATCAAGCTTCAGCCCGACGGGCGGGTCGTGCTGGTGGACTTCGGCATCGCCAAAGTCTTCGAGCAAACGCAGACCTCCACCGGGGCGCGCGGCCTGACGCCGGGCTTCTCGCCTCCGGAGCAATACGGCGGCGCCCGCACCGACGCCCGCAGCGACGAGTTTTCGTTGGCGGCCACGCTGTATTCGCTGCTCACGGGCAAATCCCCGGCCGACAGCATCGAGCGCATGCTCAACAAGGAGCAGCTCGTGCCGCCCCGGCAACTGAACCCGCGCCTCCCGGCGCATGTCGACGCGGCGCTGATGCGCGCCCTCTCGATCGATCAGGAAGAGCGCTTCCCGGATGTGGCCTCGTTCATGTCCGCCCTGCGCGGCGAACTCCAGGCGGAAACGGTCCGCGCCCCCGCCGCTCGTCCTGCGCGCGCCAGCCGTCTGCCGCTGATCGCCCTGGGCGGCGCCGGCGTTCTGGGCCTGCTGCTCATCGGCGGCGGGGCGGCGATCGGGCTGGGTGTGTTCGGGGATGGAGAGGGCTCCCGCGGCACACCTACGCCGGCCGAGATCGCCGCGATCGCGACCACGCCGGCCCTTGCCTCGCCTCCCCCGCCGGCCACGATCACTCCGGAACCCTCGGCGACTCCCGAACCGACGCCCACGCCGACGCTCGCACCTCTTCTCGGCGGCGGCGGGCGCATTGCTTTCATCAGCGACCGCGAAGACGGCCGCACCCTGCAAGTGTGGACGATGCTTCCCGACGGAAGCGATCCCGTCCAACTTACTTTCGGCCCCGGCGACAAATCCCAGCCGGAATGGTCGCCGGACGGCAGGCGACTGCTGTTCGTCGCGCCCGGTGGCCTGGATGGCTTCGGAAACGACTTGCGACGGGATATCTTCGTCCTCGCCCCGGGCAGCGGTCAGCCGCCTCAGAATCTGACCCAGAGTCCCGGGGACGACTACGATCCGGCCTGGGCGCCCAACGGCACGGCCATCGCCTTCACCAGCACGCGCAACAACAACACCGAGCTGGTCCACATGATGTTCATCGAATGCCCGGCGGTGCCGGACCCGTGCGTGCCGCAGAAGCCGCAAGCCATCACCATGACCGGCACCTTCGCCCCCGAGTCCGATCCCACCTGGTCGCCGGACAGCGGGCAGCTGGCGGTGGTGGCCAAGATTCGCGGTGCTCCCGGCCGCATCTACGTCGGCGGTTTCATGGGCGGGGGAGTGCAGTTCGACCGTTCGGACCGCATCCTGGGCGCGGCCGGTCTGGCCTGGTCGCCCGGCACAGGCACCTTGCTCGTCTTCACCTGGGTGCAGCCGGGGTCCAACGAGATCTACATCGTTCCGCTCGACAATTCGCGACAGACAGAGCGCCTCACGACGTCCATCGGCAACAAGGAACCCGGCTGGTCCCCCGACGGTAACTATCTCATCTTCACGTCCACCCGCGACGAGCAGCCTGAGATCTACCGCATGACCGCCAGCGGCGGGGATCAGGTCAACCTGACGCAGAATCCGGCGCGCGATTCACAGCCGGACTGGCAACCCGTACTTCCTTAATTCAGTGGTCAGTCGTCAGTGGTCGGTGGTCAGTCAACACCGTTGTGCCGCGTTTCTTCTGACCACTGACCACTCGCCTCACACCACTGGTCTATTCCAATGCAGATCCTGACGGTCGACGTCGGCACAGGCACGCAGGACGTCTTCCTGTTTCGCAGCGGGCTGGCTCTGGAAAACGGCTTCAAGCTGGTGATGCCCTCGCCGACAATGATCTTGCAGCGGCGGATCCAGCAGGCCACGGCTCGCGGCGAACCGCTGCTGCTGACCGGCGTGACGATGGGCGGCGGGCCTTCGGCCTGGGCGGCCGAGGCGCATTGCCGCGCCGGCCTGCCGCTGTACGCCACCGCCGCCGCGGCGCGCACCTTCAACGATGACCTCGAAGGGATCCAGCGCGAGATGGGCGTTGTTCTCGTTTCCGAGGACGAGGCGGCGCGGCTGCAGAACGTCACCAGGCTCGAGATGAAGGATTTCGATTACCCGACCCTGGCGTCCGCCTTTTCGGCATTTGGAATCGAACTCGAGCCGGCGGCCGTGGGCGTGGCGGTGTTCGATCACGGCGCTGCGCCGCCGGGCATTTCCGACCGGACATTTCGCTTCGACTACATCGAACGACGCATCCGCGAAGAGAACCGACTTTCGGCCTTCGCCTATCGCGCCGCGGATGTGCCGCCGTTCCTCACCCGGCTGCGGTCTGTGGTCGACTCTGCGGGCGAGCTGTCGAACCTGGTTGTCATGGATACTGCGCCGGCGGCCGTGCTCGGCGCGGGTCTGGACGCGATGGTGCGCTCACGGTCGCGACGCCTCGTCGTCAACGTGGGAAACTTCCATGCCCTCGCCTTCCGCCTCGGGCCCGGCGGCGTCGAAGCTGTCTTCGAACACCACACCGGCGAGCTGACCACGGAATCCCTGGAACACTACCTGGAGCAGCTGGCAGCCGGCACGATCACTCGCCAGTCGGTGTTCGACGACATGGGTCACGGTGCACTCGTGTTCGACCCCACACCGCTCCGGCTGGACGAAGGGCCGTTCGGCATCGTCGTCACGGGGCCGCGCCGGGAGAAGCTGGCGGGCTCGCGTCTGCGGCCGTACTTCGCCGTGCCCGCCGGGGACATGATGTCGGCCGGGTGCTTCGGCCTGCTGCTCGCCCTGGCCGACCTCCTGCCGGAAGTTGCCCAGGCGATCCATTCGGTGATCGGCGGCGCTCATGACGCCACGCCTCCGTGGGAGGCAGGCTGATGTATACTCCTCCAAGCCCCGCTGCTTTTCCCCGGAGGTTCTCCATGCCATCCAAGGGCGCCTTTCGTCTCATCCTCGCCACCATCCTGCTGGCGGCGGCCGTCCTGGCATGCGGGCTTCCCACCGCCGTTCCGGCCCCCGTGGATATCGGCGCTGCCGTCACACAAACTCTTCAAGCCGTCGGGACCCTTTCTGCCGCGACGCTCCTTGCCAACCAGCCTACAGCGCCGGCTCCGCAGGACACGCTGGCGATTGTGACGCCCGAACCGTCTCCCACGGCGCCCATCGTCCACGTCATGACGCCCGGAGAACCTGGCCTCCCGGCGCGCTTCATGACCGACCGTTCGTCGAGCGCCCTGGCCGCCGAGCACCGCACCATCGCCGACGATTTCTTCAACGGCTTCTTCGAGCGCCCGCTGACCCTGCCCGGCATGGAATACCAGCCGTACCTCGACCTCACCCGGGGTGAGATCAGCGCCGGGGGAGGTTGGATCTACGTCGTGCTGTTCCTGGAGGGTTCGCCGCCGGCCGGCGCCTCAGCCAACTACGCCGTCGAAATCGACCTGGACCTCAACGGCCGCGGCGACTGGTGGATCGGCGGCGCAGCGCCCGCCAGCACCACCTGGACCACCGACGGCGTGCGCGCCTACCGCGACGCCAATCACGACATCGGCGCAGCCAACCCGGTGCGGTCCGATGCGCCTACCACGACCGGCGACGGTTATGAGACTCTCGTCTTCGACGCAGGCGGCGGCCTCGATCCGGATGCCGCCTGGATTCGCCTCTCGCCCATCAACTCCAAGCAGGTTCAGATCGCGTTCAAGCATTCGCTCATCGGCTCCGACTCGGAGTTCCTGTGGGGAATCTGGGCCGACGCCAATCCGCAGCCGGCCTGGTTCGATTACAACGACCACTTCACTCTCGAGCAGGCCGGTTCGCCGCTGATCGAGAATTCGAACTACCCGCTGAAGGAGCTTTCGGCTGTCGACTCGTCCTGCCGCTGGGGTTACGACTTCAACCCCGTCGACAACGCGCCCGGCGTATGCCGCATCCCGGCGACCCCGACACCTACGAAGACGCCCACCAAGACGGTAACGCCCACGATCCCTCTCATTTGAGCCGAGGACGCTCTGCCCGCAATCGTCGCGGCCACCGCTTGACGCTCGCCCGCCCAGAGCCGATGTCGGGCAGACCGGGTTGCATTGTCGACGAGGCAACACCCAACTCACGCCGGGCGGGCTCCGCCCTTCTTCCCTGCCGTTCCTCACTGGCCCCCGCCCACCGCTCGCGCGACAATGCCTGGCATAGGCGCCTGGATCGGTGCCACCAGGAGGTGACGATGCCCGCCGTTTTCGCCATCCATCGGTCGAAGGACGACAGGTTCTACTTCGTCCTGACGGCCGAAAACAGCGAGCCCATTTTGCACAGCGAGATGTACTCGTCCAAGAGCTCCGCCCGCAAAGGCATTCGCTCGGTCAAGGCCAACGCCTCCAAGGACCCGGCCTTCGTCCGCCGCAAGTCTTCGCGGGGCCAGAACTACTTTGTCCTCCTGGCGGCCAACAGGAAGGTCATCGGCAGCGGCGAGATGTACAGCTCCGCTGGCGCCATGGAGAACGGCATCCGCGCCGTGCGCCGAGTCGCCCGGCGCGCCCCGGAGCGAGACCTGAGCAAGAAGGCCCGCGGCTGAGGCGGACGCGCCAGCCTCTCGCCAGATCGCAAGTCTCGCTGGTCGACTGGGCGCAATCGAGGCATCCCTGCGAAGGAGGCGTGCCGTGACCAACCGGTCATCCCTGATTCTCCTCTTTGCCATCGCCTTCAGCGTCTTCATCATCGTTCCTGCGTTTCTCAGTCAACCGTTCCCGCCGTATCCCCTCATGCACGTCGCCGACGCGTTCGACCTGCTGACGCCGTTCGTCCTCATGGCCCTGTACTGGTTTCTCTTCAACGACCCTCAGCGCTCCGCGGGGCAGAGGCTGGCCTTCGTCCTTCTGGCGGCGCTCTGGGTCTCAGGCCAGGCCATGCATCTCGGCGCCAATTCGATCAACAACCTGATGGGGGAGGGCGTCGGCTCGGTGCACGACCTTGTCCACTTCTACGACGAGGTCCTTTCCCACTATTTGTGGCATCTGGGCATCATCGGTTTGTCGGTTCTCCTGATCCTTTCGGCCGGAGGCGATTCGACGAATACCGTCGTCGATTGGCGGTGGATCCTCCCCGCCTCGATCCTGTACGGTCTGACCTTCTTCCTCGCCGTCAATGAAGGCGGCACGGTGCCGCTGGGCCTCCCGGCGGCGGCCCTGATCACGGTCTGGATTGGGCTGACTCGCCGCGCGGCGATCCGCCGCCAGCCTCTGGTCGCCTTCTTCTTCGTCGGCTACGCGCTGGCGCTCCTGGCTCTCGCCGGATGGGGTATCTACTGGAAGGGTTTCCCGGAATTCACCGACGTCGGGCTTCTCTGAGCTCAAGTCGTGAAAATCGCCTGGGCCGGACCTGCCCAAGGTCACTTTTCCCACGCGTGCCCCGGTTGAAGAATCGAGCCGCGCCCGACATCCACTTTGCAGCCCACGTCGAGAAGGGAGATCCCCATGAAAGGCAATGAGCGAATCGTGACAGTCTTGAATCAGCTTCTGGCCGACGAACTGACCGCCATCAGCCAGTACATGGTCCACTCCGAGATGTGTGACAACTGGGGCTATGGCAGGCTGCACAAGTCCATCGAGAAACAGGCGATGGACGAGATGCATCACGCCGAATGGCTCATCCAGCGCATCATCTTCCTCGAGGGCGCGCCGATCGTGTCGAAACTCAATCCGATCAAGATCGCCGGCGCCGTGCCCGACATGATCGGCAATGACGAGGAGGCCGAGATGGGGGCCATCCGGGCGTACAACGCCGCCATCCGCCTGGGTCACGAGGTCGACGACCAGGGCACGGTCCATTTGCTGACCGAGATCCTGCACATGGAGGAAGGCCATCTCGACTGGAACGAGGCCCAGCGCGACCAGATCGGTCAGATGGGCCTGGAGAACTACCTGACCACCCAGGCCGAAGATGCGTCGTAATTCCAGCGATGGAGGCGTCCACCGGGCGGGCTCCTTTGGAGCCCGCCTTTCTTTTCCAGACCGGCGCTCACGTTCGGAGGTCGCCGTGCCCGCGGTTCGCCGGAACGTCGCCGTCCGATGAGGTTGGAGGCTGCATCGCTGGCTCTACCGCCTGAGCGCCGGCCGACTGGGCTCGGTCCTTCTGGGCTGGCCCATCGTCGCGCGCGTGGCCGAGGCTGAGGAACGCGCACGATCCTGGCAGTTGATCACCGCCAGAGATCGCAGCTATCTGGAATACCAGGCTCGGACCGAGCGAGAGATTCCCGTTGTCGTGTTGGAGCCGTCCGGGGAGTCCACGCCGGCCTGAGGCTCAACGCTCATCGTTCGATGACGATC
>DASSGB010000225.1:0-3863 GCA_035693825.1 Anaerolineales bacterium
TCCGCCGCCGATCCACAAGACTGTGTTGTCGCGAGACGACGCCATCAAGAAACCTCCTGCACGAAGGGCCGCATGATCCCGCGGCCTACCTGGAAACAAGGGAGCACGGCCGCGGGATTATAGCCGGGAACGGCGCGCGGGCGCGGTGGAATCGCTGGGGCGAGGCTCTGGAAGTTGAAGGGTGAACCGACTGCCAGCCCCCGGCGGACTCTCGGCCGTCAGTCTTCCGCCATGCGCCTGGACAATCTCGCGCGAGATGGCCAATCCCAGCCCGACGCCGCGGCCGGCGCCGCCGGGGCGGGCCCGGTCCACCTGATAGAAGCGCTCGAAAACGCGCGACAGATCTTCCGCCGGGATCCCCGGCCCCGAATCCTGCACGACAAGGGCGACCTCGCCCCCTCCGGCCGATCCCGTCACACGCACGCTGCCCCCGGAAGGCGTGTGCTGGATGGCGTTGTCGAGCAGGTTGGTGACGACCTGCGCCAGGCGATCGCCGTCTCCGACCACGTTCGGCAAGGGTTCGATGGCCGACTCCACGCGCACGCCCTTTTCCGCGGCGCGCAGGCTGAGGCGCTCGATGACGGCGCGCGCCAGAGCCTCAAGAGCGACGGGCTCGCGCCGCATTTCCACCTGGCCCGCATCCCAGCGCGCCAGGTCCAGCAAGTCCTCGACCAGGCGGCGGAGCCGATCGGCTTCCTCGTAGATGACCCGGGCGGCTTGTGCCTGGCGCTCGGGCGCGCCGGCCGTGCCGTCCAGGATGGCCTGGGCGAAACCCTGGATCGAGGTCAGCGGCGTCTTGAGCTCGTGCGATACATTGGCGACGAAGTCGCGCTGGGACTGCTGGCTCGACTTCACTTTCGCGACCATGTCCTGAAAAGCCAGCGCCAGGCTTTCCATCTCGGCCGGGCCGGCCGGCGCCGGCGGGGCCCGGTAGTCGCCTTCGGCGACGGCCCGCGCAGACTGGGCCATGCGGTGCAGCGGCGCGGCGACCCAGCGCGACATCAGCCAGGCCAGGACCGCCGCCAGCAGGAACGCCACGGCTCCCGCCTGCAGCAAGGGCCGGACAAGGTCGTCGCCCAAAAGGGCCAGCGCCCGCAGCTTGGGGCGGGCAGCGATCAGCAGCAGAGTTCGCCCCTCCTCGATGGGCAAGCTGACGTACATGCGAGCCGATGCGCCCTCGCCGAACGCGCCGCGCCTCGGCGAGGACAGGGCCTCGAGGATTGTCTTTTGCGGCAACGCCTGGCCCGGCTTCGTGTCGAGGCTGGCGCTTGCGTCGGCCTCGAGGACCACCGCCCTGCCCTCGGGAAGGTCGATGCGCGCCAGGGCCGCGGCCAGGCGGTCCGGCGAGGAACTGAAGAAACCTCGCGCCTCGCGCTCCGCGATCAGTTTCCCGGCCAGCTCCATACGCGCATACAGGGTTCGCTCGGCGATCGGGTTCCGGACCAGGAACACCAGCAGCCCCACGCCCACCAGGGCCAGGACGATGGCGATGACCAGCAGGTACGTCAGCAGCAGCCGGGATTGGAGCGAAGCGGGCATGTCAGTCGACCAGTTTGTAGCCTACGCCGGTGACCGTTTCTATCTTCACCGATCGGCTGGCCGCCAGTCGCCGGCGCAGGTGCGCCACGTGCACGTCCACGGTTCGAGTCTGGCCGTAGAAGTCGTAGCCCCACGCCAGGTTGAGGAGCTGCTCGCGAGTGAGCACCAGGCCGCGGTTCTCGGCCAGGGTTCGCAGCAGGTCGAACTCTTTCGCCCGCAGCTCCACCGCCTGGCCGGCGACCGTCACCTCGCGCCTGGCCGGATCGACGATGACGTCGCCGATGTGGATCGGCTTCCCTTCCGGCCGCGGGGAGCGGTCCGCCCGGCGCAGGATGGCCTTCACGCGTGCCACGAGCTCGCGTGGGTTGAACGGCTTGGTCAGATAGTCGTCCGCCCCGAGCTCGAGCCCTACGATCTTGTCGACGTCGTCGTCGCGGGCGGTGAGCATGATGATGGGCAGGTCGGAGGCCGCCCGCACCCGGCGACAGACCTCGAAACCGTCGACGACGGGGAGCATCAGGTCGAGTACCATCAACGCCGGCGGCCGGGACTGCACCCGCTCCAACGCGGCCGCCCCATCCGAGGCGCTCTCGACGACGAAACCCTCGCGTTCCAGGTAGAGCCGGGTCAGTTCGACGATGTTGGTTTCGTCGTCGACGACGAGGACCGTTTCACCGGCCATAGGAAGTGGTGAGTGGTGAGTGGTGAGTGGTCAGTCGTCAATCGCCGATCACCGCGATGGCTTCGATCTCGACCGATGCGCCGCCGGGAAGTGCCCCAACCTGGATGGTCGAGCGCGCCGGGGGATCTTCCGGGAAGAACTCGGCGTAGACGGCGTTCATCGCCGCGAACTGGCCGATGTCGACGAGGAAGACCGTCGTCTTGACGACCGAGGCGAAGGACGCCCCTCCGGCCTGGAGGGTGCCCGAGAGGTTCGTCAGGGCCTGCCGCGTCTCCGCCGGCACGCCTCCCGGCACCAGCTTACCCGTCCCGGGATCGACGCCCGTCGTTCCGGAACAGAAGACGAAACGGGCGAAACGGATCCCGCGCGAATAGGGGCCGAGCGGTTTGGGCGCTCCGGCCGGCGAGAGGACCTGGCGACGGTGCTCCATGAAGGCCTCCTGTCGGGAATCTGATTCTACGGCCAGTCGAAACAAGGAACAGGGCGCGTGGGGATCGCGTGTGAAGGATCATTCGTCCGGATGCATCCGCAGGCGAGCCCGATCCCGCTGGGCGCCAGCCCGCCTGCACCCCGTTCGCCTGGACCTGCGCTGCGCTTGTTGCGGCGCAGGCGAACGGGGCATAGCCGGAGGACGACCCATCATCAAGTGTCTTCGGGCTCCTCCAGGTGCAGGCGATGAAGGATGCGATGGGCCACCGGCGCGATCACAATTCCCGAGACCACCAGAAAGACCGCGCCCGAGAACAGCGCGTAGGCTGAGGCGAAGATCTTGCCGGCCTGCGTATGCAGCGGGCTGATCTGGCCCATGCCGCCCAGGATCATCGAGGCGTTGAGCAGGGCGTCGATCCACTCGAGCCGCTCGATGAGGCGATAGCCGAGCACCCCGATGCCGAGCGATACCGCTGCGAGGCCGAGGGCCAAGCCGGCGTGGAGGGCCAGCCGCCGCAGGAAGAGCCCCCGCGGCAGCAGCGGTTCGGAGCGATGCTCATACGGGTAGCGCCGCCGAGGCGCAGAGGCTGCACGACGCGTCATGCCGTCCTCACACGACGATGTTGACCAGCCGTCCCGGAACGACGACCACGTTGCTCGGCTCACGACCGGCCAGATGCTTGCGGACGATGTCGCTCTCCAATGCCCGGCGGCGGGCTTCCGATTCGCTCACATCCGCCGGCACCCGAATCCGATCGCGCACCTTGCCGTTGACCTGGATGGCCAGCGTGATCTCGTCCACCGTCAGCGCTGCCGGATCGAACGACGGCCAGGCCTGCTGGTGGATGGAGTACGGGCGGCCCAGGCGGTACCACAACTCTTCGGCGATGTGGGGCGCCACCGGCGCCAGGAGCAGCAGCAATCCCTCGACCGTCTCTTGATATCCCGGGGACCCCGCTCGGCCCGCCTCGCGGGCTTCGGCCAGCGCGTGGGTCAACTCCATCAGACTCGAGACGACGGTGTTGAAGGCGAACGCCTCCAGATCCTCGGAGACTTGAAGGATCGACTGGTGCAGGCTGCGCCTCAGCTTGCGATCGGCGTCCGGGTTCTCGGCCGTCGGTCGTTCGTCGCGCGTCTCCAGCACAAGCGCCCACAATCGATGCAGCCAGCGCACGGTGCCCTGAATGTTCTCCACGTTGTACGGGCCGCCCTC
>DASSGB010000226.1:0-10029 GCA_035693825.1 Anaerolineales bacterium
CGCCAGGATGGCCTGGCGGATCTTCGGGAAGCGCGATCCGTATTTCTGACCGAGCTGCCTGGGCAGCGGATTCAGGCGATAGCTGACCGCCTCCGTCGCGGCATCAAGGAGACGAACCTGCTTGACGTTGAGCTCGTCCCCGAGCAAAGCCGCGTGGGCTTCGACGACGGGTCGCTCGTCCGCGCCGCGCAGGCTGACAGCCGCCTCGGCCAGAGGCTGACGAAGCTTTCGCCCCGCGGCATTGCGCGCCGCGTGCCCGAGTGAGGCCAGGCGCAGGACGAGCTCCATCTCCGCGAGCAAAGCTGGCTGCTCCCAAGCCTTGTTCTCCACCGGCCACTCGCAATGATGAACGGACTCCGGCGCCGACGAATCGTGCGACCGGACAAGGTTCTGGTACATCGCCTCGGTCACAAAGGGCACGAACGGCGCCAGCAAGCGACACAGCCTCGTCAGCACGTCGTAGAGAGTCGTGTAGGCCGACAGCTTGTCGGCATCGGCCGCAGGGCTGGATCCCGATCGGGCCCAGAACCGCCGGCGACTGCGACGAAGGTACCAGTTGGTCAGGTGGTCGAGGAACTGGTCAACGGCCGACGTCGCCGTGTCCGGCTCGAACTTCTCCAGACTCGAGGTTACCTCCCGGACCGTCTGGTTGAGGCGGGCGAGGATCCAGGCGTCAAGGACGTGGCTGGTCGACGAGGCGCGCCGCGCGGGTTGCCAGTCGTCCAGCCGGGCGTACGTCACCAGGAAGCTGTACGCATTCCACAACGGGAGAAGGAACCGACGGCGAACTTCATCCGCCCGGTGGTAGCCGAAGAGCAGGTCCTTCTCCGGACGATGGTCGCAGTACTGCCAGCGCATGACATCCACGCCCATTCGGTCGGCGGCCTCGTTGAACTCGACCATGTTGCCGGCCGACTTGTGCATCGGTCGGCCATCCTCGGCGAGAAGCGTGGCGTAGGTGAACACGTGGCGGAACGGCGAACGACGCTCGAGGATCGTGCTCATGGCCAGCAGGCTGTAGAACCAGTTGCGGAACTGGCCGGGGAAGCTCTCGCTGATCAGATCGGCCGGAAACCATTGCTCCCAATACTTGCGATCGCGGCGGTACTGAAGGGTGCTCATGCCGACAATGCCCGCATCCAGCCACGGATTGCCGACCTCGGGAATCCTGCGCGTTCGGCTCCCGCAGCGCGAGCAGTTGATCTCGACGGCGTCGATGTAGGGCCGATGGGGTGTGTGGCCTTCGAACACGTCCCACCCGGCCACGGCCCGAGATTCCAGCTCCTGGCGACTGCCGATGACCTCGAAGTTGCCGCAGTTGGCGCATTCCCAGATCGGCAGGGCCAATCCCCAATAGCGCTTCTTCGAGATCATCCAATCGCGCATGTTGCGCAGCCAATCGAGTTCCCGATCTTTCCCGAAGCCGGGGTACCAGTTCGTTTCGTTCTCGACGACCTGCATCAACTGATAGCGCAGGTTGCGGTTCATCTCCTCGGGCGTGACATCTTCCAACGGCTTCTCCAGCGAGGCGCCCATGGAGATGAACCACTCGTCGACGAGGCGGAAGACCAGCTCGCTGGCGCAGCGCCAGCACACCGGATAGCGATGGGTGTAGTCCTGCACCTGATAGGCCAGCCCCTTGCGCCGCAGGTCCTCGAAGATCGGTTGCGCGACTTCGAAGACGTTCTTGCCCGTCAGCCAATCGAAACCTTCGAGGAACACACCCGCCTCATCGATGGGTGCGATCACCGGCAGGTGATGGATCTTGCTCAGCGCGAAGTCCTCGGCGCCGCAGCCGGGGGCAATGTGGACGATCCCCGTCCCTTCCTCCTCGCCGACTTCGTCCCACGCCAGAACGCGGTGAGCCTCCGGCGCGCCGGCGGCCTTCTGCGCGGGCAACTCGTCGAATGGGCCGCGGTACGCCCAACCGATCATGGCTTTGCCCTTGAGCTCACGCACAACCTCGTACGGCCCCTTCAGCATCTGCAGCGTGCCCCGGCTGAGGTAGAACGACTCGTCCCCCTGGCGGACCTGGATGTAATCGAGATCCGGGCCAACGGCCGCGGCCACGTTGCTGGTCAGCGTCCAGGGCGTCGTTGTCCACACCAGGAGACTTTCCTCGGGCCGGTCGACCAGGGGAAAGCGCAAGGTGACGCTGGGGTGCGTCAGCTCCTGGTAGCCCTCGGTGACGATTTCGTGCTGGCTCAGGCCGGTGCCGCAGCGCGCGCACCACGGCATGACATCGTGCCCCTTGTAGATCCAGCCTCGGTCGTGGCAGCTCTTGAGCACCTGCCAGATGGTGTAGTTGTTCTCGTCCGAGAAGGTGAAATAGGAGCCGCCACGCTCCGGTAGTCCCAGCCGCCCAACCAGGGCCTCGACTGTGTACGTCACGTCCCCGGCAGGGCCGCGCACGGTCGTCGGCTGCAAGGGATCCTCGCCCATCAGGTCGCGCAAGCGCTCGAGCTCTTCCGGGCGGTTCCAGTCCATCCAGTAGCCGAGCCGCCGACTCTGGCGCGTTTGGACAGCGGCGTACGTCAACACGCGCTGCTTGCACAGGACGACGAATTCCGCCAGACCGTAGGCCTCGATATCCTTCTTCGATCGAAAGCCCATATCCCTCTCGACGTTCACCTCGACCCACAGCCCCTGACAGTCGAAACCGTTCTGATAGCGGGTGCTGTATCCCTGCATGGCCTTGAAACGGTGAAAGAGGTCTTTGTAGGTGCGCCCCCAGCCGTGATGAACGCCCATGGGATTGTTGGCTGTGATGGGGCCGTCGATAAACGACCAGCGCGGGGCGCCCTCCCGCAGGCGGCGCAGTTTCTCGAACGCCCGGGTTTCCTCCCAGAATCGAAGGATGGCGTGCTCCTGCTCGATGAAGTCGATGGAACTTGGAACCGGCTGGAACATGCGCCTCCTCACCCGTCGAGCGCCACGACCAGACGCTTGTTGATGGCTCCCTTGCTCTTGTAATCGACAATTCGCAGCGGCCCGACCTCGCGCGTGTTGGCGACGTGAGTCCCGCCGTCGGCCTGGAGATCGAGACCTTCGATCTCCACCACCCGCACCTCGGCGATTCCGGGTGGAAGCAAGTTGATCTTGGTGCGGATCAGGTCCGGAATCTCGAAAGCTTCCTCACGCGGAAGGACTCGAGTATGAATCGGTCGGGCGGCCGAGACTTCGCGATTGATGAGTTCTTCGATCTCGCGCACCAGTTCCTGGCGCATCGACTCGAACTCGAAATCCATCCTGCCCTTCAGTGGCTCCATGTTCCCGCCGGTGACGCTAGCCCCGTACTGCTTCCAGATGACGCCGCATAAGATGTGCATGGCGGTGTGGGTTCGCATGAGCTGGTAGCGTCGGTCCCAATCGAGGTGGCCCTGGACCCCCGCGCCGGGGCCGGGAGCTTCAGCCTCTAGGACGTGCCACACACCCGCGTCGTCCTTGCGGGACCCGGTCAGGCCGATGCGCCCGCCGGCCGCCTCGAGCCAGCCGTCATCGGCGGGCTGCCCGCCTCCCCCCGGATAGAAGGCCGTCCGGTCGAGGCGCACTTCGGCCCCGCGCTGGTCGACGATGACCGCGTGGAAGTCCTTGAGATACGCGTCCATGTGATATAGAAGTTCGGTCATGGTACGACCTGGCCCTTTCGGCAAATGAAAACGCTCCCGTCCGACAGGGACGAGAGCGCGGCTCCCGCGGTACCACCCTGCTGCCCGCCGAGGCGGGCACTCCATCGAGGTACGGCCTGATGGGCGTATACCCGCGCCCGGTTAACGTTGGGCGGATCCGGCTTCCCTACTGGTACCCTTCGGGTACGTTCAGGTTGCAGCTCCGGAGGGATATTCGACGGCCTGCCTGCCCCGCTCGCACCGGGCCGGGTTCGCTTTCAGGCATAGCCAGCCTACTCGTCTCCTTCGTCGCCGATACGTATTCGTGGCGATTATGGCACGCCCTCGGGATCCGGTCAATGCCCAAGCGTGCGCACCGATCGGGCGCGCGGCTGGTGCACCAGGTGGACCTTCCCGAACCCGTCGAGCAGGTCGAGCGTTTCGTCTCGGTGCCGCCGCATGCGCGCGTCCTTCGCTTTCCATTCCCCCTTCAGCTGCGACAGGACGAGTTGGCTGTCGCCACGAACGGTCAGCTCGACGTCAGCCGGCCTAAGCCCGGCCGCCGCCAGGGTCGATCGGAGGTCCTTCAAGCCGGCCACGAGGGTCCAGTACTCCGCTTCATTGTTCGTTCCGCGACCGAATCTGAGTCGTTTCAGCCTTCGATCCGGAAGGGCCGGCGTCCTTGACTGCAGGAGATATGAGCCGTAAGCGGGGCCGGGGTTGCCGCGGCTTCCCCCGTCGAAGGTCAACGAGACGCGCAGCATCGGGCCGGGCTCAGCGAAGCCGGGCCTGGCGGTAGAGCGATTGCAGGTTCCTGGTATGCAGTTCGCCGGCCAGGCCGTTCAGAAGAATCCGGCTCTTGCCGAACTCCTCCACTCCGGCATCGGTCAGGAAGGCCCCCGGATCCCTTCGCCGAGACGCCCGGCGGACGTGACGCTCGAGCGCCGCCAGGTAGCTCAAGTTCGCCCGAACGGCGTTCTGAATCTCTCCGCGCAGAATGACCTCGCCGTGGCCTTGAACCAGATTCTCGAGCTTCATGCGCGGAATCCGCCGCAGGCTGGCGGCCATCGCCTCGACGTCACCGTCGATCAAATACGGCAGGGGCATCATGGCGTCGCCCGAGAAGAGGACGCGATCCTCCTCGACCAGGACTCCCATCCCGTCCGGGCTGTGACCCGGCAGAGGGATGATCTCGAGCGTTCGCCGTCCAACGCGCAATGTCACGCTTCCGCCGTCGACAACGACATCGGGCAAGACGACTTCGACCTCGCGCAGGTCACGATTGCCTGTCTGGGCTTGGGCCAGCGCCTGCCGCCCGCGTGTGTCGAGAAGTTGGCGGCATTCGCGATGCCCGATGACGATCGACCCCGGAAACAAGCACGTCCCCAGGGTATGATCGGCGTGGTAGTGGGTCTGGATCACGTATCGAACCGTGCTGTTCAGACGGTTCTCCACGAAATCTTTCATTTCCCGCGTCTCGGCCGGATAAGCCAGCGTGTCGATCACGACAGACCACTCCGGCCCGACAACAACCCCGGCATTCACCTGGGCGTACAAATCGCTCGTGAACACGAAGACGTTTTCCGCAACACGCTCACGGACCATAATGCCTCGGGCGGGTCAATGGGCGGAAGAATAGCATGTCCGCACACGAGAAGTCAAATGGCGCTACATAACCAGCGTGGATGACCCAGTGGCTATGCGCAACCCGCCGCATGGCGATACGGGCAAACGACGCCTGGGCTTGCAAGGAACTATGAAGTCGGTGGAAATCTCCCCGGAAGCGGGGTCGGGGTCGGCTCGATCAGATAACCGGTCATGCCCTGGAAAACAACGAAGTTTGTCTGCCCCGGGTGAATAAGCAGCGAGGCCACCATCGGACGCCAGAAATACCAGACACGCACTTCATAGGGGCCGGCGGGCAGATCCCCCAGGACGAAGTTCTCCTGGAACGCGGAGTCGGATTGCACCGGACCCAACGCATAGGTCCACACATCCCATTTCTGGCCGGTTTCCAGATTGGTGACCTGCACCCGCGCCTCGCGCATGGGCCGACCACCTGTGTTCATGATCCGGCCGGCCAGGACGCCCCACCCTTCGGGGGAGACCATCCACAATTCGGGGTTCCGAGTCGAAAAGAAGTTGTTCGCACCCAGGCGCACCTCAAAGTGAAGGTGAGCGCCCGTGGCGTGGCCCGTATCCCCCACCGTCGCGATGGCGTCGCCGGTCGCCACACGCTGGCCGACCCAGGTCGATATCGATCCCAGATGGGCGTAGACGGTGTACAGAGGCTCGCCGCCGTACCCGAAATCATGGCGGATGGCGACAGCCAGCCCGTAGGGATCGGTACGATCGGGATATCCCTTGTACAGGCCATACCCGGTCCACACCACCTCCCCTGCGCCGGCGGCCAACACCGGCGTTCCGCGCTCCGCCCCAAGATCGACGCCGGTGTGCGTGTTTTCTTCGCCGAAGAACGTGCCGCCATATCGGTAGCGCGCGTTGGGCCAGTTCACCTCGCCCGAGGGAATGGGCCGGGCAAAGAAGTAGTGGTCCTCCGGCCGCAGCGACCAGGGGACCGGATACGGTGGTGGACGCCATTCGAGAAGTATGCTCGGCGCGTCGACCGGGAAGTCGAAACTCAGCGGGGTGGGCTCCGGCCGCGGGACTTCCGACGTGGCACCCGCGGTCGCCACCGCGGAGGGACGGGCAACGGGCACGAATGCGGTTGGCGTCGTTTCGATTGTGGGCCGGACGTCGGGGGCCTCCACGCGGCAACCGGCCACGGTGAGCGCGGTGAGGATCCCCAGTATCACCCGCCTTGGACTCATGGAGTCAGCGTGGCCGTGGGAATGGGCCGAGTTGCGGTCGGAGCCTGCTGCGTAAGGAGCCACCACCACCACCATGGGGTGATGGTCGGCCAGGGCGTACGAGTGGGTGTGGGCGTCGGTGTGCGGAAAGGTGTCGGCGTCACGATGGCTTCGGGCGGATAGATCTCCAGCATCGCCTCCAGCCAGGTCAGGCCATCCGTCCTGGCGAACTCGTTGAAGCGCGCCGCCTGGTAATACGTTCGCCAATTGCCCATCGCCGGGACGCGCTCGAAGCCGAAATCCGCCGCCAGGCGAGTGAGGTCGACGTAGTAGCCGCCCGGGATGGCCTTCTTCAGCGAGCCTCCGCGGTCGTACGTTGCGGGGTCTCCGGAGGCGCGAGTGCTGAAATCCCACGGCCGGACTCGCAGCGGTTCTCCGCGTGAGCCGTCCTGGGGCGAAGTGCGGACGAAGATCCTCCAGTAGGTTTCGACGCCATAGTCTTCTCTGACAACTTCCATCCACCCCGACTGCACTGCGCCCTGGCTGACAGCGAATGCGCGACCGGTGTACAGCCAATCGTTGTAGGCGAAGCCTGGAGGCAGTGGGTCGTTCAGGCCTACGAAGGCGTTCTCCAGATTGGCCAGGACGTCCCAGCCAATTTCCTGGCCCGCGCGGACGCGCAGCGCCTGAAAACTCTGGGCGACAGCTTCGGAGAGCTGTGGGTGCGGCGCAGACATGTCGATCAGCTGCGTCAGGGCCAAACGGACGGAGGCCGGCGCCGACCCGCGCGTCTCCGCTTGGGGGGTTGGGCCTCCGCGTTGATAGACCTCGCCCGGGAGCCCGACCGAGGTCCACTCAATCGACTCGACAGCCCCGGGCGGCGTAAGCCCGAGCGACGCCAGCAAGCCCGATTCCAGGGGATACAGGACAAGATGCGAATGGTGGGGATCGGTCACGAGGGCCGCGAGCGCGCTTCCTTTCGGATCCCAGACGGGCCGGATGCCGGCGCCCTGCGACATGGCTCCACTCGCCGGATCGGAAAGCCGACGAATGTAGAGAAGGTCCAACCCGTTGCTCCGGCCGGAATAGGCCACGGCGGATCCGTCGGGGCTGAACGCGGGATCGGCCTCGGACGTCTCGGCCGTGCGCGTGATGTTGGCGAAACGGCCGGTCTCATCGGGCTGGTCCAGGTTGGCGACAAAGACATCGGGAAGTCCGTCGCGATCGGAGATGAAAGCAATCCGCCGTCCGTCGGGTCCCCAATCAGGCGCGGCATCCAGCGCCGGCGCGTTCGTCAGCTGGACGACCTCGGTGCCGTCGACTTTCATGATCCAGATATCGAGGTCGTCGCCGGCATAGACTTCGTAGGCCAGCCACAGCCCGTCGGGGGACCACGTTGGATGGCCCTCGTAGCCCTGGGTCGCGGTCAGGGGCCTGACGTCGCCGGTGAGGAAGTCCAGCAGATACAGGTCCCATCCGGAGCCGCGATTCGAGGCAAAGGCCACAGACCGACCGTCGGGACTGATGGCAGGATCGCGATCATCGAAGTCCCCCTGGGTGAGAGGCAAAGCCTGGGCCTCACCCGGAGCGAGCGCCCACAAGTGTGAGCGCCCATCGACGCGGGAAGTGATAATGAAGGTTCCGGCAAGGGTAGTGTGAGTTGCGGCGGGGGTGATCGGGCCGACGGTCGGCGGGAGAGTACCGACGGGAACGGGGGTCGGGCCCATAAGCAGAGTTCCCGCGAGGGAGATGAATGTCGGGTCGATGGTGGGGGCGGCGTTGGGGTTGGGGCCGGCGAGGCTCAGCCATCCGGCGAGGGCCGCCAGGGCCACGGCCGCGACCATGAGCACACGGAACCCAGTTCGGCGTGGACCTCCGGCCGAGGGGTTCAAGGATTTCGAAGAGTCAGTCTCCAAGGACAGCTCACCCGGCCCTTTGAGGTGATCGGGCGGTGGCGATTATAGCCGTTCGTCCGATTGCGGCCGGTGATAGACGTGCAAGGGGAGTGCCAGCGCAAGACGAGGCAGGCTCGTCGCGACGGGCGACTGCCGGCGTGTCCCCTGCTGGCGACGGCCAAGCCGCGGCCGTCAGTGAAGCGACTGTGACTCCTTCCAGCGCAACCTGGCCGAGGAATCCGGCATGCCGAAGGCTTCTGCCACGCCTTCCTCGTCTCCGCCGCGACGCCGGTAGGCTTCCATCAAGGGCTCAGGGGCCAGCAGATGGCGAGCGAAGTACTCGGCCGAGTCCTTGAGGTCCGGCATCAGGAAGTCGACCAATCCGAGGCTGCGGCCATGGCGGCTGGTGATGAGGGCGCTAAGGAGCTCGCGCGCCAGGGCCATTCGGCGCTCTTCGGGGGACAGGTCGATGCGGACGAAGACGCTGCCGGGCCGGTTGGGTGGCCGGGCGAAAGTCGCGTCCCAGAGAGTCGAGTACATGTCGACCACGCCGAAGTCATCCTGGTAGAGGCCGGGGGGATGCTTGAGCAAGCCCTCGACGGGGATCGGCGGGGCCACGGCGCCCATGTACTCGTACAGGCCGAACGCCAGGCAGCGCAGGAACCACTGGCGTTCTTCGCGGGTGACGGGATTCATGCCACCTGCTCTTTACCGGTCTGGTCTTCGCGCAGCAGACCTTCCACGGGCGAAGGCAGCTGGATGCGGACGACGGGCTCTTCGGCAGCCTCGACGACTCGGTACGCCATGACGGCGAACTCCGACCAGGTGTCGGTACGCAGGGCGGCCAGGACGCGTCGGACTTCGGGCGCGAAGTTGAGTTCGGCCAAAACGTCGCCGATGCGGCCGGCGCCGAAGGCCTGCATGACGGTGGGATCGATGATCGAGCGTGCAACCAACCGATTGAGCGCTTGCATAGACATCTTGACCTCCAGGTCGTGTCTCGGCCACCCGGGCCAGAGACAACAAAAGGCAGACGAGGGACGACTCGCTGCCTGGCAACCGCTGGATCAATTGGAGTGTACGAGGTTAGGTTCTGTGCGGGCCAGGTTCCTTCGCCATGGACTCCTCCATCGGCAATTGCCTTGATCAGCATGACAATACGTCTGGCGACTCGACGGATTCTTACCGTCGAAACGCTCGGCTTCAACATGTGTAGGCCTGTGGACGGTGTACTTATGTCGACCATGCCGACTTAGCCAATGAGGCGGTCGTACAGCTCGCGGGTAGCGGTTGGAGGATCAATTCCTAGTTCCTGCCTTAGCTCGCGAGAATACTTCTGGTAGTGGGAAACCACCTCCCTCACCCGGCCTAGTCGTCCCAGTGCCTCCATTAGTCTGTAGTTGATGTCATCGCGCAGTGGATCGATTTCGAGGGCCCTGCGCAGGACTTCGAGCGCCCTCTCGGGTTGGTCCCTCATCAATGCCTCGACGGAAAGGGAAGCGACCAGGTCTAGGTACCTCAGCTCTAGAGACCGCCTGCGAGATTCCACCCAAGGACTGTCGGTGTCCGAGAGAAAGGGACCGCCGTAATTGTTGATCGCCTCTGTGAGGGCAAATAGCCGTCTCGGATCCCCAGAAGGCAAACGCTCAGCTATCATCGCTGTCTTCTCGAATTTCTCCACGTCGTAGTCCAAATCGGAGCCCGTAACTATTGAGT
>DASSGB010000227.1:0-17665 GCA_035693825.1 Anaerolineales bacterium
TGAAAGAGGCGGAGGCCCTTCGGCCGCCGCCTCTTCGAAATCTCCGCTCCCGTCAGGGCCCGATCCGGGATCGCCAACGCCCCTTCGAAGCCAGGAATTCGCAGTCTCTTACTCGACCGTCTCTGCCGGCGCCGCTTCCAACGCAGACGGGATTTCGAAGCCGCGTTGGCGGAGCCTGCGCTTGAGATCGATGAGACTCTTGCGGCCGAAGCCTTCGATCTCCAGCAGCCGCGTGTCTCCGCCTTCGAGCAAGGTCAACGCCTGGCCCACGGTCGTGATGCCGGCGCGGGTCAGGGCCGCCTCCGGCCTGGCGCCAAGCTCGAGCTCGACGATCGGCAGCTCGGGCGAGGTGCGGGCCGTTTCGCGCGATTCGACGTCGGCCAGGTACTCCTGGCGTGCCTGAAGCTTCTTGTAGAAGCGGTCGACCTGGCCCTCGGTGTCGACGATGCGCTGCTCACCGGTGTAGAAGGGATGACAGTTCGAGCACACGTCGGTGTGGATGGACTCGACGGTCGAACCCGTGTGCCAGGTGTTGCCGCAGGCGCAGGTCACCGTAGCGTTCGGGTAATACTTCGGATGGATGCCGGACTTCATGACGCGTTCACCTCTTCCCCGGTTCGGCTCGCGACCGCCTGCGCCTGATCGCCCAGGGAACAACTCAGGCGCGACCGCGGCCGCGACAAGGTCACGCTTCGGGCTTGACGCTGACGCGCTTCACGCCCTGACGCAGGAAATCGTAGACCACGACGCCGTCGATGGTGGCGAAGAGCGTGTCATCGCGCCCCTTGTCGACATTCGACCCGGGGTGGATGTGCGTGCCGCGCTGCCGGACCAGAATGTTGCCGGAGCGCACGCGCTCGCCGCCGAATTTCTTGATTCCCAGCCGCTGCGAACGGCTGTCGCGACCGTTGCGGCTGGAACCGCCGCCTTTCTTGTGTGCCATGGCTGCCTCGATCTACTTTTTGCCGGTCTTCGCCGGCGGTTTCTTGGCGGCCGGTTTGGCCGCCGGCTTGGGAGCCGGACGGGCGGCCTTGGCCTTCCCCGCCCTGGCCTTCTTCGCAGCCGCCGGACGACGGGCCGCCGGCGCCGGCGTTTCTTCCGCTTCCGCCGCTCGCGTCTTGCCGCCGCCCGGGACGGTCACTGAGTCGACCATCAACCGGGTCATGACCGAGCGATGGCCCATCCGTTTCCGGAAACGTTTCTTGGGCGTGTAGCGAAACACCAGGATCTTCGGGCCACGGACTTCGGATTGCACGGTGGCGTGGACGCTGGCGCCGGTCACGTGCGGGGCGCCCACGACGACGACGTCGCCGTCGGCGGCCAGGAGCACGTGATCGAACTCGATGGCCTGGCCGGAAGACGACGGGAGCCGATCGACTTCCAGCGTTTCCCCTTCGCGGGCGACGTACTGCTTCCCACCCGACTCGATGATGGCGTACTTCATCTTGCGTTCTCCAGCTTCGCTTCGCCTTCGGACCTGCGCCCAGCCCTGGCGCGCCAGCCGAAGGGGAAGTTGGGATTCAGGCTCCTGCCCCGTCACCTTCACGGGGCAGGAACTGTAAGTTTACCAGCCCTATCCGAAGATCGTCAATTCCCTATCGGCCCTACCGGGGACTTGAAGCAGGGTCCGCGCCCAATGGACCGTTGGGCCAGTGGTTGATCGCGAAAGGCTCTCGCCCGATGGCCACCGCGGATGCGGACTTTGCTTCAAGTCCCCGGCAGGGTCATTAATGAAGGGTTCACTCCGCCGTGGGCAGCATCACCTCTTCGGCCTGAGGTTCGGCCGGGGCCGGCTCCACATCCAGACGCTCGTCGTGCAGAACCACCTCTTCGCCCGGGAAGCCTGTGCCCGCGGGGATCAGCTTCCCGATGATGACGTTCTCCTTCAGCCCGCGCAGGAAGTCGACCTTGCCTTCGATGGCCGCCCCCGCCAGCACCTTGATCGTGTGCTGGAACGAGGAGGCCGAGAGGAAGGACTCCGTGCTGAGCGAGGCCTTGGTGACCCCGAGAAGGATCTGGGAGGCGCGGGCCGGCTGCTTGCCGTCCCTGGCCAGCTGCTCGTTGAGCTCCTGCAGGTACAGCCGGTCGATGAGATCGCCCGGCAGCAGGTCGGTGTCTCCGGGTTGCGTGATCTGCACCTTCGAGAGCATCTTGCGAATGATGACCTCGAAGTGCTTGTCGTTGATGTTCTGGCCCTGCGAGCGGTAGACCTTCTGGACTTCCGTCAGCAGGTACAGCTCGCACGCCTCGCGTCCCAGGATGCGCAGGATGCGGTGGGGATTGAGCGAGCCTTCGGTGATCTGCTGCCCGGCCTGGACCTTTTCGCCTTCCTTGACCAGCAGACGGCCGCTGGGCGCGATCTCGTAGACCGCCTCGTCGACCTGGTCGTACGAAACGATCACGGCGCGATCCTCATTGATGCGGATGCGCCCGGCGTGGCTGGCGATGATTTGCGAATCGCCGCGGACGGCGATGACCTCGCCGGCGTTGATCTCCGTGCCGTCCTCCACACGCAGCGACCAGTTGCCGGGGACGTTGTAGGTATCCTCCAGCCGCTCGCTGCTGAGAACCTGGACCACCCGCTGCCCCTCGGGCATGTTCTGGACGATGTGCACCGTCCCGGCGATCTCGGCCGTGATGGCCTCGCCCTTGGGTTTCTTGCGGGCCTCGAAGAGCTCCTCGACGCGCGGCAGGCCCGTGGTGATGTCGCCGCCGGCGGCCACACCGCCGGTGTGGAACGTTCGCAGCGTCAGCTGCGTGCCGGGCTCGCCGATCGACTGGGCGGCGACGATACCCACCGCCGCTCCGAGCTCGACCTTCTCGCCGCGGCCGAGATCCATGCCGTAGCACTCGGCGCACATGCCGAAGCGCAGCTCGCAGGTGAGCGGCGAGCGAACGAAGACTTCGGCCACGCCCAGGTCGCGCAATTGACGCGCGGCCTCGAGCGTGAGCATGTCGCCGCGCTCGAAGAGGATCTCGCCCGTCTGGGGGTTGGCCACCCGCGCCGCCGGGATGCGGCCGACGAGTCGCGTGGCGAAGTCCTGCCCGGCGACGTCGTCGGCACGCCGGATCCAGATGCCCTGCTCCGTTCCGCAGTCGGGCGAGTTGATGATCACGTCCTGGGCGATGTCCACCAGCCGGCGGGTCAGGTAGCCGGCGTCGGCGGTGCGCAGGGCGGTGTCGGTCAGGCCCTTGCGGGCGCCGTGTGTCGAGATGAAGTACTCGAGCGTGCTGAGGCCGTCGCGGAAGTTGGAGCGGATGGGCAGCGGGATGATGCGGCCCGCCGGATCGGCCATCAGGCCGCGCATGCCGGCCAGCTGCGAGATGGGGCCGAAGCCGCCCTTGGTCGCGCCGGAGATGGCCATCGTGCTCAGGCTCCCGGCCGGGTCCATCGCCTTGCGAACGGCGCTGGCGACGTCGGACGTCGTCTGCTGCCAGAGCTCGATGATGCGTTCCTTCTGCTCCTGCTCGGTCAGCAGCCCGCGCATGTAATCGCGGCGCACGACCTCGACTTCATCCAGCGTCTTGGCGATGATGTCGTTCTTCTCGGGCGGCACGGTGATGTCGGAGACGGCGATGGTCGTGCCCGAGCGCGTGGCGTAGGCGAAGCCGATGTCCTTGATGGCGTCCACGACCACCGGCGTGCCTTCCTCGCGCAGCAGGTGATACACCTCGCCCACGAGCTGCTGCATGGCGCCCTTGTCGAGCACGCGGTTGACGAACTGGAGCTCGGCGGGCAGGACGCGGTTGAACAGCACGCGTCCGGCGGTGGTTTCCACCACGCGCAGCTCCGGCTGCTCCAGCCGCCGGCCGGATTCGTCGTACCAGGTGTTCACCTGGAGGCGGATCGGCGTATGCACCTCGACCTGCCCCAGGGAGTAGGCCATCTCGACTTCGTCGATATTCGAGAACGCCCGGCCCTGGCCGCGGTGCTTGCGACCGTCGACCACCATCGTCAGATAGTAGACGCCCAGCACCATGTCCTTCGACGGACCCACGACGGGCTCGCCGTCGGCCGGCTTGAGCAGGTTCTTGGTCGAGAGCATCAGACGCCGGGCCTCTTCCACCGCCTTGAGCGACAGCGGCAGATGCACCGACATCTGGTCGCCGTCGAAGTCGGCGTTGAAGGCCGAGCACACCAGCGGGTGGAGCTGGATGGCCTTGCCCTCGACCAGCACCGGCTCGAAGGCCTGGATGCCCAGGCGGTGCAGCGTCGGGGCGCGGTTCAGAAGCACCGGGCGGTCCTTGATGACTTCTTCCAGGACTTCCCAGACTTCCGGCCGCTCGCGCTCGATGATGCGCTTGGCGCCCTTGACGTTGGCGGCGTAGTTGTAGGCCACCAGCTTGGAGATGACGAACGGTCGGTACAGCTCGAGGGCCATCGTCTTGGGCAGGCCGCACTGATAGAGCTTCAGGTGCGGACCGATGACGATGACCGAGCGGCCCGAGTAGTCGACGCGCTTGCCCAGCAGGTTGCGTCGGAAGCGGCCCTTCTTGCCCTTGAGCATGTCGCTCAGGGACTTGAGCTCGCGGCGGCCGCGGCGCGACAGCGCCTTGCCGCGCTGGGCGTTGTCGATCAACGAGTCGACGGCTTCCTGCAGCATGCGCTTCTCGTTGCGCACGATGACGTCCGGCGCGCCGAGCTCCACCAGCCGCTTCAGGCGGTTGTTGCGGTTGATGACCCGCCGGTACAGGTCGTTCAGGTCCGAGGTGGCGAAGCGGCCGCCGTCGAGCTGGACCATCGGTCGCAGATCGGGCGGAATGACCGGCAGGACGGTGAGCACCATCCATTCGGGGCGGTTGCCCGATCGGCGGAAGGCCTCGACGACCTTCAACCGCTTGGTGGCCTTCTTCTTGCGCTGCTTGCTGCGGGTCAGGCGGACCTCGTCCCACAGTTCCTTGGCCAGGACGTCGAGGTCCATCGTGCGCAGGATTTCGTAGTAGGCTTCGGCTCCCATGTCGGCCCGGAAGACCTGGCCCCACTTGGCCTTGAGCTCGCGGTAACGCGTCTCGCCCAGGAACATCATCGGGCGGACGGTGGCCAGCTCTTCGCGCTCGGCGTTGAGCGCGGTCACCGCCTCCGAATCGTCTTCGTCGACCTCGGCCCGCAGGTCGACCATGGTCAGGTCGGACTCGGCCTTGACCTTCTCGATCTGCATGCGGTAATGCTCGAGCTCTCGATCGCGGCGGTCCTTCATGGCCGCCTCGATTTCCTCGAGCTTCTGCTTGACCGATTTCTGGACGCGTGTCAGGTGCTGGTTGCCGATCTCCTCGCCCTTGTCGGCGATGAGCGTGTCGGTCGCCTTGAAATGCACCGGCCCTCGGGTGGGCTTGCCGAGCTTCTCCGTCAGCTGGCTCTCCAGGCGCTGCCCCTCCTGGATGACCGGCTCGATGGCTTCGGCCACGTCCTCGTCGAAGGTCTCGCGGATCTTGCGCGTCTTTTCTTCGATGTCTTCGACGCGCTTCTTGCGTCCGGCCTTCAGCTGGGCGATGCGCTGGTTGATGGCGTCCGAGCGTTCTTTCTCGAGGCGGGCGATTTCCTCTTCGATGCGCTTGATGGCCTTGCGCCGCGCCTCTTCGTCGACGTGGGTCACCACATACTGGGCGAAATACAGGACGCGGTCGAGATTGCGCCGCGAGATGTCGAGCAGCAAACCCAGATACGACGGGACGCGGCGCGTGTACCAGACGTGCGCCACCGGAGCCGCCAGGGTGATATGCCCCATGCGCTCACGGCGCACGGCGGAGCGCGTCACCTCCACGCCGCACTTTTCGCAGGTGATGCCCTTGAAGCGGATGTTCTTGTACTTGCCGCAGTAGCACTGCCAGTCCTTCGTCGGCCCGAAGATGGCCTCGCAAAAGAGCCCATCCTTTTCGGGCCGAAGGCGGCGGTAGTTGATCGTCTCCGGCTTGAGCACCTCGCCGTACGACCAGCTCATGATCGTTTCCGGGGACGCCAGACTGATGCGGAGTGCGCGAAAGCCCTTCGCTTCCACCCTCTACCTCCCGGCCCGCAGGCTCGGTCTTCGAACAAACGTGCTAGATGGCAGGCAAAGCAAACGAGCGCCCAGGACCGCCCAGGTCCCAAGCGCTAGGATCAGCGCGGGTGCGTTCTTGGATGCGAACGTAAGCCCTATTCTACGTCAGGAAGCGCCCTTGTCAAGGGTTGCAGCCGCTTTTGTCCCGACGACGGGGATTTCAAGGGTGAAGGTGCTCCCCGCCCCAAGCCGGCTCTCCACGGAGACCCTTCCCCCGTGCTGCTCGGCGATCGACTTGACGATCGCCAGGCCCAGGCCCGATCCTTTCTCGCGCCGGGCCTCGGCGCCCCGGGCGCGGTAGAACTTCTCGAACAGACGCGGCAGGTCGGCCGGGGCCACGCCCAGGCCGGTGTCCTCGACGATGAACTGCTGCATGCCACGACTCTGCCGGGCGCGAACCGCCACGCGTCCCTTGGCCGGCGTGTACTTGATGGCGTTGTCGACCAGATTGGCCACGGCCTGACGCAGCAGCGTCGAGTCGACGTCGATGGCCGTCATTCCATCCTGCACGTCGACATCCACCGTGACGTTCTTGTTGGCCGCCTGGGGCAGATACGTCCCCACCACATCGCGCACCAGGCCGCCCGGATCGATTCGTTCCAGGTTGAGCCCGACCCCGGCCTCGATGCGCCCCAAGTCGAGCAGGTTGTCCACCAGCCGACCCATGTGCTCCACACTGTCGAGGATCTTGCGCGAAAAGTCCTTCTGCTGGTCGTTGAGCGATCCGACCATGGACAGCATCGTTCCGTAGCCGCGCATCAACGTCAGCGGTGTCCGCAGGTCGTGACTCACCGTCGACACGAACTCGGATTTCAGCGTGTCGAGCTTCTTGTAGTGAGTGATGTCGCGCAGGACGCAGATCGTTCCGCTGCCCAGGGCCTCCTGCCCGGGGCCGGCGATCACGGAGACGAACAGCACGCGTCCATCGGGCAGCGGGATCTCGCCCGTTCCACCCGAATCGCCGCTGTGGTCGAGCAGCTCGAGCAGCGCCGGCGCGCCCACCACATCTCCGGCCATGCGCCCGCTGGCGCCCTCGGCCGTTGTCGTCAGCACCACTTCGGCCGCCGGATTGGCCAGAAGCACCATGCCGCGCGAGTCGAGCAGGATCACCCCGTCGGGCGTCGCCTCAAGGATGGCGCTCAGGCGAAGCTGCTCGACTTTGGCCCGCATGAATAGGCGCGCATTGGCGACCGACACGCCCAGCTGCCCGGCAAGAATGGAGAGAAGGCTGGTTTCATCCTGGCTGAAGACATGCGGGCGCCGATAGCCGACCCACAGGCATCCCACGAAAACATCCTCGCTGCGCAGCGGAAGCGCCAGCAGGCCCTCGAGCGGCGCCGTCAATCCGCCCAGGTCGAGCAGAGCCCGGGCACGGGCGGGATTCTCGAGCACGAATCGGCCCCGCTGGCGGCACAAGTCGAGGATGGCGGCGTCCAGGCTCGCCCAGCCCCCGGGATCTCCGCCGGCAGAGAAGGCCGCGCCTGTGGGTCGCCCGGAACTTTCGGCGACCAACACCATGCGCACCAGGTCGCTGTGCGTCAGGTTCTGAACGCCCTCGAGAATGGGCGGCAGGGCCCGGTCCAACTCATAGCTCGACGCCAGGCGCTGGCTGGAGCTCAAAAGCAGATCCATTTCTTCGAGGCGCGACTTGAGGCTGCGCCGCATTCGCTCAAACGAGGCCGCCAATCGACCGATCTCATCCTCGCCCAGGCCCTGCACGCTCCGATCGAGATTGCCGCGGGCGATCGATTCGGCGGTTTGAGCCATCGCACGCAGAGGCCGGGTCAATCGGCGGCTGCTGGCATACACCAGGAGCACCACCAGCACGCCCACGGCGGCCGTGACAGCGAACAGGCGGGCGGCGATCTGAAGCGTCAGCCGGTTGACCGCGCTTTGCGGAAACGACACCTGCACGCGCCACGGGTAGCCCGGAACGTTGAGCACCTGGATCAGACGCCGCGTGCCGTCCGGCGCCGTCTGTTCGAAGAGTTCCCCGGTGGCGGCCGCACCGACCGTGACCCGACGCCCTACCTGGCGCTCATCGGAATGCAGGACGACAGTTCCAGTCTCGTCAGCGATCAGCGCCTCGCCCTCCGGCGAGTCCATCAGAAGGGCACGCACCGGCTGCAGGAGAGGATTCGTGGCAACGTCGGTCCAACCCAGAAGGACGGCCGCCGGAGAATCGCTCTCGCCGCGTACTGGGGCCAGGAAGATGACCTCCACCGTAGGCGGGTCCCCCCGGTGAACGACGGTCACCTCTTGAGCCACTCCGTCCAGGGCGGTTGCCACGGCCGCCTCCGCCGCCAGGTCCAGACCCAGATCGGACCGGCTCCTGGGCCAGACCGCGCTGACTTGGCCGGCCGAATCGACCACGGCCAATCTCTGGAAGAAGGCCAGCCGCGAGGCGACTTGTTCGAGGGCCTCGGGAGTGACCGAGCCGGCGCGCAGCTCATCCGCGGCTTGAGAAAGGAAGGTGCGGCCGGTCTGGACGAAGTATGGAACCCCGGCGGCGGCCTGGCGGCTGAGTTGGCTCATCTGGCGCGCCACGAGATCGCGCGCCGAGTCTTCCGCGAGCAGCCAGTTGCCCGCCAGAAGGATGGCCGCCGCCACCAACCCGACGCCGACGAACACCGAGACCATCCGAGCACCCAGCGAGCGCTGGTGCGGGCCGGCCGCAAGTCTGACCGGCCGAGGCCAACGCGCCGGCGCGAGGGTGCGGACGACCTCCGCCGCCAGTCCGGCGATCGCGGCTTCGATCAGCGCGGCCTGCATCGTCGGGCGCGCGAGACCGGCAACGTACTCCAGTCCGTCGTACAGTCCGCCACCGCTGTAGAGGTAGAGCTCGAGGCAGCGCATCGCGCCGAACACCAGCCCGCTCGCAAGCACGGCGAGCAACGGCTGGCGGGCTGCGCGCCCGATCGCATCCGGGTAATCACGCCTGAGGAGCCACGCCGCCAGCGCCGCCTGCAGTCCCGCGCTCACGGGCGTCAGCAGACTGTGAGTGATCCAGCCTGCCCGCGCCAGGCCTCCAATGGCCGCCACCAGACTGGCCATGGGGGCCCCCAGCCATCCGGCAGCCAGCATCCACGGAATGCTGCCGAGGAGCGGGAAGGAGGCGCCGCGCGCCTGCAGCGGCAAGCCCGGTGTCGCCAGAGCCCCCGGAGCCGGGATGGTGACGATGAGAAACAGCGAGGCACCCACGCCCGCCAGGAAGAGGATCGGAAGCCCCCAGCCTGCGGCCGCGGGCCGCCGCGACGAGTCGCGCGCGGAACTGAGCCAGAGGTAGAACAGCCCAATCCCGCCAAGGGCGAAGAGAATCAGGCCACCGCTTCGAAGGGGAAGACCGAGGGAAAACTCAGTCGAGAGGCCGGCGAATTGCAGCGTCATCCCGGGGATTCGGGAAAGTCCGGAGGATTATAGCATCGCGGAGTCGACTACCAGCTCCCGGCCGCCAGCATTCCACGTGATGGCCGATCCTTTACCCAGCGCGGAGGACCGCCGCCCGCACGCGAAAACGGCGCGCCGGAGCCCGGAAGCTGGCGGCTGGCCGCCATCTGTGCTAGACTCAAACGCCCGCGCGGCGGGGACCCACCCCATGGCCGACAAGATCCTCATAATCGACGATGACATCGATACCCTGAAACTCGTCGGCCTGATGCTCGAGCGGCAAGGTTATGAGATCACGGTCGCCAGCAACGGGGCCGTGGGACTGAACAAGGCCGCCGCCGAACACCCCCAGCTCATCCTGCTCGACGTCATGATGCCCGACCTGGACGGCTACGAGGTCACGCGCCGGCTGCGCAGTGACCCGGCGTTGGCGGGCATTCCCATCATCATGTTCACCGCCAAGACGATGGTCGACGATAAGGTGGCCGGTTTCGAAGCCGGCGTCGACGATTACCTGACGAAACCGACGCATCCGGCCGAGCTCACCGCCCACGTGAAAGCCGTGCTGGCACGCGCCGCGCAAGGCAAAGCCGCGCCCACCGACCGGGCCAAGCTGATTTCGTTCCTCGGCGCCAAGGGCGGCACGGGCACGTCCACCCTCGCCCTGAACGTCGCCGTTTCCCTTCAGTCGCGCGGTCAGGACGTGGTTCTGGCGGAGTTCAACCCCGGTCGAGGCTCCATCGGCCTCAGCTTGGGCCATCAAGAGCCGGTGGGCCTGACCAATCTGCTGACCCGCTCGCTGAAGGATATCCATCTTCGCTCGGTCGAAGGCGAGCTGATCGGCGATCGGACGGGCGTTCGCCTGCTTCTGGCTTCCCCCCAGCCCAAGGAAACCGAGCTCGAAAGAGCCGTCGCCCAGATGGAAGCGGTGGTCAACAACCTGGCGGCCATGTGCAACGTCGTCGTCGCCGATCTGGGGGAGGGACTGCGGCCGTACGTCAAACCGATGCTCAAGATGAGCGATCGGGTGATGGTCGTGACCGAGCCTTTGTATCCCTCGACGGCGATCGCCCGCGCCCTGGTGGACGACCTGGAGGCCTCCGGCATCAGCCGTCACAAGATTCACCTGGCCCTGGTCACGCGGGAACGGACCAGCTTGCAGCTGCCGTGGCGCCAGGTCGCCATCGAGCTGGGCCTGGAGCTGGCGGGCATTCTTTCGCCTGCACCCGAGCAAGCCCACCAGGCGGCTCAGGGAGGCCGCCCGTTGATCGTCGTCCACCCGGAGAGCCTGGTCAGCGACCAGATTCACAAGCTCGCCGAGCACATCGCCACCAATCTGCATCTGGTCGCGCGTTAGCCGGCGGCGGCGGTGGTAGCCCCTGTGAGCGAGACCAGACCCGAGTCCGAACGCGAACAGTCCGCGATCCGCAATTACCCCCAACTCCTTCGCCGGTACGACCGCCTCCTTGAAGTCACGTACAACCTGGCTTCCACCTTCGACCTGAACGCCTTGCTGACTCAGGTCGTCGAGGCGGCGCAGGAACTGAGCGATTGCGAGGCGACCTCGCTGCTGCTCTACGATCCGAAGACCCGCCACATGCACTTCGAGGCCGCCACCAACGTCTTGCTCGACGGGCTGGACCGGATCGTGGTGCCGACCGACAACAGCATTGCCGGATGGGTGTTCATGCACGGCGAGCCGCTGAACGTGCACGACGCGCTCAGCGACTCGCGCTTCTTCCGGGAAGTCGACGTGTTGACCCGGTTTCAGACGCGGTCGGTGCTGGGGGTTCCCCTCCGCACGAAGCAGAAGATCATCGGCGTGCTGGAGGCGGTCAACAAGCGCACGGGGTCGTTCACGGATGAAGACGTCCGCCTGATGCAGTTCCTGGCCGCGCAGGCGGCCATCGCCATTGAAAACTCACGCCTGTTCCAGCAGAGCGACCTCGTGTCGGAGATGGTGCACGAGCTGCGCACGCCGCTGTCTGCTCTTACGGCCGCGGCGCACCTGCTGCGCAGGCCGGATCTGCCGGAGGATCAGCGCCGCAAGCTGTCCGAGACGGTCTACGGCGAGGTCGTGAGGCTCAACGACATGGCCTCCGACTTTCTGGAGCTGGCCCGCCTGGAGTCCGGCAGGGGCAAGTTCGTCCGCGAACCGATCCACCTGGGGGGGCTTGTTCAAGAGTGCCTGGAGATCGTGCGCCCGCTGGCGGAGGCCGAAGGGGTGAGCCTCGAGACCGGGGACGATCCGCCGCTGACGCCGGTTCAGGGAGATCGCAACCGCCTGAAGCAGGTCTTGCTCAATCTGCTCACGAATGCGGTGAAGTACAACACGCGCGGCGGCAACGTTCGCGTCGATCTCTCGGCGGAGGGCTCCGAAGTCATCGTGGCCGTATCCGACACGGGCCACGGCATTCCGGCGGACAGCCTGCCCCACATCTTCGAACGTTTCTACCGTGTGCCGGAAAGAGAGGGGATGATCGCGGGCACCGGGCTGGGCCTGGTGATCGCCAAGCGGATTGTCGAAGGCCTTCAGGGAACGTTGACGGTCGCGAGCCAGCCGGGGAAAGGCAGCACGTTCTTCGTTCGACTCCCCGGCGGTCTGTCGTCCGCCAGCGACACTCGGCCACTTCGCTAGTCGTCAGTCATCAGTTTTCAGTCTTCAGTTTTCAGTCACCAGTCATCATCAACCTTTCAGACACATGTCTGACGACTGACGACTCCCGTTCAGCCTCGCCTCCCAAACTGCCGCTCCAGCGCATCTACGGAGATGTGAATCATCGTGGGCCGCCCGTGAGGGCACGTGCGCGGCGAGCGGCAGGCTTCCAGGTCGCGAACCAGTCGGTCCTGTTCGGCCAGCGACAGAATCTGCCCGGCCTTGACCGCCGCCCGCTTGCACACGCGGGCCGCCAGGCGCGCTTCAACTTCCGCCGCCAGCGGCGTCTCATCGTCCTCGGCCTGCCCCAGGACGGTCCGCAGGACATCCGATGGGCGAAGATGCGAAGCCAGAGCCGGCAGCGATCGCACCCGAACCGTCGCGCCGCCGAACGGCTCGACGGCGACGCCGAGGCTTTCCAACGTCGGCAGAAGTTCTTCGAGACGGCCGATTTCCTCCGGCTGCAGCTCCACCGGTTGAGGATCGAGCAGAGTCTGGACCTCGAGATGATGCTCGGCCTGGGCGCGCATCATCGCCTCGAACAGCACGCGTTCGTGCGCTGCATGTTGATCGATGAGGTAGAGCCCGTCCGGACCCTCGGCCACCAGATAGGAGGATCCCACCTGCCCCACGGCTCGCAGCAGCGGCAAAGCGCCGCTCGGCCGCGCCGGTGGAGGAAACATCGACAACGTGAGATGGACTGAGGCGGCCGTTTCCATTTCATCATCCGAGGCGCGCGGCGCAAACGGGGTCCTCATGTCGGGCCCGGCCGAGGACCAGGCCCTGGGTAGGTCCATCTCCGGCGCACCTGCCTGATTCAAGAGCGTCGTCCGCAAGCTCCTCTGCACTCGGCCATAGACCAGGTCCGGCCGGCGGAACCGGACCTCAGCCTTCCCGGGATGGACGTTCACGTCCACCTCGTCCGGCGCAACCTCGATCCACAGGAAGACCATCGGGTAGCGGCCGACCATCAGCAGCCCGTGATACGCCTGCACCACGGCCGCCGCCAGACCGGCGTCCTGGATCAGATGCCCGTTGACGAAGAAGGTCAGCTCTCGTCGATTGGCGCGGTGCACGGAGGGCGGGCCGATCAGTCCCTCGACTCGGACCTCTACGTCGGCCGCGGGCTCGGGCAGAAGGAGCATTTCGCGGGCGGTGTTCAGCCCGAGGCTGGCGGCCAGCGCCTGGCGACGGTCGCCGTCTCCTGAGGACTGAAGCACGAGGCGGTCATCCTGTGTGAGATGGAAAGACACGCCGGGGTACGCGAAAGCATAACGGCCGATCATATCGTGAATGCGACGTCGCTCGGCCGACTCGGACTTGAGGAATTTCCGGCGCGCCGGGGTGTTGTAGAAGAGGTCTCGCACGCGCACGAGCGTACCGTGAGGCGCACCCACGGCGGTCGGTGCGCTGAGCGTTCCGCCCTCCACTGTCAGGCGCGCGCCCGCCGCGGCGCCTTCCGGCCGGCTGACGATCTCCAGCCGCGACACGGCGGCGATCGACGCCAGGGCTTCTCCCCGAAAGCCGAGGCTTCGCAGCGCATACAGATCCTCGATCGTCTGCAGTTTGGAGGTCGCATAGCGCGAGGTGGCCAGCGCCAGCTCGTCGGCCGCGATCCCGGCTCCGTCGTCACCGACCTCGATGAGATCCTCGCCGGCACTCCGCAGCCGGATCTCGATGCGCTGGGCACCTGCGTCCAGCGCGTTTTCCACCAACTCCTTGACGACCGAGGCCGGGCGTTCGACGACCTCCCCGGCGGCGATGGCCGAGGCGACGGACTCAGGCAGGACTCGGATGGGCATGGGGCCTCGCCGCGTGATTATAGGTCATCGGGCAATAAGGCACCGGGGCGCCGTGGCACCGATCGCCGGTCGCTGATGGCCGATGGCTGACGGCCCATGGTTGACGACTGATCGCTGATATACTGCCATCGATGTCCTGGGCCAACGCGTTGTTGATCGCCGTCCTGGGCCTGGCGGTTGTCGTGGCGACGATCCGCAGCGTGCCTCGGCGGCGATTTCTCATTGTCCTCCTGCTCGACCTGCCGTTGGCCGTATTGCTCATCCGGTGGGCTGCCTACCGTCTGGCATGGGCCGAGCTGGCCGTCGGCCTGGCAGGCCTCGTCCTCGCCTTCGGCGTGTGGTGGGCGGTCCATGGACGCCGACTGGGCCCTCCGCGGGAGGACAACATCCGCGTCTACACGCAAGACGATCCTCCGTGACCTGTGGCCGGACCCTTTCGCATTCTCTTTCTGGATCTCGACGACACCCTCTACGCCAGTGCCACCGGGCTGTGGAGTGCCATCGGCGTCCGAATCCTGCGCTTCATGGTCGAGATCGCCGGTGTTCCGTCCGATCGGGCCTCTTCGCTGCGCGATGAGTACTTCCATCGATACGGCACGACTCTGACCGGCCTGCGGCTGCATCAGGGTATCGATCCCCTCCAATACCTGCGGTACGTCCACGACCTGCCGCTGGCGGACTACCTCCAACCGGACCCCGCGACCCGCGCCATCCTGGCGGCGATCCCCCTGCGCAAGATCGTCTTAACCAATGCCGACCGGTGGCACGCGGGACGGGTCCTCGATCGTCTGGGGCTGGACGGGGTCGTGGATCAGATCATCGATGTCATCGACCTGGACTGGCTCCACAAGCCCGACGAGAGGGCCTATCGCCGCGCGATGGAGTTGGCGAGAGAATCGGAAGCTGCCGCCTGCCTGCTTCTGGACGACATAACTCGCAACCTCGAACCGGCGGCGAAGATGGGCATGACAACCGTGCTGGTGGGCACCAAGGATCCGCCGCCCGGATTCGGGCATCAGATCGACTCCATGCACGACTTGCCCGCGCTTCTGACGAAGCTTGGCGTGCCGGCATCCGTCCGATGACCACACCATCGCGTGCGATCCGAGATGACAAAAGGATGAGCCTGACCGATGCGGTGGGCCTCATTCCGGATTCGGGCGCCACGCTGGCTTTCGGCGGCGTCACCCTCTACCGTCGCCCTGCGGCCTTCGCGCTGGCGATGGTCCGAAGGCATGCCCTCGTCCACGCGCCGCGCGAGATCACGTTGTTGAACTTCACCGCCGGAGTGGAGAGCGACGTCCTCGTGGGGGCCGGCTTGGTGCGCCGGGTCCGGACCTGCTACTTCGGATTGGAAGTGTTCGGGCTGGCCCCCCATTTCACGGAAGCCGTCGGCCGCGGCGAGGTCGAAGTCATCGAGGAGAGTGAAGCCAGCCTCGCGCTCGGACTGCGCGCGCACATGGGCGGCGTGGGATTCCTTCCGTCGCCGGCCTGGACCGGAACGGATATGTTCCGCCTTCGGCCGGACGTGCGCACCGTCGTCGACCCCTACAGCGGCGAGGTGCTCACGGCGTTCCCCGCCCTGAGTGCCGACGTCGCCGTCCTGCACGCGCTGGAGTCCGATCCTGCAGGCAATGCCGTACTGGGTGCCCACCTGGGCCTGGATCGCGAGCTGGCCCTCGTTGCAGAGAAAGTCATCGTCACGGCCGAGCGGATCGTGCCGCGGCTGGAACGTGCGGATGTCATCGCTCCGGTGGTGGATGCCGTGGTCGAAGCGCCGGGCGGCGCATGGCCGACCTCGTGCCACCCCGTCTACCCTCTCGACGGCCTGGCCTTGCTGGAGTACACGGAGCGCGCCGGGAAAGATACATACCCGGATCTGCTGGCGACATGGATGGCCCGACACGGGCTGTCGGTATGATGTCAGGCGCTTCTAACGCTTCTCTTAAGAACGTGTGCTAGGCTTCTCACGCGTGGACACGCGCAGGAGTTTGCATGTCATCTAAAGGCAGCCGCGTCCTGGCCGGGCTGAGCCTCGGGGCGATTCTGTCCCTGGCCCTGCTCTCGACCGGCCTCATTCTGGGACTCGTGATACCCCGGGCCTTTCCCGATTCGGCCATCGCCAACTGGGCGAAGTCGCCTGCCGCGCCGCGACCGACCGAGGGCGCGCCACCGGTTTCGAATGAGGTCCCCGAGGACACCGCTTCACGCGAATCGCTCTTCGCTCCATTCTGGGAAGCCTGGGACATCATCCACCAGGAGTTCGTTCACCAACCCCTGGATGATGTCGCCCTCATGCGTGGGGCCATCCGCGGCATGCTCGAGGCGCTGGGCGATGAGCACACCGGCTACATGGATCCGGATGAGTACAAGCAGGCGAACATCCCGCTCGAGGGAGAGTACGATGGAATCGGCGCCTGGGTTGATACCGACGCCGATCTGCTGACGATCATTGCCCCCATGCCCGACTCGCCCGCGGAGCGGGCCGGCCTTCAACCCGGCGACCAGATCGTCGGCGTCGACGGGGAAGACGTCACGGATCTGTCAGGCCGCGTCGTGATTCACCGCGTGCTCGGTCCGGCGGGCACCCGTGTGCTGCTGACCATCCGCCGCGAGGGCGAGCTGGAAGCGTTCGACGTCGAGATTGTGCGCGAGACCATTCCCGTGCCCAGCGTCGAAAGCCGGATGCTGGAGGACGGTGTCGCCTACGTCCGGCTCTTCAGTTTCAGCGAACAGACGCACCGTGAGCTGCGGCGTGCCCTGTCGGACCTGCTCGAAGAGGATCCGGTCGGGCTGATCGTCGACGTGCGGGGGAACGGCGGAGGCTTCCTGACCTCGGCCGTCGACATCACCTCCGAGTTCATCCAGGAGGGGACGATCCTGGTCGAACGATTCGGCGACGATCGCGAGGAAATCTACACGGCCGACGGCCGCGGCCTGGCCACCGAGATACCGCTGGTGGTATTGATCGACGGAGGCGCCGCCTCCGCCTCGGAGATCCTGGCAGGTGCGGTCCAGGATCTCGATCGCGGGCTGCTCGTCGGCGAGACGACCTTCGGCAAGGGATCGGTGCAGAACTGGCGTGCCCTGTCCGGAGACAGCGGCGCCGTGCGCGTCACGATCGCGCTGTGGTATACGCCCGATGGCCGCTCGATCCAAGACGTGGGGCTCAAGCCCGACGTGGTTGTGGTACTCACGGAAGAGGATTTCGAGGCCGATCGCGACCCGCAGCTCGAGCGGGCCGTCGAGGTCTTGCTTGACATGCTGCCCTGAGGGAGGTGCCGTATGGCGTGGAACTACTATGTCTTCATGATCCCGGCGTTTCTGCTGTCCCTGCTGGCCCAATGGTGGGTCAGCAGCACCTATCGTCGATGGAGCCAGGTCCGCAATCGATATGATCTCAGCGGCGGCGAGGCCGCCCAGCGGCTGTTGAGCCATGCCGGCTTGCACGAGGTGCGCGTCGAAATGGCGCCGGGGAGGCTGAGCGACCACTATGATCCGCGCTCGAAGATGCTCCGCCTTTCGGCCGGCGTCGCCCAGGCGCCGTCGGTGGCGGCGCTGGCGATTGCCGCGCATGAGATCGGCCACGCGCAGCAGGATCGGGATGCCTATGGTCCGCTTCGTCTTCGCAGCGCCCTCGTACCAGTCGTCAACATCGGCTCCAGCCTGGGCTGGATTCTGATCCTGGTCGGACTGCTGATGAACAGCCTCCAGCTGGCCTCCGTGGGGCTGCTGGCGTTCGCTGCCGGCACTGTCTTCGCGCTGGCGACGCTTCCGGTGGA